>DATIFE010000087.1:0-6394 GCA_035455425.1 Anaeromyxobacteraceae bacterium | reverse complement strand
CTCGGAGCGGATCTCCATCGAGAGGCCGGGGAAGGTTCCCCGGGTCTCCTGCACGATCCAGTCGCGGAAGCCGCCGCTGGGCAGCGCGTTCTCCGTCTTGCAGGCGATGACGCAGGCGTTGCAGCCGACGCAGCGCCGGGTATCCACCGCCATGGCGTAGCGCTTCTTCATGCGGCCTCCCCGGCGAGCTCGATGCGGACGAAGTTCACGTTCATGCCGGTGCCGCCCATGATGGGGTCCACCTTGTATCGGGTGGTCAGCGCGCTGGTGGACGCCCCCCGGCCGCGGGCGTAGCGGAGCCCCCTGGCGGTGTGCCCCCAGCCGTGCACCAGGTAGACGCAGTCGCCGCGGATGCGCTCGGTGACCTTGGCCCGGACCGGGCCGCTCTTGACGCCGTCCTGGTTCACCAGCATGACCCGGTCCCCGTTCCGGACCGGCGTCGCCAGCGCCCGGGCCGCGTCGGCGTTGATCCAGACCTCGTTCTCGGGGAAGGGCTCGGCCAGAAGGCGGTTGTTGGCGGTGCGCCCGAAGGTGTGCGTCGGGGCGCGCCCCATGAGCAGGCGGAAGTGGCCCGGGGGGCCCTCCTCGGGCGGGTAGAAGGTCGGGAGCGGGTCGAACCCCAGCCTGGCGAGCTCGGCGCTGAAGAGGCGGATCTTCCCGTCCTCGGTGGTGATGGGCGGGGCCGCCCCCTCCTCCTCGCAGGTGGCGATGCGCTTCCCCACCAGGGCTCCCTTGCGCCGCAGCGCCGCCAGGTCGAGGCCCGAGGCCTGGACCCGCGCGTCCACGAACTCGCGCGCGTCCTTCCACGGGAAGTACTCGGCGAGACCCACCCGCCTCGCCATCTCCTTGGCGATCCACCACCCGGGCCGGGAGTCGTACATGGGCTCCACCGCCGCCTGCCGGACGGCCACGAAGGGCGTCTTCCACGGCGGGGCCGCCAGGTCGTCGTCGCGCTCGAGGTAGGTGCACTCGGGGAGGACCACGTCGGCCCAGCCGCAGATCTCCGCCGGCAGCACGTCGACGGCCACCAGGAAATCCAGGGCCTGGATGGCCTTGATGGTCTCCTGCGGGGCGGGCAGGGACTGCATGAGGTTCGTGCCGTAGACGATCCAGGCCTTCATGTCGTAGGGGGCGAACCCGGGCTTGGTGGCGTCGCACAGGCCGGAGGCCAGCACCTCGTCGGCCACCGGGTACCCGCCCTGCTTCGGCTTGTCGGCCGGCGGCGGGACCGCGTGCACCGGCGCCTTCACCGGGTAGCCGGCGAGCGACACCTTCCCGGTGGCGAGGTAGCCTCCGCGCCGGCCGAAGCTCCCCAGCAGCGCCGCCAGGATGGCCATGGCGCGGGCGCGCTGCGTGTCCTCCCCGGTCCAGGTGGTGTGCCGGCCGGGGTGGACGAGCGAGGCGGGGCGGGCCGAGGCGATGAACCGCGCCGACTCGCGGATCAGCTCGGGCCGGATACCGGTGAGCGGCCAGGCCCACTCCGGCGTCTTCCCGGCCACGTGCGCCCGGAGCTCCTCGAGGCCGGTGGCGTGCTTCGCCAGGTACTCGGCGTCGTGGCGCCCCTCCTCCAGGATGACATTCATCCAGGCCAGCAGCAGCGCGATGTCGGTTCCCGGCTTGATGGGCAGCCAGTAGCGCGCCTTCCCGGCCGCCACCGAGAAGCGCGGATCGACCACCACCAGCTCCGCGCCCTTGCCGAGCGCCTCGGCCAGCTCCTGCACCTGGCTGTTGTGCATGTTCTCGCCCAGGTGGCTGCCGATGAGGGTGATGACCCGGGCGTTCTCGATGTCGATGGGCTCGGGGGAGCCGAGGGGGGACCCGTAGGTGAGCGTGTAGCCGGCCTCGCGGGGGCCGCGGCACTGCGCGTAGGAGGGGGCGCCGATGTTGGGGGAGCCCCACACCTTCATGAACCACTTGAACCAGCTGCCCCCGAAGCCGTGGGTGAAGAGCGCCACCGCCTCCGGCCCGTGCCGGCGCTTCACCTCGAGGAGCCCCTCGCCCACCTTGTTCAGGGCGGCGTCCCAGCTCACCTCCTCGAAGACGTCGTCGCCGCGCCTGGCGGTGCGCAGCAGCGGCCTCTTGAGCCGATCCGGGTCGTAGAGCAGCCCGGTGCCGCCTGCGCCGCGCGGGCAGAGGAGCCCCTTCGACAGCGGGTGCTCGGGGTTGCCGGTGATCTTGGTCACCCGACCGCCCTTCACGTGGGCCAGCACGCCGCAGTTCCAGAAGCACAGCTCGCAGAAGGTGGGGACGACGGCGTCGCCCTCGGTGCCCGGGTCCTCGACCGGGTTCCGGTCGAGCCCCCACCAGCGGGTGGAGAGGCCGGAGACCACGGCGGCCGCGCCGGCGCTGCCGGCGCCGATCTGGATGAACTTCCGGCGGGTGATTCCGTTCATGGGTTCCTCGCTCCTCGCGCGGGCGCTAGTGCTCCTCGCACCGCTCCATGCAGGAAACCAGGCTCCGCAGCTGCCGCTCGGCCAGCCGGTAGCGGGCGAAGCCGTTCACGCGCGTGACCGCCACGAGATCGTGGAGCCGCAGGATGCGCAGCTGCTGCGACACGATGGCCTGCGGCACCCCGAGCTTCTCGGCGAGGGCGCTGACGTGCTCGTCGCCCCGGCACAGGGTGGCCACGATGCGGACGCGCAGCGGGTGGGCCACCGCCTTGAGCACGTCGGAGACGTGCGCCGCCCTCCGGTCGCTGTCCGCCAGCGCCTCCCCGGCGTCCCCCGTGCGGTGCAGTGCGGGCCGAGCTGCCATCGCCTCCTCCATCGAGCGACATCGCGATGTCGCTATATCGGCTGGCCCCTCGAGCAAGGCCCATGCCGGCGGACGTGGACGCTGGACGAGGCGGGATTCCGGCGGCTTGCGCCGCCCGCCCCGCCGTCGGCTGGGGCACTTGGCGCAGCGCTGCGCCTGGCGACGCAACGCGGCAATCCGCCGCGGCCGCCCGCGAACCCGTTTGCGCGAGAACTGGCTCGCACCGCGGGGTCCCCGCAACGGAGGAGCGCCATGCCCAGGCCCGCTCGCCTCGCCGCCGCACTCGTCGCCCTCGCCGCCGCCTCCCCCGCCCTCGCGCCGGCCGGCGAGCCGGGGGCGGTGGCCCTGCCGCGGGACTTCCGCTCCTGGACCCACGTGCGCTCGATGGTGGTGACCGACCCGGACGAGGGGATGTACGGCTTCCACAACGTCTACGCCGACCGGGCTGCGATCCGGACCCTGCGCTCCGACCGGAAGCCGGTGGTCTACCCCGACGGCGCGAAGTTCGTGGTCTCCATCTTCGAGGTGAAGCAGGAGAAGGGGCTGGTGGTCGCGGGGCAGAAGCAGCGCGACGTGGTGCAGGTGAAGGACCGGAAGGCGGTGGCCACCGGCGGCTGGCGCTTCGCCTCCTTCGACCCCTCGGGCAAGCCCATCGCCATCGACGCCGCCGCCTGCCACGCCTGCCACGCGCAGGCGGCGGGCACCGACCTGGTCTTCACCCGCTACGGGGACTAGGCCGGCGGCTACTCGAGCCCCTGGATGGGGAATCCGCGGGGGTAGCGGACCTCGTAGCGGAGCTCCACCACCTTCTCCTGGCGCGGCCCGAGCGAGAGCTCCCAGGCCTTCACGCCGGGGCGCTCCGGGTCCTCCGAGGTGGCCGGCGTGCCCCCGTCGAGGAGCGAGACCCGGATGGCCTCGTCGCGGGACACGGGCACCAGGTCGAGGAGCCGCACCGTCGCCGGGGCGCCGTAGCGGTTCTTGACGCTGGTCCGGATGCGGTAGCTCCAGACCTCGTCCTTGGAGATCAGCCCGGCGGTCTCGTGCCGCCGGTCGAGCACCCGGCGCTCGACCTCGATGCGCCCGTCGGCGCCGAAGGCCAGCTTGAGCTCGCCGCCCGGGGGCGTCAGCGG
Organism: Anaeromyxobacteraceae bacterium; assembly: GCA_035455425.1. Taxonomy (GTDB): domain Bacteria; phylum Myxococcota; class Myxococcia; order Myxococcales; family Anaeromyxobacteraceae; genus JACRMN01. The sequence continues at coordinate 2,510 of DATIFE010000087.1, read as the reverse complement.
GAGCGGCGCGCGCCCGACGAGCTCGTCGCCGACGCTGACGCGGGCGAGCCCGGGCAGGAGCGGCACGCCGGTGTCGTTGGAGGCGACCGCGGTCAGGTAGGCGGCGGGGTCCACCCGGGGCGCGGCGGTGCGCTCCAGCCGGGCCTTCAGGGTGTAGCGGGCCAGCGCGACGTTCCGCGCCCGCCCGGCCCCGTCCACCGTCTCGCGCCGCGGCGCGGTGAAGGTGGCCGCCAGGAGGCCCATGGTGGCCTCGGCCTCGGGCGCCTCCAGGGCCTTCTCCTCCGGGACCGCCGCGGCGACTACCCCGCGCTCCGCCCGGTTCGCCTTCGCCGCCAGGCCCTCGGCGGCGCCCATCATCCTGGGCAGGGGCGCGACCGTCTGCGCCCTCTGGAGCCACCGCGACTCGAGCTGCGGCACCCACAGCCCGCGGGCCGGCTCGGCGGTGGAGAGCGAGAGGCGGGCGTCGGCCCAGTCCTCTCCCGTCCGCTGCCGCACCGAGCCCAGCAGCGCCAGCTCCACCGCCGAGGTCTCCGGCAGGAGCCGGGCGTCCCACACCGGCTGCCAGGAGGCCGAGGGGACGGAGTAGCTGACGTGCAGCTCCAGGCTCCCGGCCCTCTCCGCCGAGAGCTCGAGCGCCACCGTCTTGGTGGTCTCGCCCCGCTTGGCGTTCAGCTTGTCGAGGTCGGCGCGCGCGGCCGCGATGCGCCTGGCGAGCTCCCGCTTCGCCGACTCGGCCTTGCGGACCTCGCCGGCCGCCCGCCCGTTCTCGGCGTCGACGAAGCCCGCCAGGTCGGCCCACTCGCCCGAGCGCACCGCGCGGACCGCCAGGTTCCGGGCGCGCTCGTCGGAGTAGGTGGAGCGGAGCGACTCCACGAACTGGATCCGGGCCCGGGCCTGCTTGACCCGGTCGTCGAGCGCGCGATCCTCGTCCTGCAGGCCCTCGAGCCGCCGCTCGGCGGCCCGCACCTCGGGGGCCACCGCCTCGGCCCGGGTGATGGGCTCGACGCTGGCGCCGAACACCCGCGCCCCGGCGACGCCCTTCCCCTCCACCCGGATCGAGTCGTCGTCCAGCTCGCGCGGGAGCCCCTCCAGCAGCACCCGGGCGTCGCCCGCCGGCAGGTCGACGCGGGCCACCCGCGTCACCCGGGCCGAGGAGCGGTAGACGGTGACGGCGTCGATCCGCGACGGGACCCTGAGGTCGGCCGCGGCGGCCGGGAGCGAGACGGCGAGCGGGAGCCAGGCGAGGGGGCGCATGCGCGATCCTCCGTTCCCGGGGATCAACGCACGGGAAGGCGCCGGGATCTACCGCGCCGCCGGGGCCTGCGCCGATCGGCCGCCTTCCCGTCTAGTAGGCGTAGTACGGCCCGGCGCCGAGGCCGGTCGAGGACGTCCCCTGGATCCCGACGAAGACCTTCTGCCCCAGGAAGAACGGCAGCCCGAAGTCGAAGCCCGCCCCCTGCGGCATGGGCCCCCCGAGCTCCTGGAAGACGCCGTTGCCCGAGCCGAACAGCGCGTTGGCGTTCCCGATGGAGAAGGAGACCGTGCCGCTCGGAGACCCGCCGAACCCGGTGTTGGTGGCCGAGAGGCTCGTGGTCTGGGCCGGGCAGTACCACGACCCGCCGGAGCAGGTGGGGAGCGACCCCGAGGTCGGGGCGGCGAAGAAGAGGCCGTTCGACCCCGTGTCGAGGAACCCGCCCACCGCCGGCTTGCCGTCGAAGACGGTCCGGATGTCGCCGGTCGACGGGTCGCCGGGGTAGGCCGTGGCGCCGGCGGAGGCGTTGTTGGCCTGGGTGTCGATGCCCAGGAGCAGCGACCCCTCCACGGTGAGCTGGCCCCCGAGCTGGACCGGGGGCAGGTCCACCACCACGCCGTTGTTGTCCGTGGGGAGGCTCGCCACCGGGTTCGACACCTGGCTCGCCACCGGGACGGTGGTCCCGCTGCACGTGCCCCCGCTGCAGCGGAAGTAGACGCCGTTGGCGGCCACGCTGGCGCAGCCCGGCCCGCAGTCCTCGGCGAAGGGGCCCACGCCCAGGATTCCCTTGAAGCCGGCGCTGGTCGGGCTGGTCTCCGGCTTGGGACAGCTCGCAGGGGCGGGACCGAACGTGGAGTCGATCACCTGGACCGGCACCCGGATGGTCGGCTCGCCGCCCAGGACCACGTCGGCCGTCGCCACCGGGCCCCAGTGGGAGCTGCCGTCGAGGTACTGGATGCACTCGGCGAGCGTGCCGGTGCCGGACGGCGCCAGCGGGAGCGAGAACGGCAGCACCTGCTTGAAGACCCTGAGCCCGTAGCTCCCGGTGTCGAGGAGGATGTCGTCGACGAGCTGGCAGGTCGGGGTCGGGGCGTTGGGCAGGCAGACGGTGACCTGGACGCAGGGCTTGTTCACGTAGGCGCCGGCGCCGCTCCCGCAGGCGGTGCCGTTCACCGAGAGGGAAAGGACGTTGGCCCCCGGCGGCACGGTCGCCGTGAAGGTGGCCGTGACCGCCCGGCTGGCGGTGAGCGCCAGGCTG
>DATIFE010000086.1:0-37938 GCA_035455425.1 Anaeromyxobacteraceae bacterium | reverse complement strand
GTCCCCGGGCCCCGCCCGCGCCCGGGCCCGGGCGCGGGTCCGGTTTCCCGATCAGGCCGGCTCTCCCGGCTCCGCCGACGCCAGGAACAGGTTGCGCCCGTTCCGGAGGTAGCCCCGCTCCGCCATGAGCATGTCGAGCGCCAGGGTGGCGAGGTCGTCCGCGAAGGGCTCGAGGTGGGGCGCCTTCTCGACGTAGAGCAGCTTGGTGTACGCCCGGCAGTCGTCGCAGGCCTCGGCCTTGGCGGGGCCCTCGTCCCCCTCCACCGAGTAGTAGCTGACGCGCTCCTGCCGGCCGCACTGGGCGCAGAGTATCCGCGGGAGGTGCCACTCCGTCCCGCACAACCCGCACACCAGGTAGCGGAGCTTGTCGTCGGCGAGGACGATGCCGGCCACCGGAGGGAAGTCGCACACCGGGCAGGAGGCGTCGGGGGGGCGGGGGAGGGACTCGGCGGCGACGCCGGCGGCCAGGGAAACGTAGGCGACCTGGAGCGCGGCGCCGGCGAATGGCGCCCGGGCCAGGTCCCCGGGCCCGAGGTCGCCGCGCAGGAGCCGGGCCGCCAGGGCGTCCAGGTCGGGGGCGGAGGAGCGCGCCAGGCCCTGGAGCGCGTCCCGGGCGGGCCCGGGCATCGGAAGCTGCTCCAGGGCGCGCAGCACGATCGCCAGGCCGTCGCGCCACTCGGGGGGTGGTCGGGCCGCGACGTCGAGCGATCGCGACGGTGGCAGGTCCCGCCCGTTGGGCGAGAGGTGCAGGCGCTCTGCCGCCTCGCGCTGGGCGCCGCAGAGGCGCGAGAGGAACTCGAGGTAGTCCCCGGAGGCGTGCCCGGGCGCGAGCGCGGCCAGCCGCTCGGCCCGCCGCTGGAAGAGGACCGCGCCGGCGGGGGGCCTGAGGTACCGGGGCTCCCCCAGGTCGCCGCCGCCGACGAGCTGCGGCTCGGTCATGGATTCTTGCCCGTGATCTCCCGATACCACGCGGGGTGGTGGAACCGGGCCCAGGCCTGCGACACGGTCCCGCGCACCATCGCGCGGATGGAGCCCCTGGTCCAGTAGGCGGCGTAGACGTGGATCCCGATGCCCACGAACATGACGAAGGCACTGATGGCGTGCAGGATCCCCCCGATCCGGCGCAGGTCCGGCGAGAAGAGGGGGGCGAACCAGGGCTGCCACATGACGATGCCGGTGACGAGCAGCACCGCGATGACGGGCACCATCGACCAGTACATCAGCTTCTGGCCGGCGTTGTACTTGTGGGTCCCGGTGGGGTGGTACTCCCTCCTCATGTAGGCCCACATGTGCTTGCGCCACTCCTCGTCCTCCGGGAGCCAGCGGTTGTCCTTGACCAGGGCGAAGGCGTACGGGAAGAAGAGCACCGCCAGCGCCACCCCGGCGATGGGGTGGAGCCAGCGCATGAAGGGCCCGCCGCCGAACAGGGCCGACATCCAGAAGAAGAGCGGGTGGAAGAGCGCCAGGCCGGAGAGGAAGAGGAAGACGAAGACGATGGCGATGGCCCAGTGGACCACCCGCTCGTTGACGGAGTGACGCTCGATGAGGGGCTCGCCTTCGGGCATGGCGTCTACTCCTTCTTCTCGCCGGGGACCTCGAGGGGCCCGTGGCGCATGTAGTGGAGGATGCCGGCGACCAGGACGCCGAACATGGTGATGACGCCGACCGTGCGGGCGAACCCGCTGCGCCACAACGCCACCAGCGGGCTCACCGACGGGTTCTTCGGCAGGCCGTAGGACTCCGGTCGGTCGCCGTGCGGCAGCACGTACACCACGTGCGTGCCGCCCACGCCCTGGGGATCGTAGACCGCGGCGCTCTTGAAGCCCCGCTCGCGCAGGTCGTCGAGCCGGCCGTTGGCCTCGATGAGCATGGATTCCTTGGAGCCGAAGTGGAGGGCGCCGGTGGGGCAGGTCTTGATGCACGCCGGCTCGAGGCCCACCGAGACGCGATCGGAGCAGAGCGTGCACTTGTAGACCTTGGAGTCCTCCTTGCGGAGCCGCGGGATGTTGAAGGGGCAGCCGCTGATGCAGTACCCGCAGCCGATGCAGCTTTCCTGGTGGAAGTCGACGATGCCGTTCGAGTACTGCACGATGGCGCCAGGCGAGGGGCAGGCCTTGAGGCAGCCGGGGTCCGAGCAGTGCAGGCAACCGTCCTTCAGGATGAGCCACTGGAGGCTGCCCTCGATGTTCTCCTCGTAGAAGCGCATCAGCGTCCAGGACTGGTCGCTGAGGTCGGCGGGGTTGGTGTAGAAGCCCTCGTTCACCCCCACGTGGTCCCGCAGGTCGTTCCACTCCATGCAGGCGGCCTGGCAGGCCTTGCACCCGATGCAGCGGGATACGTCGATGAGCTTCGCCAGCTCCAGGGTGGAGCGGGCCGAGGGACCGGGGGAGGTGCTCGCCGAGCGGTTCTTGATGTCCAGGGACTGGAGAGCCATGGCGTCCTCCTAGACCTGCCCCGGGCCGGAGATCTTCTGGACGTCGACCAGGAACGCCTTGTACTCGGGCGTCTGGGCGTTGGCGTCCCCGACGACCGGCGGGAGGGTGTTGGTGAGGTGGCCCTTCTTGGCCACGCTCACGAACCCGTAGTGGAGCGGGATCCCGACGGTGTCGACCTCCTTGCCGGCGACCTTGAGGGTCTGTATCCGCTTGGTGACCATGGCGACGGCGGTGATCTTGCCGCGCTTCGACCGGACCTCCACCCGGTCTCCGTTCTTGATGCCCTTCTTGGCGGCCAGGCCCTCGCCGATCTCCACGAAGAGCTGGGGCTGGAGGGTGGCCAGCAGCGGGACGTTCTTCGTCCAGTAGTGGTAGTGCTCGGTCAGCCGGTAGGTGGTGCCGACGTACGGGAACTCGGCCGAGGTCCCGAGCCGCTCCTTGTCGTCCTTGTAGATGCGGGCGACCGGGTTGCTCTTGGTGGCGTGGAGCGCGTTCTTGTCGACGGGCGACTCCACCGGCTCGTAGTGCTCGGGGAAGGGCCCCTCGGCCATCTTGTCGAGGGCGAAGAGGCGGCCCACACCCTCCGGCTGCATGATGAACGGCGACACGCCCTCCTGGGGAGCGGACGTGGGCGCGAAGTCGGGCACGTCGGGCCCGGCCCAGGCCTTTCCGTTCCAGCTGACGTACCGGTGCTTCGGCCCCCAGGGCTTTCCCGAGGGGTCGGCCGAGGCGCGGTTGTAGAGGACGCGCCGGTTGACCGGCCAGGCGAAGCCCCAGTTGAGCGTCGCCCCCAGGCCGGACGGATCGGACGGGTCGCGCCGGGCCGTCATGTTGCCCTTCTCGGTGAAGGCGCCGGTGTAGATCCAGCAGCCGGCGGCCGTGCTCCCGTCGTCGCGCAGGTGGGCGAAGGTGGCGAGCTGCTCACCCGCCTTCGCCAGCACCTTGGTGTGATCCTTGGGATCGACGACGTCGGCCAGCGCGTATCCGTTGTACTCCTTGGCGATCTCCTGCACCGAGGGATCGCCCGCGTTGCGGTAGGGCCAGTGGAGCTGGAGGATGGGCTCCGGAACCGCGCCCCCCTCCTTCTCGTACAGGGCCCGGACCCGCCGGTAGAGCTGGGCCATGATCTCCGAGTCGCTCTTGGCCTCTCCCGGCGGCTCCGTCGCCGGGTAGTGCCACTGCAGGGTGCGGCCGCTGTTGGTGAACGACCCCTCGTCCTCGGCGAAGGTGACCGCCGGCAGGCGGAACACCTCGGTCTGGATCTTCGAGGGATCGACGTCGTTGTACTCGCCGTGGTTCTGCCAGAAGACCGAGGTCTCGGTGGCGAGCGGGTCGATGCTGACCAGCCACTTCAGCTTCGACAGGGCGGCCGACGTCTTCGTCTTGTCCGGCAGCGAGGCCAGCGGGTTGTGGCCCTGGCAGATGAGGCCGCTCATCTTCCCCTGGGCCATGAGCTCGCCGATCGACACCATGTCGTAGGCCCGGTCGGCCTTGGGCAGCAGGGCGTAGGCGAAGTCGTTCTCCTTGGTGGCCGCCGGCCCGTACCAGGCCTTGAGCAGGGAGACCATGAACTTGGGGAAGTTGCCCCAGTAGTTCATCTGGCCGGGCCGCAGCGGCTTCGGGGTGCGGGCCTCCATGTACTTCGCCAGCGTCTCGTCCTTCTCGAGCGGAACGCCCAGGTAGCCGGGCAGGAGGTGCCAGAGGAGGCCGAGGTCGGTGTACCCCTGCACGTTGGAGTGGCCGCGGAGCGCGTTCACTCCGCCGCCGGGCATGCCCATGTTCCCGAGCAGGAGCTGGATCATCGCCATGCTGCGGATGTTCTGGGAGCCGACGGTGTGCTGCGTCCACCCCAGCGCGTAGAGGTGGGTCATGGTGCGGTCGGGCGCGCTGGTGGAGGCGATGATCTCGCAGATCTGGAGGAACTTCTCCTTGGCGACCCCCGTGATCTCCGAGACCTTTTCCGGGGTGTAGCGGGAGTAGTGCTTCTTGAGCAGCTGCAGGACGCACCGCGGGTCCTGCATCGTCATGTCGACCCTGGCGTGGCCGTCCTTGTCGAGCTCGTAGGCCCAGGTGGACCTGTCGTAGGTCCGCTTCCCCGCGTCGTAGCCGGAGAAGAGGCCGTCCTCGAAGCGGTAGCCCTCCTTGACGAGGAAGGGAGCGTTGGTGAACGACCGCACGTACTCGTGCTGGATCTTGTCCTTGGAGAGGAGGTAGTTGATGACACCTCCGGTGAAGGCGATGTCGGTGCCCGACCGGATCGGGGTGTAGACATCGGCCACCGACGCCGTCCGGTTGAAGCGCGGATCCACCACCACCAGGCGCGCCTTGTTCTTGATCTTCGCCTCGACGACCCACTTGAAGCCGCAGGGATGGGCCTCCGCGGGGTTGCCTCCCATCACCAGGACGACGTCCGCGTTCTTGATGTCGACCCAGTGGTTGGTCATCGCGCCACGGCCGAACGAGGGGGCCAGACCGGCCACCGTGGGGCCGTGTCAGATCCGCGCCTGGTTCTCCACCGCGGTCATCCCCATCGCCCGCGCGACCTTGTTGGTGAGGTAGCCGACCTCGTTCGAGCAGGCACACCCGCCCAGCAGGCCGACCGTGGCCCAGCGGTTCACGGTGGTGCCCGACGCGTTCTTGGCGACGAAGTTCTTGTCGCGGTCGTCCTTCATCAGGCGGGCCATGCGGTCGAAGGCCCAGTCCCAGGAGACGCGCTTGAACTCCGAGGCGCCCGGGGCGCGGTACTCCGGGAACAGGACCCGATTCGGCGAGCGGACGAAGTCGAGGAGGGAGGCGCCCTTGGGGCAGAGGGTGCCCCGGTTCACCGGATTGTCGGGATCGCCCTCGATGTGGATGACCTCGCTGCGGGCGTTCTTGGCCCGATCACCCAGCGTGTAGAGGATCACGCCGCAGGCCACGGAGCAGTACGGGCAGGTGTTGCGGGTCTCGGTCGTATGGGCCAGCTTGAACTGGCGAACCTCGGCGAGTGCGCGCTCTGGCGAGAAACCGAGGGCCGCCAGGCTCGTGCCGGCGAGCCCGCCGCCGGCAATCTTCACGAACTGCCTGCGAGTGAATTGCATGGAGTCGCCTCCCCGGGTGGAGACGACACGCTAGCACCAACGAACGTTGACGCACCCGGAGCCCGGTTGGGGTGGCCCCAAGTTGGAGGGAATCGGCAAGCCCCACGGTCGCATGACGCGGCGCGCGATTCGTCCGCGGCAAGGGACGGGCCGCGATCCATTCGAGATCGAAGGGGGCGAGATGCCCGAGAGGACCCATCCGTGGTCCCTCTGGGGTCCCCGGCCAGGGGTTTCCATCTCCGACTCGACGGCACGGCTGCGCCCGTGCTTACATGCGCCGCCCCGCTGCGAGGCCGACTCGCTCGAGATCCATGGCCGACGACCTCATCCTCACCACCGAAGGCCTGAAGAAGGAATTCAAGGGCTTCGTGGCGGTGAACGACGTGAACCTCCGGGTCCGCCGGGGGACCATCCACGCCCTCATCGGACCCAACGGGGCCGGGAAGACCACGGTCTTCAACCTGCTCACCAGGTTCCTCACCCCGACCGCCGGCCGCATCGTCTACAACGGCCGCGACATCACTCGGGACAAGCCCTCCGACGTCGCCCGCCGCGGCGTGGTCCGCTCCTTCCAGATCTCGGCCGTCTTCCCGAACCTGACGGTGCTCGAGAACGTGCGGGTGGCGCTGCAGAGGAAGCTCGGGACGTCCTTCCACTTCTGGAAGAGCGATCACACCCTGCGTCAGCTGCACCAGCGGGCCGAGGAGCTCCTCGAGGCCGTGGACCTCGGCGCCTTCCGGGACACCGTGGCCGTGGAGATGCCCTACGGCCGCAAGCGGGCGCTGGAGATCGCCACCACCCTGGCGCTCGAGCCGGAGCTGATGCTGCTCGACGAGCCCATGGCGGGCATGGGGCACGAGGACGTGGGGCGCGTCACCGCCCTCATCGAGAAGGTCTCCGCCGGCCGCACCATCCTCATGGTGGAGCACAACCTCTCGGTGGTGGCCGATCTCTCCGACACCATCACCGTGCTCTCGCGCGGGAGCATCCTGGCCGAGGGGCCCTACGCGGAGGTCTCGCGGAACGCGGCGGTCCTCGAGGCCTACATCGGAGCGGCGGCGTGACCCTCGACGTCAGCGCACCCCCGGTCGAGCTGCTGCGGGTCACCGACCTGCACGCCTTCTACGGCGAGTCGCACATCCTCCACGGCGTGGACTTCGCCGTGAACCGGGGGGAGCTGGTGACGCTGCTCGGCCGGAACGGCTCCGGGCGCACCACCACGCTCAAGGCCATCCTGGGGCTCACCGGGAAGCGCACCGGCTCGGTGACGGTGAACGGCCGCGAGACCATCGACCTGCCGTCGCACAGGATCGTCCAGCTCGGCCTGGGCTACTGCCCCGAGGAGCGAGGCATCTTCGCCAGCCTCACCGCCGAGGAGAACCTCACGCTGCTGCCCATCGTCGGCTCGGGGGGCATGAAGCTGGACGAGATCTACCGGATGTTCCCGAACCTCCAGGAGCGCCGGGCCAGCCAGGGCACGCGGCTCTCCGGCGGCGAGCAGCAGATGCTGGCCCTGGCCCGCATCCTGCGCGTCGGCGCGCGCCTGCTGCTGCTCGACGAGATCACCGAGGGGCTGGCCCCAGTCATCGTCCAGTCCCTGGGCAAGGTGGTGCGCGAGCTGAAGGAGCGCGGCTTCACCATCATCCTGGTGGAGCAGAACTTCCGCTTCGTCGCGCCGCTGGCCGACCGGCACTTCCTCATCGAGCACGGCCGCATCGTCGACATGGTCAGGAAGGGGGATCTCGACTCACGCATGGACCAGCTGCACAAGTTCCTCGGTGTCTGAACGGGCGAACAACCCGCGCACGAAAGGAAGAAGGCATGACGCGCACCATCCGAAACCTGGCTCTCGCAGCGCTCCTCGGCCTCTCCGCCAACGCGGCCGTCGCCGCCGACAAGGTGTCCGACGGCGTGGTCAAGATCGGCGTCCTCACCGACATGACCGGCTACTACTCCGACCTGGCGGGACCGGGGTCGGTCCTGGCCGCGAAGATGGCGATCCACGACTTCGGCGGGAAGGTCCTGGGCAAGCCCATCGAGCTCGTCAGCGCCGATCACCAGAACAAGGCCGACATCTCCTCCAACACCGCCCGCAAGTGGTTCGACGAGGAGAAGGTGGACGCCATCGTCGACCTCGTGTCCTCGTCCACCGCCGGCGCGGTGATGCCGGTGGCCGCGGAGAAGAAGCGCATCACCCTCCTCTCCGGCCCGGCAACCACCGCCTTCACCGGCGAGAAGTGCACCGCCTACAACGTCCACTACACCTACAACAACTGGGCACTGGCCAACGGCACCGGCCGCGAGGTGGTGAAGAACGGCGGCGACAGCTGGTTCTTCGTCACCGCCGACTACGTCTTCGGCAAGTCGCTCGAGGAAGACACCTCCAACGTGGTGAAGGCCTCGGGCGGCAAGGTGCTGGGCTCGGCCCGCCACCCCTCGCCGGGCACCACCGACTTCTCCAGCTACCTGCTCCAGGCCCAGGCCTCGGGCGCCAAGGTCATCGGCCTGGCCAACGCCGGCTCCGACACCATCAACTGCATCAAGCAGGCGAAGGAGTTCGGCATCACCCCCAAGCAGAGCCTGGCCGGCCTGCTGGTCTTCATCTCCGACGTTCACGCCCTGGGGCTCGACATCGCCAAGGGGCTGTACCTCACCACCGCCTTCTACTGGGACTACGACGACCATACCCGCGCCTGGTCGAAGAAGTTCCAGAGCCAGCCCGACAACGCCAAGAAGGCCATGCCCACCATGGTCCAGGCCGGCGTCTACTCTGCGGTGACCCACTACCTGCAGGCCATCAAGGCGGCCGGGACCGACCAGGCCGACGCGGTGATGGCCAAGATGAAGGCCACCCCGGTGAACGACTTCTTCGCCCGGGGCACCATCGGCCCGGACGGGCTCTTCCGCCACGACATGTTCCTGGTCCAGGTGAAGACGCCGCAGGAGTCGAAGTACCCCTGGGACTACTACAAGATCGTGAAGAAGATCCCGGCCGTGGAGGCGTTCCCGACGGTCGAGGCGCAGAAGTGCCCCCTGGCGGTGAAGAGGTAGGGGGCCAGGGGGAGGACGGATGCAGGCTCTGTTCGGGCAGCTGCTCCTCGGGCTCATCAACGGCTCGTTCTACGCTCTGCTCTCGCTCGGCCTGGCGATCATCTTCGGGCTCGTCAACGTGGTGAACTTCGCCCACGGCGCGCTCTACATGGCGGGCGCCTTCCTTGCGTGGATCGGACTCTCCGCGCTCGGGATCGGCTACTGGGCCGCCCTCGTCCTCTCCCCCGCGGCGGTGGGCCTGCTCGGCGTGGTCATCGAACGGACCATGCTGCGCAGGCTCTACCAGCTCGACAACCTCTATGGCCTGCTCCTCACCTTCGGGCTGACGCTGATCATCGAGGGGCTCTTCCACCACCAGTACGGCAACTCGGGAAGCTCCTACCCGGTGCCGGAGATGCTCCAGGGGGGCTCCAACCTGGGGTTCATGTACCTGCCCCGGTACCGGGCCTGGGTGGTGCTGGTGTCGGTCGCCGTCTGCTTCGCCAGCTGGTGGGTCATCGAGCGGACCAAGCTCGGGGCCTACCTCCGCGCTGGCACCGAGAACCCCAGGCTGCTGCAGGCCTTCGGCGTCAACGTGCCGCTGATGATGACCTTGACGCTGGGGCTGGGTGTCGGCCTGGCGGGCTTCGCCGGTGTCATGGCGGCTCCCATCTACCAGGTGAGCCCGGGCATGGGCTCGAACCTGATCATCGTGGTCTTCGCGGTGGTGGTGATCGGGGGCATGGGGTCGATCCTGGGATCGATCGTCACCGGGCTGGGCCTGGGCCTGGTCGAGGGGCTCACCAAGTACCTCTACCCCCCGGCGGCCTCCACCGTGGTCTTCGCCATCATGGCGGTGGTCCTGCTGCTCCGGCCCGCGGGCCTGTTCGGGAGGGAGAGGTGAGCGCTCCCCCGGGAATCCAGGAGGCGCGCGCGGCCTACCGGCTGGGCATCATCACGCCCCGCCGGAAGGCCATCTTCTTCGCCGCCATGGCGGTGCTGGGGCTGGCGCTTCCCTACTTCGTCTACCCCGTCTTCCTGATGAACGTCCTGTGCATGGCGCTCTTCGCCAGCGCGTTCAACCTGCTGCTGGGCTACACCGGGCTGCTCTCCTTCGGCCACGCCGCCTTCCTGGGCTCGGCGGCCTACGTCACCGGCTACACGGTGAAGTCCTGGGGCCTCCCGCCGGAGCTGGGAATCCTGGCCGGGACCGCGGTGGCCACCGCGCTGGGGGTCCTGGTCGGTGGCCTTGCCATCCGCCGCTCCGGGATCTACTTCGCCATGATCACCCTGGGCTTCGCCCAGATGATCTACTTCCTGGCGGTGCAGCTCCCCTTCACCGGGGGCGAGGACGGGCTCCAGGGAATCCCGCGCGGCAAGGTGCTCGGGCTGCTGAGCGTCGAGCACCGTTACCCGATGTACTACTTCGTCTACGCCATCTTCCTCGTCGGCTTCTTCGTCATCCACCGGACCATCCACTCGCCCTTCGGCCACGTGCTCCGCGCCATCCGCGAGAACGAGGCGCGCGCTCTCTCGCTCGGCTACGACGTGGACCGCTACAAGCTGGTGGCCTTCGTCATCTCCGCGGGCCTGTCCGGCCTGGCCGGCTCCACCAAGGCCCTGGTGCTCCAGTTCGCCGTGCTCACCGACGCCCACTGGCACAAGTCGGGCGAGGTGGTGCTCATGACGCTGCTGGGCGGGATGGGGACGGTGATGGGGCCCTCGGTCGGCGCGCTGGTGGTGGTGGCCATGGACAACTACCTCTCCCGGTTCGGCGACTGGGTCACGGTGATCATCGGCGCGGTCTTCGTGGTGGGCGTCCTCGCCTTCCGGCGGGGCCTGGTGGGCGAGGTGCTGCGCCTCGCCCGGAACTTCCCCTTCTAGGCGGGGCCTGGGCCCCGCGGAGGTCGGCACACATGCCCGCATCGCTGGAGGGCCGCGTCGCCTTCGTCACCGGGGCCGCCGGCGGCATCGGGCTTCGGATCGCGCAGGACATGGCCCGCGAGGGGGCCAAGGTCGCCCTCTCCGACCTGAACGCGGCCGGGCTCCAGGGCCCGATCGAGGCCCTGCGCCAGGAGGGCCGGGAGGCGATGGCCGCGCCCTGCGACGTGACGCGCGAGGACCAGCTCGTGGCCGCCATCGACGCGGCGGCGGCCCGCTGGGGCCGGCTCGACATCCTGGTGAACAACGCCGGCTTCCAGCACGTCGCGCCCATCGAGAGCTTCCCCACCGACAAGTTCGAGATGCTGCTGAAGGTGATGCTGGTGGCCCCCTTCGTGGCCATCAAGCGCGCCTTCCCGCTGATGAAGAGGCAGGGCTGGGGCCGGGTGATCAACGTCGCCTCCATCAACGGCCTGGTGGGCTTCGCCGGCAAGGCGGGCTACAACTCGGCCAAGCACGGCCTGGTCGGGCTCACCAAGGTGGCGGCCCTGGAGGGGGCGCCGCACGGCATCACGGTCAACGCCATCTGCCCCGGCTACGTGGACACGCCGCTGGTGCGGAACCAGCTGGCCGACCTGGCCCGCACCCGCAACGTCCCGCTGGAGCGGGTGCTGGAGGACGTCATCTACCCGCTGGTGCCCATGCGCAAGCTGCTCTCGGTGCAGGACGTGTCGAGCTACGTCCTGTTCATCGCCAGCGACCGGGCCGGCGGGGTGACGGGCGTGCCGGTCGTCGTGGACGGCGGCTACACGGCGCAGTGAGGCCCCGCGCGCCGCGCGGGCGCGCCGGGGCGGGGTTGCGGGGGCGGAGGACGGGATGAAGATCGGAGTGCCCGCCGAGACGGCGGCCGGCGAGCGGCGCGTGGCGCTGGTGCCGGAGATGGTCTCGCGGCTGGTGAAGAGCAAGCACGAGGTCGTGGTGGAGGCCGGGGCCGGCGCCCGCGCCGGCTTCGACGACGAGGCCTACCGCGCCGCCGGCGCGCGGCTGGCCTCCGCGGCGGAGGCGCTGGCCGCGCCCATGGTCCTGAAGGTGCGGCGCCCCACGCCGGGGGAGGCGGAGGCCATGGCCGAGGGGGCGGCGCTGGCCGCCCTCCTGGCTCCCGGGGCGGCCGGCGGCGGACCGGTGCTCGAGGCGCTGGCGCGCCGGCGGGTCACCGCCTTCGCCATGGAGCTCGTGCCCCGCATCACCCGGGCCCAGTCGCTCGACGCGCTCTCCTCCCAGGCGACCCTGTCCGGCTACCTGTCGGTGCTCCTGGGCGCGGCGGCGATGACGCGCATCCTCCCCATGCTCACCACCGCGGCCGGGACGCTGGCGCCGGCCAAGGCCTTCGTCGTCGGAGCGGGCGTGGCCGGCCTCCAGGCCATCGCCACGGCGCGCCGGCTCGGGGCGGTGGTCTCGGCCTTCGACGTCCGGCCGGTGGTGAAGGAGCAGGTCCAGTCGCTGGGCGCGAGCTTCGTCGAGGTGGCACAGGTGGCCGCGGAGGGGGCCGGCGGGTACGCCCGGGAGCTGGCCGAGGAGCAGCAGAGGCGGGTGCTCGAGGCCCTGGCCGGGCACGTGCCGAGCCAGGACCTGGTGGTCACCACCGCGCTGGTCCCGGGGAAGCCCGCCCCCCGGCTCCTCACCGCGGAAATGGTGAGGTCCATGCGCCCCGGCTCGGCGGTGGTCGACCTGGCCGCCGAGGCCGGCGGGAACTGCGAGTGCACCCGCCCCGGGGAGACGGTGGAGGTGGGCGGCGTCTCGGTGCTCGGGCCCCTCGACCTGCCCTCGCGCCTCCCGTTCCACGCCAGCCAGATGTACTCCCGGAACCTCTTCGCCTTCCTCCAGGTGGTGGTCCGGGACGGAGCCCTGGCCTTCGACCCGAAGGACGAGATCGCGGGAGCCATGGCCGTCACCCACGCGGGCGAGATCCGCCGGCGCTAGGGCAGCCCCCATGCACCGGAACGCGCAGCGGCCCGCCGCGATCCACTAGGAGACCTCATGCACGAGAACGCCCTGCAGCTCATCGAGATCTACGTGTTCATCCTGGCGGGCTTCGTAGGCTTCCTGGTGATCACCCGGGTCCCCCCGCTGCTGCACACCCCGCTCATGAGCGCCACCAACGCCATCAGCGGCATCTCGCTGGTGGGCTCGCTGGTGGCCGCCGGCGCCGGCCACTCCCGGCTCACCACCGCCCTGGGCTTCGCCGCGGTGGTGGCCGCCACCATCAACGTCGTCGGCGGGTTCCTCATCACCGACCGGATGCTGAAGATGTTCAAGCGCGCCGCGCCCGGCGCCAAGGGCCAGGAGCGCAAGTGACGCGGCTGGTGATCCTGGAGGCGACCTACCTGGCCGCCTCCATCTTCTTCATCCTCGGCCTGCGCAGCCTCACCAAGCCCGACAGCGCCCGTCGCGGCATGCAGCAGGCCGCCGTCGGGATGCTGCTGGCCGTCGCCGGCACGCTGCTGCACCACGAGATCGTCGAGTACCACTGGATCGCCGCCGGCCTCGTGCTCGGGTCGCTGGTCGGCTACCCCATGGGGATGTGGGTGCCCATGACCGCGATGCCCCAGCGGATCGCGGCCAGCCACATGTTCGGGGCCCTGGCGGCGACGCTGGTGGGAATCGCCGAGTTCTCGAAGCTCGGCGACGGGGCCCTGGTGACGCGGCCGCTCATGGGCGCCCTGGGCTTCGAGGTGCTCTTCGGGTCCCTGACCATCACCGGCAGCCTGATGGCCTTCGGCAAGCTCCAGGGGCTCGTCCCCGGCGTCCCGGTCACCTTCCGCGGGCAGAACGCCGTCAACGGCCTGCTGTTCGCGGCCGCCGTCGGGCTCTTCCTCCTCCTGGTCTGGGCGCCGGCCACGCCCTGGGCCTTCTACCTGGTGGTGGGGCTGGGCCTGGTGGTCGGCGTCTCCCTGGTGCTCCCCATCGGCGGCGCCGACATGCCGGTGGTGATCTCGCTCCTCAACAGCTACGCCGGCCTGGCCTCGTCGGCCACGGGGTTCGCCATCGGCAACAACGTGCTCATCATCGCCGGGGCGCTCGACGGGGCCTCGGGCTTCATCCTGTCGATCATCATGTCGAAGGCCATGAACCGGTCCTTCGGCAACGTGCTCTTCGGCGCCTTCGGCAAGCCGCAGGAGTCGACCCGGGCCGTCGCCGGGCTCACCGTCCGCCCCATCACCGCCGAGGACGCGGCCATCCAGCTCGCCTATGCCCAGAAGGTGATCGTGGTGCCGGGCTACGGCATGGCGGTGGCCCAGGCGCAGCACGCGGTCAAGGAGCTCGCCGCCCTGATCGAGAAGAACGGCGGCGAGGTGAAGTACGCCATCCACCCGGTGGCGGGCCGCATGCCCGGGCACATGAACGTGCTCCTGGCCGAGGCAGACATCCCCTACGACAAGCTCAAGGAGATGGACGAGATCAACCCCGAGTTCCCCTCCTGCGACGTGGCGCTGGTCATCGGCGCCAACGACGTGGTGAACCCCGCGGCCCGGAACGACAAGGGCAGCCCCATCTACGGGATGCCCATCCTCGACGTGGACCAGGCCCGGAGCGTCATCGTGCTGAAGCGCTCCATGAACCCCGGCTTCGCCGGCATCGAGAACGAGCTCTTCTACTCCGAGCGGACCAGCATGCTCTTCGGCGACGCCAAGGCGTCGCTGCAGAAGCTGGCGGAGCAGGTGAAGCTGGCGTAGCGGCGGCCGCCCGCGGCACTCAGGCGTCGTCGGGCGTCAGGAACAGCACCGCCAGCACGCAGCCGGTGACCAGCCAGGTGAAGGCGAGGAGGAAGAGGTGGTCCTGGCTCATCCTCGTCTCCTAACGGCGCCGCCGGCGGCAAGGGGGTCCCGGGCAGGTCGGGGTGTGCGCCGGCCCGGCCGGTGGTAGGTTGAGGTGCGTGGGCAACGTCGGTCTCGTGCTGACGGGGGGAGGGGCCCGGGCGGCGTACCAGACGGGCGCCATCTCGGCACTGGCCGAGATCCGCGGGCCGGGGCCGAGCCCCTTCGCCATCATCACCGGGGTCTCGGCCGGAGCGGTGAACGGCGTCTCCCTCGCCGCCGGCGCGGACGACTTCCCCAACGCCGCCGGCCGGCTGGCCTCCCTCTGGCGCGAGCTCCAGCCGGACAAGGTCTACCGCACCGACGCCCGCAAGATGCTGCGCGTCGGCGGGGCCTGGCTCCGGGAGCTGGCCGGCGGCGGCGTCCTCGGCGCCCGCGAGGTCAACTTCCTCCTCGACACCACGCCCCTGCGCGACTTCCTCCGGGCCCACCTGCCGGTCCCGCGGATGCGGAGGCACATCCGCACCGGGGTGCTGCGGGGCGTGGCGGTGTCCGCCACCAACTACGCCGACGGCACGGCAGTGACCTTCTTCGACGGCGCCCCGGCGGCGGAGCCCTGGCTCCGCTCGACGCGCATCGGCGTGCGGGAGCACCTCAAGGTCGAGCACGTCATGGCGTCGGCCGCCATCCCGCTCATCTTCCCGCCGGTGCGGATCCGCGGGGTCTTCTTCGGCGACGGCTGCGTGCGGCTGCTCTCGCCGCTCTCGCCCGCCATCCACCTCGGGGCCGAGCGGCTCCTGGCGGTGGGGGTGCGCCACCGCGCCCCGGATGCGCGGGGGCCGCGCCGCGGCGCGGCCGCCCTGCCGCTCTCGCGGATCGCCGGCCTGCTCCTCAACGCGGTCTTCCTGGACTCGCTCGAGGAGGACGTGGAGCGGCTGGAGCGCATGAACCGGGTGCTGGCCGTCCTGGGGCCGGCGCAGCGCGAGCGCCTGCGCGAGCCGATGCGGCAGATCCCCATCCTGGTCCTGCGCCCCTCCCGCGACCTGGGCGGGCTGGCGGGCGACCAGTACCGGCGCTTCCCCCGCTTCCTCCGGTACCTGCTCAAGGGCATCGGCGGGGCCGCGGAGGAGGGCTCCGACCTCCTCAGCTACCTGGCCTTCGAGCCGGTCTACGTCGGCCGCTGCCAGGAGCTGGGCTACGCCGACACCCTGGCGCGGCGGCGCGAGATAGAGGCTTTCCTGGCCGGCGAGCCCGCCGCGGCCGGCCGGCGCGACGCCGCCGGGATGTGACACCGCGGCCGATGGCGAGGCGGGGGTCGGCGGAGTACGCTCTCCGCATGCCGAAGGTCACGCAGCTTTCCGCCTGGGTGGAGAACCGCCCCGGGATGCTCGGCCAGGTGGCCGACGCGCTGGGACAGAGGAAGGTCAACATCCGCGCCTTCATGGCCACGGTCATGAGCGAGCGGGGCTTCGTCCGGGTGGTGGTGGACAAGCCGGCGGTGGCGAAGAAGGTCTTCGCCGCCCACGGCTGGAAGACCACCGAGGACGACGTGGTCGAGGTACCCATCCCGGACCGGCCCGGCGCGCTCGGTCGGGTCGCCGACCTGCTCGGCGCGGCCGGCGTCAACATCGACTACGCGTACCTCGGGAACGCCGGAGCCGGGAGCAAGGTCAACCTCTACCTGTCCGTCCCCGACGTGAAGGCAGCCCTCCGGGCCCTGAGACGGTGAGCGGCCGCCGGTAGCGGGCCCGCGGGAGAGCGCAGCCGCAGCCGGATGAGGCTGCGGCGGAGCGTGTGGGGGGTTTGGGGGGCGAGCGGCTCGATCCCCAGGCGACCGGGGCCGCGAAGCCCCCAAAATAAAAAGGCGAGGTGGACCCAGCGGACCCGTCCACCTCGCCTACCCGGCACCTGGGAGGGAGGGTAGGGAACCTCCAGGCGCCAGGCGTCACGAATCGCGATGTCGATCCTGCTGGCGATTCGAGGCCCCCTCCAGCAGAGCAAGGGAGGGGCCACGCCTCAAGCTGTACCCAGATGGTTGTAATGACTGGATACAGCAAATGACGCGGGTCCCGATGCCTATCAGGTTGATAGGATCACCCCGGCGTTTCCGGTGTCCCGATGCGTCTCGAGGATCTGGATCTCCGCGAGCTGCTGCAGGCCGACCCGAACGGAGGCATCCTCCGCCTCGCGGGTCAGCGGGCGCTGGTCCTCGACGCAGCGGCGTTCGGCCTGCTTCGCAAGGAGCTCGTGGGGCTCCTGGGATGGGCGGCGGCCAGGGACCTGCTCCTCCGCTTCGGCCACGCACAGGGCTGGCGAGCCGCGGAAGGCCTGCGCGACGAGATCCCCTGGGAGAGCGACGCCGACTGGCGCAGGGCCGGGGGAAGGCTCCACGCGCTCCAGGGAATGGTCCGGGTGGAGCCCATGGTCCCGGCGCCGGAGCCGGAGGCCTTCGCGCACGCCCTGTGGCGCGACTCCTACGAGGCGGAGCAGCACCTGCTCCACCTGGGCCGGGCCTCCGAGCCGGTCTGCTGGACCCTGGCCGGCTTCGCCACCGGCTACCTCTCCCGCGCCAACGGCCGCGAGATCCTGTGCCGGGAGGAGACGTGCGTCGGCATGGGCCACGACGCCTGCCGGGTGGTGGGCCGCCCGCGCGACGAGTGGGAGCGGCTCCTCCCGGGCGTCGACCCGGCGGCGCCCTACGCCGGCGGGCCGCTCCAGGACCCGCTGGCCGGGGTGGCGGAGGATCTCCGCGGCGCCGTCTCGCCACCGCCGGCGGTGCGGCGCGTCCGGTCGGCCGGGCCGGAGGTGCCGGGCGGGATCGTGGCCCGGAGCGAGGCCATGCGGCGCGCGCTCGACATGGTCCGCCGGCTGGCCCCGGTGGACACGACCGTCCTCGTGACCGGCGAGAGCGGCGTGGGCAAGGAGCGGGTGGCCCGGCTGCTGCACCTCGGCTCGCCGCGGGCCGCGCGCGCCCTGGTGGCGGTCAACTGCAGCGCCATCCCCGAGCCGCTGGTGGAGGCGGAGCTCTTCGGCCATGCCCGGGGCGCCTTCACCGGCGCCTCGTCCGACCGGCCCGGGCTCTTCGAGGAGGCGAGCGGCGGCACCCTGTTCCTCGACGAGGTGGGCGAGCTTCCGCTGGCGACCCAGCCCAAGCTGCTGCGGGCGCTGGAGGAGCACCAGGTCCGGCGCGTGGGCGAGGGCCGCGCGCGGACGGTGGACGTCCGGCTGGTGGCGGCCACCCACCGGGACCTGGAAGCCGAGGTGGCGGCGGGCCGCTTCCGGCGGGACCTCCTCTACCGCCTCAAGGTGGTGGAGGTCGCCATCCCTCCGCTGCGGGAGCGGCGCGAGGACGTGCTGCCGCTGGCCCGGGCGGCGCTGGCGTCGGCGGCGGCCCGCCTGGGTCGCTCCCTCGACGGGCTCACGCCGCGCGCCGCCGACCAGCTGGCGCGCTACCCCTGGCCCGGCAACGTCCGCGAGCTGTGGAACGCGATGGAGCGGGCCGCGGTGCTGGCGGAGGGGAGCCGCGTGGACCTCCCGGACCTGCCCGAGGAGGTGCGGGAAGCGCTGCCGGACCCCGCGGGGGCGGCGTCGCGGAGCCTGGAGCGGGTGGAGCGCGAGCACGTCCTGGCGGCGCTGCGGCGGAACCAGGGCCACCGCGCCCGGACCGCGAGGCAGCTCGGCATCGGGGAGGCCACGCTCTACCGCATGCTCAGGGCCTGGCGGACGCGGACCTGACCACGGGGGCGTGATCTCGCGGCGCCCCCGCCTTAATACAGGCGGCTTCGATCGCCGGCGCCCCGCCGGCGCCGGGAGCCGCCATGGCCGCGACGCAGCGCATCCACAGGCCCGCGTTCCACTACGGGTGGGTGGTGGTCGCGGTCACCTTCCTGGTCCTGATGGCCGGCGCCGGCATCCGCGCCACCCCCGGCGTCCTCATCGTCCCGCTGGAGCACGAGTTCGGCTGGTCCCGCGCCACCCTCTCCTCCGCCGTCTCCCTGGGCCTCCTGCTCTACGGGCTCATGGGTCCGTTCTGCGCCGCCATCGCGCAGGGCATCGGAATCCGCCGGACCATGGGCTTCGCCATGATCCTCCTGGCGGCGGCCGTCGGGCTCGCCACCCGCATCCAGGAGCCCTGGCAGCTGGTGCTCCTGTGGGGGATCTTCGTCGGGACCGGCACCGGCATGGTGGCCACGGTCCTCGGCGCGGTGGTGGTGAGCCGCTGGTTCTCCACCCGCCGCGGCGTGGTGCTCGGGGCCCTGACCGCCAGCACCGCCACCGGGCAGCTCGTCTTCCTCCCCATCCTGGCGCGCCTGGCGGAGGGGGTGGGGTGGCGCTCCGCGCTCTGGCTGGTCGGCGCCGCGGCAGCGGCCACCGTTCCGCTCTCGGCGCTCCTGATCCGCGAGCGGCCGGCCGACATGGGGCTCCGGCCGTACGGGGCGGCCGATGGGGAGACCGAGGCGGCGCCGCCGCGCGGCAACCCCGCGGCCCGCGCGGTCGAGGTGCTGCGCCGGGGCACGCGCTCGCGCGACTTCTGGCTCCTGGCCGGCACCTTCTTCGTCTGCGGGGCCAGCACCAACGGGCTCGTCGGCACGCACCTCATCCCCGCCTGCGTCGACCACGGCATCCCCGAGGTCCGGGCCGCCGGGCTGCTGGCGATGATGGGCATCTTCGACCTCGCCGGCACCACGCTCTCCGGCTGGCTCTCGGACCGGTGGGACGCGCGCTGGCTGCTCTTCGCCTACTACTCGCTGCGCGGGCTCTCGCTGCTGTGGCTGCCGCAGGCGCTGGTGGAGCAGGGCGCCGGCCTGTCCGCCTTCACCGTGTTCTACGGCCTCGACTGGATCGCCACCGTGCCGCCGACGGTCAAGCTGGCGACGGAGGCCTTCGGCAGGGACGACGGGCCGGTGGTCTTCGGCTGGGTCATGGCCTCGCACCAGGTGGGCGCGGGCGCGGCGGCGCTCGGAGCCGGCCTCATCCGCACCGGCTTCGGCGACTACCGGCTGGCCTTCCTCCTCTCGGGCGGGCTGTGCCTGGCCGCCGCCATGCTGGCCCTCGCCATCGGGAGGGGCCGGCGCGTCGCCGGAGCGCCGATCTCGCCCGAGCCCGAGGCGGCCGCCTGAGGGCCGCCGGGGCGCTCCCATCGGGTCGTGCCCTCCCGCGGCCGGCCTGGCGGACGCGCCTCTCCGGTGCTACAGGAACGCCGCCGCCCAACGCCCTTCCCGGGAGAGACGATGCTCCACGCACTCGCCGCCACGCTGCTCCTCGCCGCGCCCGCCGGGCCGGGCCAGGCCGCGGGCCTGGCTCCGGAGGAGGAGCGGGCCGCGGGCGCCGTCACCGAGGCCGCCATCCGGGCCGACGTCGCCTTCCTCGCCTCCGACCTGCTGGAGGGGCGCGGGCCCGGGACGCGGGGCGACCGGCTCGCCCAGGCCTACCTGGCGTCGCAGCTCGAGGCCATGGGGTTCGAGGGAGCCGCCCCGGGCGGCGGGTACCTCCAGAAGGTCCCCCTGGTCGGCATCCACGCCCGGCCGCCGGCGCGGGTGCGCTTCACCGCCGGAGGCAAGCGGCTCGACCTGGCCTTCCAGGCCGACTTCGTCGCGGTGCCGGGCGTGCAGCAGCCGGTGGCCGAGGTGCGCGGCGGGGAGGTGGTCTTCGCCGGCTACGGCATCACCGCCCCCGAGTACGCCTGGGACGACTTCAAGGGCGCCGACGTGCGCGGCAAGGTGCTGCTGGTGATGAACAACGACCCCGAGGACGACCCGGCCCTCTTCGAGGGCAAGCGGCGCACCTACTACGGCCGCTGGGACTACAAGTACGCCGAGGCCGCGCGCCACGGCGCCGCCGGGGTGATCATCATCCACACCACGCCCTCGGCGGCCTACCCGTGGCAGGTGGTGCAGACGTCCTGGGGCAAGGACACCTTCGAGCTCCCGGCCGCCGGCGAGCCGCGCGTCCAGGTGAAGGCCTGGGCCACCGAGGAGGCATCGCGGCGCATCGCCTCCCTGGGCGGCAAGGACCTCGACGCCCTCCGGGCCGCGGCGCTGCGGCGGGACTTCCGGCCGGTGCCCCTGGGCGTGCGCCTCTCGCTCCGGATCGAGGCCCGGGTTTCCGCCACCGAGACCGCCAACGTGCTGGCCCGGCTCCCGGGGAGCGACGCCGCGCTGGCCGGCGAGGCGGTGCTCTTCACCGCCCACCACGACCACCTGGGCACGAAGCGCGACGCCCGGCCCGGCGAGGACGCCATCTACAACGGCGCCGTGGACAACGGGACCGGCTGCGCCGCCATGCTGGGCGTGGCCCGCGCCTTCCGCGCCCTGCCGCGGCCGCCGCGGCGCACGGTGGTGATGGCCTTCGTGGCCGCGGAGGAGCAGGGGCTGCTCGGGTCCGAGTGGCTCGCCGCCCACCCGCCGGTCCCCGTCGGCCGCATCGCCGCGGTGCTGAACATGGACGGCCTGCGGCCCCTGGGGCGCACGCGGGACGTGAACATGGGCGGGCTGGGGAAGTCGACCCTCGACGCCTTCGTCACCGCGGCGGCGGCGGCGCAGGGGAGGGTGGTGACGGGCGACCCGTTCCCGGAGCGGGGCCACTACTACCGCTCGGACCAGTTCAGCTTCGCCAAGGCGGGCGTGCCGGCGGTGAGCCTCGGCGGCGGGCTCGACTGCATCGGGAAGCCCGAGGGCTCCTGCAGGCAGGCCGAGGAGGAGTGGCTCCGCAAGCACTACCACCAGCCCAGCGACGAGTACCGGGCGGACTGGGACGTCTCGGGCATCGCCGAGGACGCGCGGCTGGTGTTCCTCGTCGGACGGCGCATCGCCGAGGCCGACCAGATGCCGCGCTGGAACGCGGGCGACGAGTTCGAGGCGGCGCGCCAGAGGGCGCTGGCCGGGCACTAGCGGCCTGCGCCCCGCCCCATCAGGTCCGCAGCGGGGCGGACGCCGGCGGATAGGTTTCCGGGAGGGTGGGGCCCGCGAGCCGGAGGTCGATCTTGCAGATACCCGAGACCGTCGCCGCCGAGCGAGCCCCGACGCCCGACGGGAGCGGTGAGGACCGGGCGCGCTTCCGCGGCGACGTGCTGGAGGGGCTCGCGGCCCGGCCGCGGCGGTTCCCGTCGCTCTGGTTCTACGACGAGGTCGGCAGCCGCCTCTTCCAGCGCATCGCGGAGCTGCCCGAGTACTACCTCGGGCGCTGCGAGAGGGAGATCCTGGAGCGCGAGGCAGGGCGGATCGCGGCGCCGTTCGCCGGCCGGCCCTGCACCGTGGTCGACCTCGGCGCCGGCGACGGGGAGAAGACGCGCGTGCTCCTCTCGCGCCTGCAGCAGGGCACCCCCGACCTGGCCTACGCGCCGGTGGACGTCTCGGCCGCGGCGCTCCGCCAGGTGGTGGCGCAGACGGAGCGCGAGTGGCCCCACCTCCCGATACTCCCCGTGGCCGCCGAGTACGCCGGGGCGCTGCGGCGCCTCCACGCCCGCGAGCCGGGGAGGGCGCTCCTGGTCCTCTTCCTGGGCTCCAACATCGGCAACCTGGAGCGGGCCCAGGCCGTCGCGCTGCTGCGCAGCCTGCGGAAGGCGCTGGCGCCGGGCGACCACGCGCTGGTGGGCTTCGACCTCCTCAAGGACCTGGAGGTGCTTCGCCGGGCCTACGACGACCGGGAGGGCGTGACCGCCGCCTTCAACCTCAACCTGCTCGCCCGCGTGAACCGGGAGCTCGGCGCCGACTTCGACCTCTCGGCCTTCGCCCACCGCGCCACCTTCGACCCGGTCCGGCCGGCGATGGAGAGCTGGCTGGTCTCCCTGCGCCGGCAGCGGGTGCGCGTGGCCGGCCGCACCTTCCGGCTGGCGGAGGGCGAGGCCATCCACACCGAGATCTCCTGCAAGTACCGGGAGGCCGACATCGCCGCCCTCGCCGCCGAGTCGGGCTTCGAGGAGCGCGCGCTCCTGCTCGACTCCCGGGGCTGGTTCGCGGACGCCCTGTGGCGCGCCGGGGGGTAGGCGGCGTGGGCCCGGGACGCATGCGGGCGGCGAGCCCTCTCCGCGGCGAGGGGACGGCCGTCGCGCCCGACCTGGCCCGGCGCCTGGCCGACGTCCGGGCGGCCACGGAGAGCCTGTGCGCGCCGCTGGCGGCCGAGGACTACGTGGTCCAGTCGATGCCCGACGCCAGCCCGGCGAAGTGGCACCTGGGCCACACCACCTGGTTCTTCGAGACCTTCGTCCTCGGGCCGCACCGTCCTGGCTTCCGGCCGTACCGGGAGGCCTGGGCGCCGCTCTTCAACTCGTACTACGTCGCCGCCGGACCGCGGCATCCGCGGCCCGAGCGGGGGATGCTGACGCGCCCCACCGTGCGCGAGGTCTACGCCTGGCGCTCCGCGGTGGACGGGGAGCTGCAGGAGTTCCTCCGGAGCCCGGAGGGCCGGCGGCCCGAGGTCGCCGCCGTCGCCGAGCTCGGGCTGCAGCACGAGCAGCAGCACCAGGAGCTCCTGCTCACCGACATCCTCCACGCCTTCTCGCGGAACCCGCTCGGGCCCACGTACCGCGCCGCCCGCCTGCCGGCGGGGGCGGAGGCGGCGCCGGCCGGCTGGCGTGAGCATCCGGGAGGCGTGGTGAGCGTCGGCCACCCGGGCGGCGGCTTCGCCTTCGACAACGAAGGCCCGGAGCACCGGGTGCTGCTCCAGCCCCACGCGCTGGCCTCGCGCCGGGTCACCTGCGGGGAGTACGCCGACTTCATCGCCGACGGCGGCTACCGGCGCCCCGATCTCTGGCTCTCGGACGGCTGGGCGGCGGTCGAGGCGATGGGCTGGCAGGCGCCGCTCTACTGGTCGGAGGAGGGCGGCGCGTGGATGCGCTTCACCCTGCACGGCTGGCAACCCGTCGACCGGGCGGCGCCGGTGGCCCACGTGAGCTACTACGAGGCCGAGGCCTACGCGCGCTGGGCGGGGGCGCGGCTTCCCACGGAGCAGGAGTGGGAGGTGGCGGCGCGGCACGCCGCGGCGGAGGGCCAGTTCGTCGAGGACGGCGCGCTGGAGCCCTTGCCGGGGTCGGGCGGCCCGCTCCTCGGCGGGACCTGGACGTGGACCTCGAGCCCGTACGTCGCCTACCCCGGCTTCCGGCCGTGGGAAGGGGCCCTCGGCGAGTACAACGGGAAGTTCATGGTGAACCAGGTCGTGCTGCGCGGCGGATCCTGCCTCTCGCCGCGCTCCCACCTGCGACCCAGCTACCGGAACTTCTTCCCGCCCCAGGCCCGCTGGCAGATGGCCGGCATCCGCCTGGCGCGCTGACCCCGGTCGCGCGGCGAAGCCGTGCCCGCGGGACGCGGCGCCGCCCCCGTTCAGATGTCCTGGTGCAGGCAGAGGATGTTGCCCTCGGGGTCCTTGAACCAGGCGGCCTTCTCCGAGCCGAGGACGCAGACGCCGTTCTCGGTCTTGAGGCCGGGATAGTCGTACTCCTCGAACCTCACCCCGCGCGACCGGAGGGCCTTCATCTCGGCCCCGAGGTCCTGCACCTCGAACGAGAGGGCGGTGTGGTCGGCCTTGGTCGGCGTCTGGCGGGGGTAGAGCGCGAAGCGCCCGCCGCCCGTCTCGTACACGGTCTCGCCGTTCGGCCGCGCGTTGCCCCTGGGGAGGCCGAGGGTCTCCTCGTAGAACTTGCGGGCGCGGGACATCTCCACCACCGGCAGCATCGAGATCGGCTTCGAGTTCGCGAGCATGGGGGTCCTCCTCCGCACGCGTCCTAGCCGCCCGGGCCCGTTCGGGCGCACCGAGGATGGGTTGCGCCCCAAGGGGTGGTCCGAAAGGCGCCTGCCCGCGGGCCTTCCCGCCGCAATGCGGCAAGGTGCCGCAGGGGCGAGGCCTCCGATTCCCTTTCGGGTACCCCCGGTCGCGCAGCGCCGTTCCTGCGGTAGCTTGCACGGGCCGGTCAACGCGAAAATTGGGAGGAGCACCAATGGGAATCCGAGCATTCTCCGCAGCACTCCTGTGCTGGTTCCTCACCGCCACCGCGGCCTCCGCGGCGCCGGTGCCGGGCGTCACCGACACCGAGATCACCATCGGCATCACCGGCCCGCTGTCCGGCCCGGCGGCGGCCTGGGGGACGATCGCCCTCGCCTCCGAGGCATACGCGAAGTACGTCAACGATCACGGCGGCGTGAACGGCCGCAAGCTCAAGATCGTCCTCAAGGACGACGGCTACAACCCGGGCCGGGCGGTCGCCAACGTCAGCGAGATGAAGGACAACGTCTTCGCCATCATCGGGACGGTCGGGACCGCGGTCCTGAACGCCATCAAGGACATCGTGGCCGAGAGCGGCATCCCCCTCGTCTACCCGCTCGGCGACGTCGAGGTGTTCGCCAAGCAGCCCAAGGCGAAGGTGCGCACCGTCTTCCAGGCCTACCCCGAGTACTCGGACGAGACCGAGTTCCTCGTCCAGCAGGCCGCCAAGCTCGAGGGAGTGAAGAAGATCGCCCTCTTCGGCCAGAACGACGACTGGGGCAAGGGGGCGCTCGAGGGCGTCAAGCGCGGCGTGGCCAAGGTCCCGGGCATGACGCTCGTCACCGACGTCTTCTACTCGGTCACCGACCGGGAGCTCGGGACCTACGCGCTCAAGCTGAAGGAATCGGGCGCCGAGGCCATCGTGCTCTGCTCCACCGCCACCCACGGCGCGGGGCTCATCAAGGAGATGGCCAAGGTCGGCTACCGGCCCAAGATCTTCGCCTCCTTCATCCTCTACGACCGGGACACCATGTTCCGGCTCCTCGGCGATCTCTGGGAGGGCGTCTACTTCGACACCGTCGTCTCCATGCGGGGCGAGCCGGCCGCCGACAAGATCATCGACATCGTCACCAAGATCGACCCCAAGTTCAAGGGGCGCGAGGGCTTCGCGGTGCAGGGCGCGGCCGACATCATGGTCCTGGTGGAGGGCCTGAAGCGCGCCGGCCGGAACCTGACCCGCGAGAACTTCGTCAAGGCGATGGAGACCATCAAGGACTACGACGAGGACGGGCTCAGCCCCCCGGTCACCTTCGGCCCCGACCGGCACCACGGCCTCAACGCCGTCCGGCTCATGCGGGCGGTGAAGGCCTCCGACGGCTCCATCAAGCAGATCACGCCGATCCAGCACTTCCCGCCCCACTTCTAGGGCATGGGAGGTCTGCTGGAGGTCCGCGACGTCGAGCTCCGCTTCGGCGGCATCACCGCCCTGGCCGGAGTGGGGCTCAGCGTCGCGGAGGGGGAGACCGTCGCGGTCATCGGGCCCAACGGCTCGGGGAAGACCTCCCTCTTCAACTGCATCACCGGCCTCTACCGGCCGACCTCCGGCAGCATCGACTTCCGGGGGGAGAGCCTGCTCGGGCTCTCCCCCGACCGCGTCACGGCGCGGGGCGTGGCCCGCACCTTCCAAAACATCCGCCTGTTCCTCAACCTGACGGTCCTCAACAACCTGATGCTGGGGAGGCACCTCCACTTCCGCAAGAGCATCGCGGCCGCGGCGGTGCGGCTGCGGGGCGAGGAGGTGCGCCACCGGGCGCGCTGCGAGGAGATCATCGAGTTCCTGGACCTCGAGCCCTGGCGCGACCAGCGCGTCGCCAACTGCGCCTACGGGGTCCAGAAGCGCGTGGAGCTGGGGAGGGCGCTCGCCACCGAGCCCAAGCTCCTGCTCCTCGACGAGCCGGTCTCGGGGCTCACCGCCGAGGAGAAGGAGGAGGTGAGCTACTGGATCCACGAGGTGCGCGGCCGCTTCGGGGTGACGGTGCTCCTGGTGGAGCACGACCTGCGCGTCGCCTCGCGCCTGGCGAGCCGCATGATCGTGCTGGACCACGGCGAGAAGCTCACCGAGGGGACGCCGGAGGAGGTGCAGAAGCACCCGGGCGTCATCCGCGCCTATCTGGGGGAGTGATGAGCGCGAGCCCCGACGGAGCGCCGCTCCTGCGGGTCACCAGCGTCGAGACCCTGTACCTCGACCGGATCTACGCCCTCTCGGGCGTGTCTCTCGAGGTCCGCGAGCGGGAGATCTTCGCCGTGCTCGGCCCCAACGGGGCCGGGAAGACCACGCTCCTCAAGACCATCTCCGGCCTGCTGCGCGACCAGCCGAAGAAGGGGATCATCCAGATCGGCGAGAAGCGCATCGAGCGGCGCCGGCCCGAGACCATCGCCCGGGCCGGGATCGTCTTCGTGCCGGAGGACCGCGGCCTGTTCCGCGAGCTGACCGTGGAGGAGAACCTGGACCTGGGGCTGTGGGGGCGGCACGACGACCGGGTGCGGGAGGACCTGGAGAGGGTCTACGGGATGTTCCCCATCCTCCGCGAGCGGCGCACCCAGCAGGCCGAGACCCTGTCCGGCGGCCAGCAGCAGATGCTGGCGCTGGGGAGGGCGCTGCTGCGGCGGCCCAGGCTGCTGATGCTCGACGAGCCCTCGCTGGGGCTCGCTCCCGAGGTGGCCCGTACGGTCTTCGACGCCCTGGTGCAGATCAGCCGCGACGGGACGACCATCCTCCTGGTGGAGCAGAATGCCCGCCTGGCCTTGAAGATCGCCCACCGGGCGGCGATCCTGGAAACCGGCCGCGTGGTGCTGCAGGGGACGCCGCAGGAGCTGGCGGAGAACGAGGACGTGCGCGACGTCTACCTGGGCGTGGCGGCCGACGCCGACGCCGCCAGGGGATGGCGGCTCTACCGGAAACGGAGGCGCTGGTGAGCGAGCCGAGAACGCTGCCCGATCTGTTCTTCCAGCAGGCGCGCGAGCGCGGCGACGCGCTGGCGGTCCGCTACAAGAAGCTCGGGGTCTGGCACCGGGTGTCGTGGAAGGAGTACGCCGGCGAGGTCCGGCGGGTGGCGGCCGGGCTCCTGGCCTTCGGCCTGCGCCCCCACGAGAACGTGGCCGTGCTGGGCGACAACTGCCCCGAGTGGCTCTACTGCCACATCGGCATCATGGCCGCGGGCGGCGCGACCTGCGGCGTCTACCCCACGCTGGCCGCCGAGCAGATCCTCTACCTGCTCAACCACTCCGAGGCCCGCCTGGTCTTCCTGGAGAACGAGGAGCAGCTGGAGAAGGTCCTCTCCATCCTGGGGCAGACCAAGGTCGAGCGGCTGGTGGTCTGGGACCACAAGGGCCTGTGGGGCTTCGAGGACCCGCGCGTCGTCTTCTTCCAGGACTTCCTGGAGCAGGGGGCCGCGCTGCTGGCCTCCGAGCCGGCGCGGCTGGAGGAGCGCCTGGCCGCCACCCAGCCCGACGACACGTCGATGATCATCTACACCTCCGGCACCACCGGCCCGCCCAAGGGAGCCATGCTGTCGCACCGCAACGTGCTCTTCATGGCCGAGGCGCTGCGCGAGCCCTTCGGGGCGACGCCGGACGAGGAGATCGTCTCCTACCTGCCGCTGGCCCACGTCTACGAGAACCTGAACACCGTCTTCCAGGCCATCCGCATCGGCTACGTGGTGAACTTCGTCGAGAGCCTCGACACCCTCTTCGCCAACCTGCGGGAGGTCTCGCCCACCTACTTCGCCAGCGTGCCGCGCATCTGGGAGAAGCTGGCCTCGACCATCGAGCTGCGGATGGCCGACTCGACGCTCTTCAAGCGCGCGCTCTACCGGCTGGCGGTGGGCGTGGGCAAGCGCTACGTGCGCGCCCAGCGCCGCGGCAAGCCGGGGCCGTTCCTGTCGGCGGCCCGCTTCCTCACCTACTGGACGGTGTTCGAGCCGCTCAAGCGGCGCATCGGCTTCGACCGGGCCCGCCTGGCCGTGAGCGGCGCCGCCCCGGCGGCGCCGGAGCTCTTCGACTACTTCCAGGCCCTGGGCATCCCCCTGGTGGAGGGCTACGGGATGACCGAGTCCACCGGGGTCATCACCTTCAACCGGGCGGAGCGCTCGCGGGTGGGAACGGTGGGCGAGCCACTCCAGGGCATCGAGGTGAAGCTGGACGAGGACGGCGAGATCCTGACCCGCGGCCCCCACGTCTTCAAGGGCTACTTCAAGGACCCGGAGCAGACCGCGCGGACCATCGACCCGGAGGGCTGGCTCCACACCGGCGACGTGGGCGAATGGGCCGACGGCCGCCTCAAGATCGTCGACCGCAAGAAGGACCTGATCATCACCTCGGGCGGCAAGAACATCGCCCCCGCCTACATCGAGAACAAGCTCAAGTTCAGCTCCTACATCCAGGACGCGGTGGTCATCGGGGATCGCCGCAAGTTCCTGGTGGCGCTGATCCTCATCGACGAGGACAACGTCACCAAGTACGCCCAGGACCACCG
The DNA here is from genome assembly GCA_035455425.1 of Anaeromyxobacteraceae bacterium. Lineage (GTDB taxonomy): Bacteria > Myxococcota > Myxococcia > Myxococcales > Anaeromyxobacteraceae > JACRMN01. Next base: position 9,467 of record DATIFE010000086.1, on the reverse strand, counting down.
CATCCCCTTCGCCACCTTCGCCGACCTGACCCAGGCGCCCGAGGTGACGCGCCTCATCAAGGGGGAGGTGGACCAGGTCAACAAGACGCTCTCCCAGGTGGAGTCGATCAAGAAGTTCGCCCTGCTCCCGCGCCGGTTCTACGAGGAGGAGGGCGACGTCACCCCCACCAAGAAGGTGAAGCGGCGCAACCTCGAGAAGCGCTACGGCGAGCTGGTCCAGTCGCTCTACGGGGAGTGACGGGTGGACCTGGTCGAGACCTACCGGCAGGACCTGCGCTTCGTCCGCAAGCCGCTGCAGCGGGTCCTGCTCTTCCTGCTGATCCTGGCGCTGGCGACGCTGCCGTTCTGGGGGCCGAGCGCCTGGCTCAACCGGGCCAGCCTGGTCTGGCTCACCGCCATCGGCGTCATGGGCCAGAACCTGCTCATCGGCTACGCCGGCCTCATCTCCTTCGGCCAGGCCGGCTTCCTGGCCATCGGCGCCTACTCCTTCGGCCACCTGCGCATCCTCGGGGTGCCCTTCCCGCTGGCGCTGGCGCTGTCGGGGGCGGCCACGGGCGCCGCGGGGTGGCTGGTGGGATTCCCCTCGCTCCGGCTCAAGGGACCGTACCTGGCCATCGCCACCCTCGGCTTCGGCACCGCCGTCTACCAGATCTTCGCCAACACCGACGCGCTCTCCGGCGGCCGGCAGGGGCTCGCCATCCCGCTGCTCGAGCCGCCCTTCGGCCTGGCGCGCGATCGCTACACCTACTGGATCTTCCTGGGCCTGTGCCTGCTCTTCGCCGGGGCGACATTCAACCTGGTCTCGTCGTACCTGGGCCGGGCCTTCGTGGCCATCCGCGACAGCGACATCGCCGCCGAGGCCATGGGGGTGAACCTCACCCGCTACAAGCTGCTGGCCTTCGCCATCTCCTCCTTCTACACCGGGGTCCACGGCGCCCTGATGGCCCAGTACCTCGGCCACCTCGAGCCCCAGGCCTTCAACATCCAGGAGACCCTGAACTTCTTCGTGGGGGTGATCGTCGGCGGCCTGGCCTCGGTGGAGGGGTCGATCTTCGGGGCCGCCTTCGCCATCCTGGTCCCGGTGGCGTTCGGGGACTTCCGCTGGCTGGTCCCGGTGCTCTTCGGCGCCTCGATCCTGGCGGTGCTTCTCTTCGAGCCCATGGGGCTGGCCGGCATCTGGCTGAAGACGCGGCTCTACTTCCGCATGTGGCCCTTCCGGTAGGTGCCCATGGGCGACTTCCTCCAGTACACGCTGGCCGGGCTCTCCGCCGGGAGCCTCTACGCCCTGGTGGCCCTGGGCCTGGTGCTCGTCTACCGCTCCACCCGGGTCCTGAACTTCGCCCACGCCGACGTGTCCACCTTCGGCACCTTCGTGGCCTTCGCCCTGCTGACCGCGAACAAGCCGCTGTGGCTCGCCCTCCCGGTGGCGCTGCTGGCCGGGGCGGGGGTGGCGGTGGTCTTCTACTTCGGGGTCCTGTTCCACGCCCAGCGGCGGGGCGCGACGCCGTTCGCGCTGGTGATCCTGACGCTGGGCCTGGCCCTGATCTTCCAGGGCCTCACCATCTACTTCTGGGGAGCCGAGCCGACGAGCTTCCCGTTCCCCCTCTCCGACAGCAAGGTCTGGAAGGTGGGGCCGGTCTACGTCAACGAACTCTCCATCGGCATCCTGGCCGTGGCGGCGCTGGCGAGCCTGCTCCTCTACCTCCTGACGCAGAAGACGCGGCTGGGCCTGGCCATGCGGGCCACCTCCGAGAACCTGGCCGCGGCCCAGACGCTGGGCATCCCCACGCGCGCGGTGCTGGCCTTCTCCTGGGGCATGGCCTCGGCCCTGGGCGTCCTGGCGGGGACCTTCCTGGCGCCGGTGCTGCTGCTCGATCCCTTCTTCATGCTCGACCCGTTCTTCAAGGCGCTGGCCGCGGCCATCCTGGGCGGGCTCAACAGCCTGCCCGGCGCGGTGGTGGGAGGGCTGGTGCTCGGGGTGGCCGAGAGCCTGGCCGGCGGCTACCTGGCCATCGAGTACAAGGGCTCGCTGGCCTTCGTGCTCATCGTGGTGGTGCTCCTGGTCCGGCCCGAGGGGCTGCTGGGCAAGGAGTTCCAGGAGCGGGTCTGAGGCGGCCGCGGGCCGCGGGGGAGGGGACGTGCCGGGCGACGAGGGGGGAGGGCGCGCGACCGCGCGGCGGCTGCGGGCGCAGCTCGAGCTGCCGGTCATCGGCGCGCCCATGTTCATCGTCTCCCGGCCGGAGCTGGTCGTGGCCCAGTGCCGGGCCGGCGTCGTCGGCTCGTTCCCGGCGCTGAACGCCCGCCCCAAGGAGCAGCTCGACGAGTGGCTCCAGCGGATCCGCGAGGAGCTGGACGCGGCCCGCCGCGAGCGGCCCGGCGCCCGGGTGGCGCCGTTCGCGGTGAACCAGATCATCCACGAGTCGAACGACCGGCTGGAGCACGACCTGGCGCTCTGCGAGAAGCACCGGGTGCCCGTGGTCATCACCAGCCTGCGCGCCCCGGGGCACGTCGTCGGGCCGGTGCACCGCTGGGGCGGCCTGGTCTTCCACGACGTCATCAGCGTGCGCCACGCCGAGAAGGCGCTCGAGGCCGGGGTCGACGGGCTGGTGCTGGTGTGCGCCGGCGCCGGCGGACACGCCGGCATGCTCTCCCCCTTCGCCCTGCTGGGCGAGGTGCGCCGCATCTTCGACGGGCCCATCGCGCTCGCCGGCGCCATCGCCACCGGCCGGGCGGTGCTGGCGGCCGAGGCCATGGGGGCCGACTTCGCCTACGTCGGGACCCGCTTCATCGCCACCGCCGAGGCCAACGCCCCCGAGCGCTACAAGGAGATGATCGTGGAGTCGAAGGCGGCGGACGTGGTCTACACGCCGACCTTCACCGGGGTCCACGGGAACTACCTCAGGGGCAGCATCGTGGCGGCCGGGCTGGACCCCGACCACCTGCCCTCGGCCGACAAGACGTCCATGGACTTCGGGTCGGGCTCGACGCGGGTCAAGGCCTGGAAGGACGTCTGGGGGGCGGGGCAGGGGGTGGGGAGCATCCGCGAGGTGCTCCCGGTGGCGGAGCTGGTGGCGCGGATGCGTTCGGAGTACCTGGAAGCCCGCGCGGCTCTGATAGGCTAGGCGCCCCACATGGAAACCGTGATCCAGAACCGCGAGGCCGGCGTCCTCACCCTGACCATCAGCCGCCCGGAGATCCGCAACGCGCTCGACGCCCCCACCTACCGCTCCCTGGCCGGGGCGCTGGCCGCGGCAGACCGGGACGCGGCCGTCCGGGCGGTCATCGTCACCGGGGCCGGCGGGCACTTCACCGCCGGGAACGACCTGCGGGAGTTCCAGCAGCCCCTGTCGGACGGCAACGAGCCCGCCGGCATCGCCTACCTCCGGACCCTGGTCGGCTTCGGCAAGCCGCTGCTGGCCGCCGTGGAGGGGGTGGCGGTGGGCATCGGCACCACCATGCTGCTTCACTGCGACTTCGCCTTCGCCGGCGCCGGGGCCCGCTTCCGCATGCCCTTCGTGCCGCTGGGCCTGTGCCCCGAGGGCGCCTCGACCCTGCTCCTCCCGCGCATCGCCGGGGCGAAGCGCGCCGCCGACCTCCTGCTGCTGGGGCGCGAGTTCACCGCGGCCGAGGCCCTGGAGGCGGGGATCGTCACCGGCACCACCGCCGACGGGGGTGCGCTGGCGCGGGCCGGGGAAGCGGCCCGGCAGCTGGCGTCGCTGCCGCCGGAGGGAATGCGCGTCTCCAAGGCGCTGCTGCGCCGCACCGAGCGGCAGGCGACGCTGGAGGCCATCGACGCCGAGATGGAGGAGTTCGGGAGGCGCCTCGGCTCGGAGGAGGCGCAGCAGGCCTTCGCCGCCTTCTTCGCGCAGCGCGGCAAGCGGTAGCGCCGCCTGCGCCAGCGGGCGGACGCAAGGAGAGAGCCATGGACCTGGGCTTCACGCCGGCGGAGCAGGCCTTCCGCGACGAGGTGCGCGCCTTCCTGGGGGAGAGCCTGCCCGCCGACGTCCGCAGCAAGGTGCTCGACGGGCTCCACGTCTCGCCGGAGGACACCACCCTCTGGCAGAAGACGCTCCACCGGCACGGGTGGGGCGGGCCGAACTGGCCCCGGGAGTTCGGAGGCACCGGCTGGGATCCGGTGCGGCAGTACATCTTCGAGGAGGAGTGCGCTGCGGCCGGCGCGCCCCGGCTCCTCCCCTTCGGCCTCAAGATGGTGGGGCCGGTCATCATGCGCTTCGGGAACGCCGCCCAGCAGCAGCGCTTCCTGCCCCGGATCCTCTCCGGCGAGGACTGGTGGTGCCAGGGGTACTCCGAGCCGGGCTCGGGCTCCGACCTGGCCTCGCTCAAGACCCGGGCCGAGCGCCGGGGGGACCGCTACCGGGTCAACGGCCAGAAGACCTGGATCACCCTGGCGCAGCACGCCGACTGGATCTTCTGCCTGGTGCGGACCGACCCGGGCACGAAGCCCCAGGCCGGCATCTCCTTCCTTCTCGTGGACATGCACGCGCCGGGGGTGACGGTGCGCCCCATCATCATGCTCGACGAGGGGCACGAGGTGAACGAGGTCTGGTTCGAGGACGTGGAGGTCCCGGCCGAGAACCTGGTGGGCGAGGAGAACAAGGGCTGGACCTACGCCAAGTTCCTCCTCGGGCACGAGCGCACCAACATCGCCGGCGTGGGCGCCTCCAAGCGGGAGCTCACGCGGCTGAAGCGCATCGCCGCCCGGGAGCGGAAGCACGGGCGCCCGCTCCTCCAGGACCCGGCCTTCGCCGCGCGGGTGGCGCAGGTGGAGATCGACCTGATGGCCCTCGAGATCACGAACCTCCGCGTGCTGGCCGCGGAGGCGGAGCGGCGGGCGCCGGGGCCCGAGGCCTCGCTGCTCAAGGTCAAGGGCACCGAGATCCAGCAGGCCCTTTCCGAGCTCATGATGCAGGCCGTGGGCCCGTACGCGCTGCCGTTCCGGCGGGAGGCGCTGGAGGCGGGCTTCCGGGGAGACGCCGTCGGCCCCGGGTACGCCGCGCCGCTGGCGGCCACCTACTGCAACATGCGCAAGGCCTCGATCTACGGCGGCTCGAACGAGATCCAGAAGAACATCATGTCGCAGATGATCCTCGGCCTCTAGGAGCGGGCGATGGACTTCAGCCTCACCGCGGAGCAGCAGCTCCTCTCCGACACGGTGCAGCGCTTCCTCTCGCAGCACTACGCCTTCGAGGCGCGCCGGCGGATCGTCCGGTCGCCCGAGGGCTGGAGCCGCGAGATCTGGGGCCAGCTGGCGGAGATGGGGCTCCTCGGGCTCCAGATCCCCGAGGCCCACGGGGGCATGGCCCCGGCGGCGGTGGAGACCCTGCTCACCATGACCGCCTTCGGCCGGTCCCTGGTGGTCGAGCCCTTCCTCTCCTCGGCCATCCTGGGCACCGCCCTGCTCGCCGGGCTGGGCTCGCCGGCGCAGCAGGAGGAGCTCTTCCCGGCGATGGCGGCCGGAGAGCGGATCGCCGTGCCGGCCCACGGCGAGGAGGGGGCCCGCTACGACCTCGAGCGGGTGGAGACCCGGGCCGCGCGCCGCGGGGAGGGCTGGGTGCTCGAGGGGCGGAAGGCAGTGGTGCCCCACGCGCCGGCCGCCGACCTGCTGCTGGTCTCCGCCCGGACCTCGGGCGCGGCGGACGACGCGGCCGGCATCTCCCTGTTCCTGGTCCCGCGCGGCGCGCCGGGGGTGTCGCTGGCGGCCTATCCCACGCTCGACGGGCAGCGGGCGGCCGACGTGGCCCTCCGCGGCGTGGCGCTGCCGTCCGACGCCCTGCTGGGGCCGGAGGGAGGCGCGCACGGCGCCCTCTCCGCGGCCTGGGACCTGGGCGTCGCCGCCCTCTGCGCCGAGGCCACCGGCGCGCTGCAGGCCATCCTCGACGCCACCATCGACTACACCCAGACCCGCAAGCAGTTCGGCCAGCCGCTGGCCAAGTTCCAGGTGCTGCAGCACCGCATGGCCGACATGCTGGTGCACGTGGAGCAGGCCCGCTCCATGAGCACCCTGGCGGCCATGCGGGCCGCCGATCCGGATCCGGCCGTGCGGCGGCGCGCCGTCTCGGCGGCCAAGGTGACGGTGGGCCAGGCGTGCCGCTTCGTGGGCCAGCAGGCGGTGCAGCTCCACGGCGGCATGGGCGTGACCGACGAGCTGCCGGTGAGCCACCTCTTCAAGCGGCTGGCGGCCATCGAGCTGTCCATGGGCGACACCGAGCACCACCTGGAGCTCTTCGCCCGGAGCCTCTCGCAGGGAACCGACGCGGCATGACCAGGGAGACCACATGAGCCAGGCGAGCTACTCGACGAAGGGCGCGGTCGCGGTGGTCACGCTCGACAACCCGCCGGTGAACGGGCTGGGGCACGAGCTCAGGAGCGGCATCCTCTCGGGGATCGACCGGGCCAACGCCGACCCGGCGGTGAAGGCGGTGGTGCTGGTGGGGGCCGGGAAGGCCTTCTCCGGGGGGGCCGACATCAAGGAGTTCAACAGCCCCAAGGCGACGGCCGAGCCCAGCCTGGCCACCGTCATCCGCGCGGTGGAGCAGAGCCGGAAGCCGGTGGTGGCGGCCATCCACGGGGTGGCCATGGGCGGCGGGCTGGAGCTGGCGCTGGGGTGCCACTACCGGGTGGCGGTGGCGGGGGCCCAGATCGCCTTTCCCGAGGTGAAGCTCGGGATCCTCCCCGGGGCAGGGGGAACGCAGCGCTTCCCCCGGGTGGTGGGCGTGGAGGCCGCGCTCAACATGATCGTCTCGGGAGCGACGGTGCCCTCGGAGCAGCTCAAGGGGACCGCCCTGTTCGACGCCTTCCTGGAGGGCGACCTCCTGGCCGGCGCGGTGGCCTTCGCCGAGAAGGCGGTGGCCGAGGGCCGGAAGGCGGTGCTGGTGCGGGACCGCAAGGCCGAGCACGCCGACCCGGAGGCCTTCTTCGGCTTCGCCCGGAACACGGTGGCGGCGGTGGCCAAGGGCTACCCGGCCCCGCTCAAGTGCGTGGAGGCGGTGGCGGCGTCGGTGTCGAAGCCCTTCGAGGAGGGGCTGGCGCTGGAGCGCGACCTGTTCGTGCAGCTCCTCCAGACGCCGGAGTCGAAGGCGCTGCGGCACGCCTTCTTCGCCGAGCGGGCGGCCTCCAAGATCCCGGACGTGCCCGAGGACACGCCGGTCCGGCCCATCCGGGCGGGGGCGGTGGTGGGCGCGGGCACCATGGGCGGCGGGATCGCCATGAACTTCGCCAACGCCGGGATCCCGGTGACGGTGCTGGAGGTGAAGAAGGAGGCGCTCGACAAGGGCCTGGCCACCATCCGCAAGAACTACGAGGGGAGCGCCAGGAAGGGGAAGCTCACCGCCGCCCAGGTGGAGGAGCGGATGGGGCTCATCAAGCCCACGCTCGACTACGCGGCCCTGTCGCAGGCCGACATCGTCGTCGAGGCGGTGTTCGAGGACCTGGCGGTGAAGGAGGGCGTCTTCAAGAAGCTCGACGAGGTGATGAAGCCCGGGGCCATCCTGGCCAGCAACACCTCCACCCTGGACGTGAACCGGATCGCCGGGTTCACCAAGCGCCCCCAGGACGTGATCGGCACCCACTTCTTCAGCCCGGCGAACGTGATGAAGCTCCTGGAGATCGTCCGCGGCGCGAAGACCGGGAAGGACGTGCTGGCCACGGTGATGGGCCTCTCCAAGAAGATGCGGAAGACCGGCGTGGTCTCCGGCGTCTGCGACGGCTTCATCGGCAACCGGATGCTGGAGCAGTACCTGCGCCAGTGCCTCTTCATGCTGGAGGAGGGGGCCCTCCCGCAGCAGATCGACAAGGCCCTGGAGAAGTGGGGCTGGATCATGGGTCCGTTCCGGGTCTCGGACCTGGCCGGCAACGACGTGGGCTGGTACATCCGCAAGCGGCGCTACGTGGAGCGGCCGGACTTCAAGTACTCGAAGATCGCCGACCGGATCTGCGAGCTGGGGAGGTTCGGGCAGAAGACCGGCGCGGGCTGGTACCGCTACGAGGCCGGCAAGCGCGACGCCATCCCCGATCCCGTGGTCGACGAGCTGATCGTGGCCTACTCGAAGGAGATCGGCCTCCCGCGCCGCAAGATCTCCAGCGAGGAGATCGTCGAGCGCTGCGCCTTCGCCCTCGTGAACGAGGGGGCGAAGCTCCTGGAGGAGGGCATCGCCCAGCGGGCCTCGGACATCGACATGGTCTACCTGACCGGCTACGGCTTCCCGCTCTTCCGCGGCGGGCCCATGTGCTACGCCGACCAGGTGGGGCTCTACCAGGTGGTGCGGGCCATGGGCCGCTTCGCCGAGAACCCGCACGGCGATCCGGAGTTCTGGAAGCCGGCGCCGCTCCTCGCCAAGCTCGCCGCCGAGGGCAAGTCCTTCAGCTGAACGCCGAATCCGGGAGACCGCCATGAACGACGCCGTCATCGTCTCGACCGCCCGCACCGGCCTCGCCAAGTCCTGGCGCGGGGCCCTCAACATGACCCACGGCGCCACCCTGGGCGCCCACGTGGTCCGGGCCGCGGTGGAGCGCGCCCGGGTGGACCCCGCCGAGGTGGAGGACGTGATCCTGGGCTGCGCCCTCCCCGAGGGCACCACCGGCGGGAACGTGGCCCGCCAGGCCGCGCTCCGGGCCGGCCTGCCGGTGACCACCGCCGGCACGACCCTGAACCGCTTCTGCTCCTCGGGCCTGCAGACCATCGCCCTGGCGGCCCAGCGGGTGATGGTGGACAAGGTGCCGGTCGTCGTGGCCGGGGGGCTCGAGCAGATCTCCTGCGTCCAGCAGGAGCTGAACCAGCACATGTTCAGGGACCCCTGGCTGGTGGAGAAGAAGCCGGCCATCTACATGAGCATGCTGGAGACCGCGGAGACCGTGGCCAAGCGCTACGGCATCCCGCGCGAGAAGCAGGACGAGTACGGGGTGCGCTCGCAGCAGCGGGCGGCGGCGGCCCAGGCCGCGGGGAAGTTCGCCGACGAGATCGTGCCCTTCCAGACTCTCATGGGGGTCGCCGACAAGGAGTCGGGACGGCTCTTCACCAAGGAGGTCACGCTCTCCGCGGACGAGGGGATCCGGCCCGACACCACCTACGAGGCGGTGTCGAAGATCAAGCCGGCGCTCCCGGGCGGAGTGGTGGCCGCCGGGAACGCCAGCCAGTTCTCCGACGGCGCGTCGGCCTGCGTCCTGATGGACGGGAAGCTGGCCGAGAAGCGCGGGCTCCAGCCGCTCGGGATCTTCCGCGGCTTCACGGTGGCCGCCTGCGAGCCGGACGAGATGGGCATAGGACCGGTCTTCGCCGTCCCGCGCCTGCTGCAGCGGACGGGCGTGAAGCTGGAGGAAGTCGGGCTGTGGGAGCTCAACGAGGCCTTCGCGGTGCAGGTGATCTACTGCCGCGACCGGCTCGGGATCCCCGACGATCGCCTGAACGTCGACGGGGGCGCCATCGCGGTCGGCCATCCGTACGGGATGTC
>DATIFE010000085.1:0-22979 GCA_035455425.1 Anaeromyxobacteraceae bacterium | reverse complement strand
CGGGCCGGTGGTCGGCCTGGCGGCGGTGGCCAGCGCCGGCCTCCTCCTCTCGTTCGGGGGCGCGCCGGCGGCCATCTCCTTCGCCGGCGACTTCGTTCTCTTCGCGTACCTCCTGGGCCTGGCCCGCTTCTTCACCGCCCTGGCGGCCCTCGACACCGGCTCCTCCTTCGAGGGCATGGGGGCGGCCCGCGAGATGACCTTCGCCTCGCTGGCCGAGCCGGCGCTGTTCCTGTGCCTCCTGGTGCTGGCGCGGGCCACCGGCGGGCTCTCCCTCTCGCAGATGCTGGGCGAGGGGCTCTCCAGCGCCTGGGGCGAGCACGGCCCGGCCCTGCTCCTCACCTCGCTGGCCCTCTTCGTGGTGGCGCTGGCCGAGAACGCCCGCATCCCGGTGGACGATCCCCAGACCCACCTCGAGCTCACCATGATCCACGAGGTGATGGTGCTCGACCACTCGGGCCCCGACCTGGCCTTCATCCTCTACGGCGCGTCGCTCAAGCTCTTCCTCTTCGGCGCCCTGGTGGTGCGGCTGGCGCTCGGCGCCCGCTTCCCGGACCCCTGGCTGGCCCTGGCCGCCTTCCTGGGCGGCATGGCGGTGTTCGCCGTGCTGGTGGGCGGCGTGGAGTCCACCATGGCCCGCCTGCGCCTCTCGCGCGTGCCGCAGATGCTGGTGGGGGCCTCGGTGCTCTCGGTCTTCGCGCTGGTCCTCCTGCTGAGGTGACCGCATGTCCCGCTGGACCGACATGGTCTTCATCCTGGTGGTGGTCCTCGACTTCTTCACCCTGGCGAGCTCGCGCCTGGGGGCCGCCATCCGCGCGGTGGCGGCCCAGGGGGCGCTGCTGGCGCTCCTGCCCATCCTGCTGGCCACCGGCGGCCACCAGACGGTGCACGTGGCGCTCCTGGCCGTCGGCGCGCTCCTGGTGAAGGGGGTCGCCATCCCCCTGATGATGGACTGGGCCATGCGCGAGGCGGCCATCCGGCGCGAGGTGGAGCCCATCGTGGGCTTCGTCCCCTCGATGGTGCTGGGGGCCGCGGGCGTGGCGCTGGCCTTCGCCTTCTCGGGCGGCCTGCCGCTGCCCACCCCCGAGAAGCACGCGCTGCTGGTGCCCACCTCGCTCTCCACCGTCTGGACCGGCCTCCTGCTGGTGGTCTCGCGGCGCAAGGCGGTGGCCCAGGTGCTGGGCTTCCTGGTGCTGGAGAACGGCGTCTTCGTCTTCGGCGTGCTCCTCACCGACTTCATGCCGGTGATGGTGGAGGCCGGCGTGCTCCTCGACCTCTTCGCCGCGGTCTTCGTCATGGGCATCGTGATGTTCCACATCAACCGCGAGTTCTCCTCGCTCGACACCGGGAAGCTCTCGGCCCTGAAGGACTGACGCGTGATCGCCTTCCTGCTCCTCGCCCCCCTGGCCGCCGCCGCGGTGGCCTTCGCCGCCCCGAGCCAGCGGCGCCGGCCGCTGGCCCTGCTCGCCGGCGCCGTCCCGCACGCCCTGGGCGTCGCGGCCTCCTGGCTGCGGGCTCCGGCTCCCGCGCTCGGCGGCTGGCTGGACCTCGACGCGCCCGGGCGCCTGGTGCTCACCACCACCAGCGCGCTCTTCCTGGTCTGCGCCGTCTACGCCCAGGGCTACCTGGCGCGGCGCGCCGACCGCGACAACCGGGTCTTCGTCGGCGGCCTCCTGGTGCTGCTCTCGGCCATGACGGCGGTGGCCCTCTCGCAGCACCTCGGCCTCCTCTGGGTGGCCATCGAGGTCACCACGCTCACCACCGCCCCGCTCATCTACTTCAACCACAACGCCCTCTCGCTGGAGGCGGCCTGGAAGTACCTGCTGGTGTGCTCGCTGGGCATCGCGCTGGCGCTCCTGGGCACCTTCTTCCTGGCCCTGGCCTCCGCCGGCCCGGGCGGCCCGCACAGCCTCATGGTGAAGGACCTGGCCGCCGCCGGCCCGGCGCTCTCGCCTCCCTGGGTCCGGGCGGCCTTCGTCTTCCTGCTGGTGGGCTACGGCACCAAGATGGGGCTGGCGCCGCTGCACTCCTGGAAGCCCGACGCCTACGGCGAGGCGCCCGGCATCCTGGGCGCCATGCTCTCCGGCGGCGTCACCAACCTGGCCTTCCTGGCCATCGTGCGCATCGTCCACGTCTGCAACGCCGCCGGCGAGGGGCCCTTCGCGCGCGAGAGCCTCATCGGCATCGGGCTGCTCTCCATGGCCCTGGCCTCGGTCTTCATGGTCGGCCAGCGCGACTTCAAGCGCATGCTGGCCTACTCCAGCGTGGAGCACATGGGCATCCTGGCGCTCGGCGCCGGGCTCGGGGGCGCAGCCGCCTCGGGGGCCTTCTTCCACATGGTGAACAACGGGCTGGTGAAGGGCGTGCTCTTCCTGGCCGCCGGCAACATCCACCGGGCCTTCGGGGCCAAGACCACCGACAAGGTCTTCGGCGCCGCCCGGCGCCTCCCCGTCTCGGGAGCGCTCTTCCTGGCCGGGTTCCTGGCGGTGACTGGCTCGCCCCCCTTCGCCCCCTTCTTCTCCGAGCTCACCATCCTGAACGGCGCCCTGCAGGGCGGGCACTGGGTGGTCTCGGGCCTGTTCCTGCTCTTCCTGTCGATCATCTTCGTGGGCATGGGCACCACCGTGCTCAAGGTGGTGCAGGGCGAGCCGCCCGCGGGCGAGTGGCGCCCGGAGCTCGGCGACTCGCGCCTCACCGCCGGCCCGCCCCTGGCCCTGATGGCGGCGGTGCTGCTCCTCGGCCTGTGGGTGCCGCGGGGGCTCCTGGACCTCTTCGACGCCGCCGCGGCGCTGGTGGGAGGGTGAGGCCATGCCGAGCCGGGTCCTCCAGGTGCAGAACGGCGAGGCGGTGGAGGCGGGCGCCGTCCCGCTGCTGCCCGTCGACGTCTTCCAGGGCATCGTCGCCGACGTGCTGACCGCCGGCGGGCGGGTCTCGGCCTTCTACGGGCGCGAGGTCCCCGGCGCGGGCGTGCTCGTCACCGCGGTGCTGGCCAACGACCGCCACGGGACCCTGGGCCTCCTCTCGGCCGCCGTCGGGGACGAGTGGCCCTCGCTCTCCCCGGAGTGCCCGGCCCTCCAGCTCTTCGAGCGGGAGCTGGCGGAGCAGTACGGCGTCGTCCCCCGGGGCCACCCCTGGCTCAAGCCGGTGCGCTTCGAGCACCGGCTCGGCGGCCGGGCGCCGGACCCCTGGGGCCGCCGGGAGCCGCTGGGCGACATCCCCGACGGCTACCCCTTCTTCGAGATGGAGGGCGAGGAGGTGCACGAGGTGGCGGTGGGGCCGGTGCACGCCGGCATCATCGAGCCCGGCCACTTCCGCTTCCAGTGCCACGGCGAGCACGTCTTCCACCTCGAGATCGCGCTCGGCTACCAGCACCGGGCCGCCGAGCGGATGCTGCTCGGCGGGCCCACCCGGCGCACGCCGGTCCTGGTCGAGTCCCTCGCCGGCGACACGGCCGTGGGCCACGCCCTGGCCCATGCCCGGGCCCTGGAGGCGCTCTCGGGCGCCGAGGCCCCGCCGCGGGCGCTGGCGCTCCGGGCGGTGGCCCTGGAGCTGGAGCGGCTCGCCAACCACGTCGGCGACCTGGGCGCGCTCGCCGGCGACGTCGGCTTCCTCCCGACCGCCAGCTACTGCGGCGCGCTGCGCGCCGACTTCCTCAACGCGCTGGCCGAGATCTGCGGCAACCGCTTTGGCCGCGGCATCGTCGTCCCGGGCGGCACCCGCTTCGACCTGCCCGGCGACGCCGCCCTGCGCCTGGCCGCCCGGCTGGAGGAGTCCTGGGATCGGGTGCGGAAGGCGGCCGACCTCTTCTTCCGGAGCCCCTCCTCGCGGAACCGCATCGACGGCACCGGCAGGCTGCCCCGGGAGACGGCCGCGGCGCTCGGGCTGGTGGGCCCGGCGGCGCGCGCCAGCGGGCTCGCGGTCGACGTGCGCCAGACCCACCCCTTCGCCCCGTACCGCGAGGCCGCGCTCCCGCCCGCCACCGGCGAGGCGGGCGACGTGGCGGCCCGCGCCCAGGTGCGCCTCGACGAGGGGGAGCGGAGCGCCGCCTTCGCCGTGGCCCGGCTGCGCGACCTGCCCCGGGGGCCGGTGCGCGCCGACTGCCCCCCGCCCCGGCCCGGCCGGATCGCGGTCTCCCTGGTCGAGGGCTGGCGCGGCGAGATCTGCCACGCGGTCTCCACCGGCGGGGACGGCCGCTTCGACCGCTACAAGGTGGTGGACCCGTCCTTCCACAACTGGATGGGGCTGCAGATGGCGATGCGGGGGGAGCAGGTGAGCGACTTCCCCCTGTGCAACAAGAGCTTCAACCTCTCCTACTGCGGCCACGACCTGTGAGCGACCGCGGGCAAGCGATCGGGGCCAGCCGGTGATCTCCATCCTCCGCACGCGGCTCGAGCTGGGCCGCCAGACCATCGCCTACCCCGAGGGGCCGGCCCGCTTCCCCGAGCGCTTCCGGGGCCGCCCGGCGCTCGAGCCCTCGCGCTGCCGGGCCGGCTGCCAGGACTGCGCCGACGTTTGCCCCACCGACGCCATCGCGGGCGCGGGGACGGGCGACCTCCGGCTCGACATGGGCGCCTGCCTCTTCTGCGGCCTGTGCCAGGAGGCCTGCCCCGAGCGCGCCATCGCCTTCACCCGCGACTACCGCCTCTCCATGCGCTCGCGCGACGAGCTGGTGGTGCGCGGCGACGCCCCGGCGCTGGCCCGCGCGCTCGACGAGAAGACCCGCAAGCTCTTCGGCCGGTCGCTGAAGCTGCGGCAGGTGTCGGCCGCCGGGTGCAACGGCTGCGAGGCGGAGCTCAACGCCACCGGCAACGTCCAGTTCGACCTCTCCCGCTTCGGCGTCCAGTTCGTCGCCTCGCCGCGCCACGCCGACGGCATCGTGGTGACCGGCCCGGTCTCCGAGAACATGCGGACGGCGCTGCGGAAGACCTGGGAGGCGGTGCCGGCCCCCCGGCTGGTGATCGCGGTCGGGGCCTGCGCCATCTCGGGCGGGCCCTTCGCCGGGAGCCCGGTGTGCCTGGGCGGCGCGGACGGCGCCATTCCCGGGGTGCCGGTGGACCTCTACGTCCCGGGCTGCCCGCCGCACCCGGTGACGGTGCTCGACGGGCTCCTCCGCCTCCTGGGGCGCGTCGCGGGAGACGGCCTGCGGCTCTCCGGGACCGGGATCCTGGAGTCCGAGCCCGAGCCCGGCTGAGGTTCCGGCTACCGGGCGGCGAAGACGTCCACCTTCCCGTTGGCGTCCCCGCTGCACGCGCCCGGGCTTCCGAGCAGGTTGTCGGCCGCCGACCAGAAGACCGCCACCAGGCCGTCCCCGGACAGCGCCGGGTCCCCGGAGGTCGCGTTTCCCGCCAGCCCCCCGCAGGCCGAGAGCTGGTACGTCCGCCCGCCGAAGGTCGCTCGCACGAACACCTGCGGCACGTCTCCGGCGCCGGCGATGCCGGTCACCAGGTTGGTGGCGCTCGACTGGTAGGCCACCGTGCTCCCGTCGGCGCTCACGAAGGGCGCGCCCGAGCCGAAGAAGGCCGGGCCGCCCGAGGCGTCGCCCGCCGCTCCCACCGACACCAGCCACGGGTTCGTCGCCGCCGAGCGAACGTGGGCGTAGACGTCCCAGGTCGCGTTGTCGTCGGGGAAGAGCTGCGGGCTGCGCGTGGCGTAGGCGATGACGTCTCCGCTGGCGCTCATCCCGATGGTGGGCTGGATCATGTCGAGGGTGGTGCCCAGGGCGATCCGCTCCACCGTCCCCCGGGCGCGGTCGAGCGCGAAGACGCTCGGGTAGACGTTCGCCTGGCCGGCCTGGTGCGCGTGGCTCGAGACGAAGGCCACCACCTGCCCGTCGTCGCTCACCAGCGGATCCCAGACGTCGCCGAGCGGCGTGGGCACCACCGGGACCGCCACCGGATCCAGCGCCCCGCTGAGCATGTCCTTCACCAGGATCCTCGGGGTGGCGAAGTCCCTCCAGGCCACGAAGCGCCCGTCGCCGCTCACGGCCGGCGCCGGGGCGAAGGCCTGGCTCTGGATGGTCCCGCCCGCATCGACGTCGACCAGCTCCGTCGTCGACGAGGAGAGGTCGTGCCGGTAGAGGTCCCAGACCACCTGGGAGGTGGTGTCGGCGGGGTCCAGGTTCGCCTGCGTGGCGAAGACCACGTATCGGCCGTCCCCGCTGATGACCGGGTACCGGCTGGGCGCCCGCCCCTCCTCGCCCGCGCTGGTGACCGACACCCTCACGGTGGCCTCCGAGACCAGGTCGCGGACGAAGACGTCGGCGACGGAGTTGCCGTCGGCGGCGACCAGGTTGGCCGCGCTGGAGGCGAAGGCCACCAGCCTGCCGTCCCGGCTCACGCTCGGGCGCCCGAGCGCGGTGAGCGGCGGGCTGTCGCCGTCTCCGGCCACGCCGCCCGCTCCGGCGCTGGCGCGCGCGATGGCGGGGGGCGGGCGCGGGGCTCGCGGGACGAGGGCGAAGCTGCTGAAGTGGCTCGTCGTCCCGGAGACGGCGTCGGCGGCGGCGTCCACCGCCGAGCCCGCCACCGGCGTCCAGGCTGCGCCGACCAGCAGGGCGAGCTCCAGGTCGGCCTCGGCGACACCCGCGGGCAGCAGCGCCGGGTCGTAGGCGATGGTGACGACCGCCGGCGAGGCGAAGGTGGTCCCGTCCGGGCCGAAGGCGTAAGCCGTCCCCGGGATCGCCCCGGCCGGCGGGGCGGTCATCGGCGCGACGGCGATGGCCACCGCCTGCGCCAGCGCGCCGGGCGGGATCGCCACCCGGGCCCTTCCGTCGGCGCTCGCGACCGTCCCGCCGGCGGGCCCGACGCCGGCCGGGGGAGGCGGGGTCCCTCCGCCGCCGGAGCCTCCGCCCGAGCAGGCCGCGAGCAACGACCAGCAGCCGACGACCGCGCGGAGGCCCGCCGCGCGCGGGCGCCCTCCGTTCCTTCCGCCTGGCGATTCCATGCGTCGCTCCCCATCCCGCGGGGACCCCCCGGGGTCACGTGGCCGGCCGGCCCGGCTCCGCTACTAGATCCGGGTGGTCGGGAACCTCTGCATGGACGGTAGGCACCAGGGGGGCGAGGCGTCCTGAAGGAAAACGGAAAGAATCCGGAAAACGCGCCCGTCCACAGCCCCGGTGTGGAGCCGGGGGGCGCGTTCGCGTTCGGCCCCTTCCGCCTCGACCCGGCGGAGCGGGCGCTGTACCGCGGCGGGAGCCTGGTCCCCTTGCCCCTGAAGGACATCGAGGTCCTCCTGGCGCTGGTCGAGAGGCGCGGCCGCATCGTGCCGAAGGAGGAGATCCTCGCGGCGGTCTGGCCCGACGTGATCGTGGAGGAGGGCAACCTGGCGCGGCACGTGTCGAGCCTGCGGCGGGCGCTCGCCGACGGGGAGGACGGGGAGCGCTGGATCGAGACCCACCCCAAGCGCGGCTACCGGTTCGTCGGCGCCGTCGCGGAGGTGCCGGCGGCGCCCCGGCGCCAGGAGCCCGGCGCGCCGGCAACCGGGCCGGAGGCGGGGCCTGCCGAGGGACCGGGCGAGGGGCGGCCGCGACGCTCCCGGTGGCCGCGAGGGCGCCCGGCGCTGGTCCTGGGAGGGCTCTCGCTCGCCGCCGTCGCCTGGCTCGGAAGCCGTGTCGCCTGGCGGGGACCGCGGCCGGCGGGCCCCATCGCCTCCCTGGCGGTGCTGCCGCTCGCGAACCTGACCGGCGACGCGCAGCAGGAGTACCTCGCGGACGCGGTGACGGAGGGCCTGGTCGCGAACCTGGGCCGGATCCGCGCGCTGCGCGTCATCTCGCGCACCTCCGCCATGCAGTACAAGGGCACGCAGAAGACCGTGCCGCAGATCGCGAGCGAGCTGCGCGTCGAGGGCGTGGTGGAGGGCTCGGTGATGCGCGCCGGCGACCGCTTCCGCGTGACCGCGCAGCTCATCGACGCCCGGACCGACGGCCACCTCTGGGCCGAGACCTTCGAGTGCGACGCGAGGGAGGTGCTCGACCTCCAGGCCGCCATCGCCCGCGCCATCGCCGACCGCCTCCGCGTCGAGGTCCGGCCAGAGGAGCGCTCGGCCCTGGCGGTCGCCCCGCCGGTGCAGCCCGAGGCCTGGCGAGCCTACGCCCGGGGGCGCCACTTCTGGAACCAGCGCACCTCCGAGGGCATCGCCGAGAGCATCCGCCACTTCGAGCGGGCGGTGGCCCTCGATCCGGGCTACGCCCGGGCGCACGCGGGCCTGTCCGACGCCTACGCCCTGGCGGCCGAGTACCGGGTGCTGCCGCCGGCGACGTCCTTCCCTCGGGCTCGGGCAGCGGCGCTCCGCGCCCTGGAGATCGATCCGCTCCTGGGGGAGGCGCACGCCTCGCTGGGCGCCATCCTGCAGGCGGAGTGGGACTGGGCCGGCGCGGAGCGCGCCTACCGGCGGGCCCTGGAGCTGAACCCGGGATACGCCAGCGCCCACCAGTGGTACGGCGAGCTCCTCACGCTCCTCGGCCGTCACGAGGAGGCCATCGCCCGCGCCGCGCGCGCGAGAGACCTCGATCCGGCCTCGCGGATCGCCAATGCCGTGCTGGGCGTCACCTGGTATTACGCCGGCCGGTACGGCGAGGCCCTGGAGCAGCTGCGCGCCACGCTGGCGCTCGACCCGCAGTTCGCGGTGGCGCACGAGATGCTGGGGCGCGCCTGCGACGCGACCGCGCTCCACGGCGAGGCCCTGGAGGCGTTCCGGCGCGCGGTGCAGCTCTCCGGCCGGAGCCCCGAGTACCTGGCGGCGCTGGCCCGGTCGCTGGCGCTGGGGGGAGACGCGCCCGGCGCCCGCGCCCTGCTGGCCGAGCTCCGCCAGGCCGCGCGGACCCGCTACGTGTCGCCCGTCGAGTTCGCCATGGTCCACGCGGCGCTGGGGGAGCGCGATCGCGCCTTCGAGTGGCTCGAGCGCGCCTACCAGGAGCGCTCGACCTGGCTCCCCTGGCTCGGGGTGGGGCCCGGCCTGGCGGAGCTGCGGGGCGACCCGCGCTTCAGGGACCTCATGCGACGGCTCGGATTGGGCGGCTGACCGCGCCGCCGTCAGGCCGAGGGCCCGCCGTTCCCCTGCGGCGCCGGCGCGGGGGGCGCGGCGGTGGTCGGGAGCGGGGGCGGCTCGGGAGCGTTCGGCATCCCGATCCAGCAGGCCACGTAGACCAGCAGGCCGCCGCCCCAGACGAGCAGCGAGAGCAGGAAGGCGATCCGCACCGCCGCCACCGGCAGCCCGAAGCGGTCGGCCAGGCCGCGGCAGACGCCGGCGATCATCCGGCCGCCGCGCGGCCGGACCCACTCGCGGACCGGGGGGTAGTCGGTCATCCAGCTCCCGCAGGCGGCGCACTTCACCGCCCCGTCCTTGTTCTCGGTGCGACAGAAGGGACAGAGCATGGCCTTCCTCCTCGCCTCCTGGTACGCGGCGCCGGCCGGCCTATTTCGGCCTCCGCCAGCGGGCGACGTGGAGGAGGCGGCCCCGGGCCGCCTCCACCCAGTATGCCTGCCGCGGCTCGAGGCCGGCTGCGGCCAGATGCCCGGCCAGCTCCTCGGGCGACACCAGCCGCATCGCCTCCCCCACCGCCCGCAGGCGCTCGCCGGCGGCCTCCGCGGCCGGCGGATGCTGGAGCGCGACCAGGAGGGATCCGCCCGGCGCGAGCCATCCGGCGATGCGGGACGCGGCCGCCGCCAGGTCCACGTACTCCAGCACCAGGCCCGCCCAGACCAGGTCGAAGGAGGCCGGCGGAAGATCCACCTTCTCCAGATCCACGCAGTAGAGCTCCAGCGTCGGCCCGAGCCGGGCGAAGCGCTGGCGCGCCACCGCCACGTACTGGATGTTGACGTCGACGCCCACCACGCGCTCGGTGACCTTCGGGTCCACGTGCTCCAGGCCG
This sequence comes from Anaeromyxobacteraceae bacterium, assembly GCA_035455425.1. Taxonomy (GTDB): domain Bacteria; phylum Myxococcota; class Myxococcia; order Myxococcales; family Anaeromyxobacteraceae; genus JACRMN01. The sequence goes on along the minus strand of DATIFE010000085.1, from coordinate 13,117 downwards.
TTGCCGGTGGCGACGCCCAGCACCAGCAGGCGCCGCGGCCGCAGGTCGGCGCAGGCGCGGCCCAGGACGGCCGCCAGGGGCCGGAGCTGGTCGGCGCCCTCCGGGCCCATGTGGCGCTCGTACTCGGCGGCGGGGACCAGCGTCCAGGGGTTGGCGCGGGGCATCCGGGCCGAGCCTACCGCAGTCGCGCGCCGGAGGGGGTCACTCCGGGCGGAGGCCCCGCGCCTCGAGCACCAGGCGCGTCCGCAGGTCGAAGAGGCGCCGCTCCAGCCCCACCGGGTACTGGTGCGGGTTCACGAAGCGCTTGATGCCCGGGTGGAGCCTCGCCAGCTCCGCCAGCGTCCGCGCCCGCACGGCCTCGAGGGGCGGCCGCTGCTGGACCAGCTTCCCCCGCCGGAAGACCGGCTGGAGCAGGTCCCGGTGCGGCGCGCCCGCCAGCTCCCGCCGCCGGGTGTGGTCGAGCGGGTCCACCATCATCACCGGCTCCTCCGGGATCCCGGTGAGCTCGTCCCAGACGACGTCGGCGAGGTACCCCTCCGGCCCCTCGAAGCGCCTGATCTGGAGGATGCCGGGGATGCTCACCTTGGCGGCCTGCTCCGAGAGCTTGAGCCGGTGCCTCCAGGGCTCGCCCGGCCGGCGCGAGGCCGAGAGCTTGTAGACCCCCCCCAGCGCCCCGTCGTCGGCGCCGGTCACGAGCCGCGTCCCCACCCCCCACACCGAGATCCTGGCCCCCTGCTCCTTCAGGCTGTCGATGACCAGCTCGTCGAGCTCGTTCGAGCCGACGATGACGCTGCTGGCGAAGCCGGCCTCGTCGAGCATCTCGCGCGCCCGCTGGGAGAGCCAGGCGAGGTCGCCGGAGTCGAGCCGGATGCCGGCCAGGTCGCTCCCCTCGGCGCGCAGCCGGCGGCCCACCTCGATGGCGTGGCGCACGCCCTGGAGGGTGTCGTAGGTGTCGACGAGGAGCAGGCAGTTGCCGGGCATGGCGCGGGCGTAGGCCGCGAAGGCCTCGGGCTCCGAGTCGAAGAGCATCACCCAGGAGTGCGCATGGGTGCCCCGGACCGGGATGCCGTAGAGCCGGCCCGCGAGCACGTTGGAGGTGGCGGCCACCCCGCCGACGTAGGCGGCGCGGGCGGCGGAGAGGCCGCCGTCGATCCCGTGGGCCCGCCGCAGGCCGAACTCCAGCACCGGCTCGCCGCGGGCCGCCTGGCAGACACGCGCCGCCTTGGTGGCGACCAGCGTCTGGAAGTTCACCACCGCCAGGAGCGCCGTCTCCAGCAGCATGCAGGGGATCACCGGCCCCGTCACCCGCACCAGCGGCTCCCAGGGGAAGACCGGCGTGCCCTCGGGAACCGCGTCCACGTCCACCTCGAGCCGCAGGGCCGCCAGGTGGTCGAGGAACCCCTTCTCCAGGAGGGGCGCGCCGCGCGCGTCGCGCAGGCCGGCGAGGTACTCGAGGTCGTCCCCGTCGAGGCGGAAGCGCTCCACCAGGTCGACAACCGACTCCAGCCCCGCCGCCACCGCGAACCCGCCGCGAAACGGGTTCTTGCGGAAGGAGAGGACGAAGGAGGCCTCGGTGCCCGCCAGCCCGCTCTTCCAGGCCGCTCCCGCCATGGTGACCTCGTAGAGGTCGGTGAGCAGCGCCAGCGAGGGCCGGTAGAGGTCGGAGAGCTGGGACATGGGCGAGGGCTCCCGGGACAGGGTCGCGCCGCGGCCGGCGGGGCGCAAGCGCCGGGCGCGCGGCCCCGGCGGAAACGTTGCGCCGCGCCGGCCCGGGCGACAGGGATCGGGGGCGGAGGAAGCCATGCAGGATCCCCTGGGCGCGCTCGCCACCCTCGACCTCGGAGACCGGAAGCTCCGGTACTTCTCGCTGCCGAGGCTCGAGCAGCGGGGGCTCGGCCCCGTCTCGCGGCTGCCGGTGTCGCTGCGCATCGTGCTCGAGTCGCTGGTGCGGAACCTCGACGGCGCCCGGGTCCGCGAGGAGGACGTGAGGGCCCTGTGCGCCTGGAAGCCGCGGGGGGAGCGCACCGCCGAGGTGCCCTTCGTGGTGGCCCGGGTGCTGCTGCAGGACTTCACCGGCGTGCCGCTGCTGGTGGACCTGGCCGCCATGCGGTCGGCGATGGCGCGGCTCTCCCGGGATCCGCGCCGGGTCGAGCCGGTGGTGCCGGTGGACCTGGTGGTAGACCACTCGGTGCAGGTGGACGCCTGGGGCTCGGGGGACGCCCTGGAGCGGAACCTGGCCTTCGAGATGGAGCGGAACCGCCAGCGGTACGAGTTCCTGAAGTGGGGCGCCCAGGCCTTCCACGGCTTCCGCATCGTCCCCCCCGGCTTCGGCATCTGCCACCAGGTGAACCTCGAGCTCCTGGCGCGCGGCGTCTGGGAGAGGGACGGCGTCGCCTTCCCCGACACCCTGGTCGGCACCGACTCCCACACCACCATGGTGAACGGCCTGGGCATCGTCGGCTGGGGCGTGGGCGGCATCGAGGCCGAGGCGGCCATGCTGGGCCAGCCCAGCGCCTTCCTCACGCCCGACGTGGTGGGGGTGCACCTCCACGGCGCGCTGCGGGACGGGGCCACCGCCACCGACCTGGTGCTGGCGGTGACCGAGCTCCTGCGCCGCGCCCAGGTGGTGGGGAAGTTCGTCGAGTTCCACGGCGAGGGGGCGCGGGCGCTCCCGGCCGCCACCCGGGCCACCGTGGCCAACATGGCGCCCGAGTACGGCGCCACCCTGGGGTTCTTCCCCTCCGACGAGAGGACGCTGCGCTACCTCGAGGCCACCGGCCGCGCCCCGGAGCAGGTGCGCCTGGTGCGCGCCTACCTCACGGCCCAGGGGCTCTTCGGCATCCCGGCCCGGGGCCAGTGCGACTACTCGGAGGTGGTCGACCTCGACCTCGCCGGCGTCGAGCCCTCGGTGGCCGGCCCGAAACGGCCGCAGGACCGGATCGCGCTCACGGCGCTCAAGGCCCAGGTGGCCTCGCTCCTCCCGCGCCCCGAGCCGGCGGCCGGGCGGCCCACCCACGGCGACGTGGTCGTCGCCGCCATCACCAGCTGCACCAACACCTCCAACCCGGCCGTGATGGTGGCGGCGGGCCTCCTGGCCCGCAAGGCGGCGGCGCGCGGCCTGCGCCCTCCGCCCTGGGTGAAGACCTCGCTCGCCCCCGGCTCGCGCGTGGTCACCGAGTACCTGACCGCCACCGGGCTGCAGCAGGACCTCGACGCCCTCGGCTTCCAGACGGTGGGCTACGGCTGCACCACCTGCATCGGCAACTCGGGGCCGCTCGACGCGGCCCTGGAGCAGCGCATCGCCGGGAAGGACCTGGTGGTGGCCAGCGTGCTCTCCGGCAACCGCAACTTCGAGGCCCGCATCCACCCCGCGGTGAGGGCCAACTTCCTCATGAGCCCGCCGCTGGTGGTGGCCTTCGCGCTGGCCGGCACCGTCGACCTGGACCTCGACCGGGAGCCGCTGGGGCGGGACCGCGACGGCAGGCCGGTGTTCCTCCGCGACCTGTGGCCCTCGCCGGCCGAGGTGGAGGCGCTGCTCGGGGCGGCCGGAGACCCGGAGCGCTACCGGAGGAACTACGCCTCGGTGGGCCAGGGCAGCGCCGCCTGGCAGGGCCTCTCCGCCCCCGCCGGCGTGGAGTACCGCTGGGACGCCGCCTCCACCTACGTGCGGGAGCCGCCCTACTTCGAGGGCTTCTCGCCCCGGGCCGCCCCGGCGGAGGCCGGGCCCATCCTCGGCGCGCGCGCCCTGGCCGTCCTCGGCGACTCGGTCACCACCGACCACATCAGCCCGGCCGGGAACATCGACCCGGCCTCGCCGGCGGGCCAGTACCTCCGGGCCCAGGGCGTGTCGGTCCCGGACTTCAACAGCTACGGGGCGCGGCGGGGCAACCACGAGGTGATGGTGCGCGGCACCTTCGCCAACGTGCGCATCCGGAACCTCATGGTCCCGGGCATCGAGGGCGGCGTGACGGTGCACCAGCCCTCCGGCGACCGGATGAGCATCCACGCGGCGGCGGTGCGCTACGGGGAGGAGGGCGTGCCGCTCCTGGTGATCGCCGGGCAGGAGTACGGCACCGGGTCCTCGCGCGACTGGGCCGCCAAGGGGACGCGGCTCCTGGGCGTGCGCGCGGTGGTGGCGCGGTCCTTCGAGCGCATCCACCGGGGCAACCTGGTGGGCATGGGGGTGCTTCCGCTGCAGCTCCCCGAGGGCGTCTCTGCCGGGTCGCTGGGCCTCGACGGCACCGAGCGCTACGACCTGTCCGCCCCCGAGGGCGGGCTGGCGCCGCGGCGGAGGGCGACGCTGACCATCGCGCGGAAGGGGGGCCGCGAGGAGCGGGTCCCGCTCACGCTCCGCATCGACACGCCCATCGAGGTCGAGTACTTCCGGCACGGGGGCATCCTGCCGTTCGTCCTGCGGGAGCTGGCCAGGGGCGCCTGAGGCGGGGGCTGTCAGCCCCCCCTGCTAGCCTCGCGGGCTCCGGAAGTGCCCGGCGCGACCCGCGCCGGGGCCGGTTCCTCCGAGGAGATGGTTCCATGGCCGTGAAGGTGATGGTGGCCCCTGCGATCGCCAGGGGAGAGCTCTCGCCGCCGCAGGCGCCGCGCCGGGGCGCCGCGGGCGCGGCGGACGGCGAGAAGAAGCCCCGCCGCCGCCGGTCGTCGGTCTACGACGCCGAGGGCAACGAGGTCTTCATCACCCTCATGTGCCTCAAGTGCCACAAGATGCGGCCCCTGTCCCAGTTCGGCCTCCGGCGCATGGCCGACGGCGCCATCCGGAACCAGCCGTGGTGCCGGACGTGCCGATCGGACGCCTCGCCGAAGGCCCGGCGGGAGCCCGCGGAGCCGGGGGAATCCCCCGGGACCGCGGAGCCCGCCGCGCCCGCCCTCCCCGCGGGCGCGCCGCCCGCGGCCTCGGCCGACGCGGGGATCCTCGCCACCCAGGTGGCCACCGCCCTCTACCGCGGGCGCGGCTAGCGAGCCGCCGCCGGCGGACGCCGCACCGCGTCGCCTGCGCCCCGTCGCGGTGGCGCCGGGCGGACGACACCATTGGTACACCCCGCGCCGGGAGTGCAACCATCCGCACTTCCGGTGCGCCCGGGGGGCCGGGGCGGGCCCCTGCGACAAGACGCGCGGCCGAGCTAACTACCCCATATGGGGACGGAATTGGGCAATAGGGGTTTGATGTTCATGGGTTAGCTCACGTCTTCGTTGCCACCCAAAACCCGATTCCGTAGGATGCGGCACCCGATCCACCCGCGCTTCCAATCGTCCCAAGTCGTTCGCTCAACGGAGTGCCCATGGCCAACACCCTGAAGGCGAAGCTGAAGGAGAAGATCGAGGCTTTCCGGCCTCGTACCACGAAGCTCACCAAGGAGTTCGGCAACGTCGTCATCGACAAGGTCAACATCGGCCAGTGCATCGGCGGCGCCCGCGACGTCCGCTCCCTGGTGACCGACATCTCCTATCTCGACCCGTTCGAGGGCATCCGCTTCCGCGGCAAGACCATCCCCGAGACCTTCGCGGCGCTCCCCAAGGTGCCGGGCAAGGAGCAGCCCTACGTCGAGGGCTTCTTCTACTTCCTGCTGACCGGCGAGATTCCCACCGTGCCGGAGACGCTGGAGGTGGTCGAGGACTGGAAGGCCCGGGCCAAGGTGCCCCAGTACGTCGCCGACGTGCTGCGCGCCCTGCCCCGCGACACGCACCCCATGACCATGTTCTCGACCGCGGTGCTGTCGATGCAGCGCGAGTCGGTCTTCGCCAAGCGCTACGGCGAGGGCGGCCTGAAGAAGACCGACATGTGGGATCCGATGTACGAGGACTCGATGAACCTGCTGGCGAAGCTGCCGGCCATCGCCGCGTACATCTACCGGATGAAGTACAAGGGAGACACCCAGATCGCCGCGGACCCCAAGCTCGACTGGGGCGGGAACTTCGCGCACATGATGGGCGTGGCGCCGCCGTACGACGAGGTGGCGCGGATGTACTTCATCCTCCACTCGGACCACGAGTCGGGCAACGTCTCGGCGCACACCACGCACCTCGTGGCCTCGGCGCTCTCCGACGCCTACTACTCGTTCTCGGCCGGCCTGAACGGCCTGGCCGGCCCGCTCCACGGCCTGGCCAACCAGGAGGTGCTGGGCTGGATCCAGAACGTGATGAAGAAGCTCAACAACAAGCTGCCCACCAAGGAGGAGCTGGAGAAGTTCCTCTGGGACACGCTCAACAGCGGCCAGGTGATCCCGGGCTACGGCCACGCCGTGCTCCGCAAGACCGACCCCCGCTACGTGGCGCAGAACGAGTACGCCAAGAAGCACCTCCCCAACGACCCGGTCTTCCAGCTGGTCAACATGATCTACGAGGTGGCCCCGGGCGTGCTCACCAAGCACGGCAAGACCAAGAACCCCTGGCCCAACGTGGACGCGCACTCGGGCTGCATCCAGTGGTACTACGGCATCCGGGAGTGGGACTTCTACACGGTCCTCTTCGGCGTGGGCCGCGCCCTGGGCGTGCTCTCCAACATCGTCTGGGACCGGGGCCTGGGCTACGCCATCGAGCGGCCCAAGTCGGTCACCACCGACATGCTGGAGAAGTGGGCCAAGGACGGCGGCCGCAAGGAGGCGATGGACGACTAGCTGGGGGGCCTCCGGGCCGGCCTCCTCCGGCCGGCCCTCCGCTCCGGGCCGCCCGCCTTCCGGTGGGCGGCCCGTTGCTTTCCGGTCTCCCTGCCGCGAGGATCCCCTCGATGTCCCAGGCCTCGCCCTTCGCCGCGCTCGCCGCCTCCTGGGCGCGCGCCGGCCCCGCGCCGGACGACCTCGTCGACCGGACCCGCGAGGCCGTGGCCACCGTCCAGCCCCAGGACCTGGCGGACGTGGCCGGGCTGGTGGAGACGCTGGTGGGGCGGGCGCAGCAGGCCGGGTGGCGCGACGGCGCCCGCCGGGCCCTGTTCACCCTCCTCGACGCCGTCCGGCGGCGCTTCTTCACCGAGTCCCTCTCGCCGGGCGACGTGGCCCCGTGGACGCGCCTGCTGGTCCAGGCCATCGACCGCGCCGACTACACCTTCGGGGACGTGCTGCGGTCGCGCGAGGAGACCGACCCCCGCACGGTGGCGCTGCGGGTGCTGGGGGCCGACGCCTGCGAGCTCACCGTGGCCGACGTGGCGCGCCGCACCCGGGCCATCGCCCGCGGGCTCCTGGCGCTGCTTCGCGGCGAGGGGGAACCGCGCGTCGCCATCCTCTCCGAGAACGGCCTGGAGGCGGCGCTCTGCGACCTGGCCTGCCTCGCCAACGGCATCGTCAGCCTCCCGCTCCCGGCCAACGCCCTCGCCGAGCACGTGGTCTACATGCTGCGCCACTCGGGCGCGCGGGTGCTGCTGGCCTCCGACGAGGAGCAGCTCGCCAAGGTGCTGCCGGCGCTGGGCGGCCTCCCCGAGCTGCGCTCGGTGGTGGTCTTCTCACACTCCTGCGCCGAGCGGCACGGGATGCTCTCGCTGGAGCAGATGATCGGCCAGGGCGCCGGGGCCTTCGACGACGCCGAGCGGGCGGCGCGCGCCGCGGCCGTCAGGAGCCGCGACCTGGCCACGGTGATGTACACCTCGGGCACCACCGGGGCGCCCAAGGGCATCACCTTCAACCACCTGAACATCGTCTCCAAGCGGCTGTGCCGGGGCTTCGCGCTGCCGTCGCTGGGCGACGGCGACGTCTTCCTCGCCTACCTGCCGCTCTACCACACCTTCGGGCGCTACCTCGAGCTCACCGGCTCGCTGTGGTGGGGCGCCAGCTACGTCTTCGCCCGCTCCACGGCGCAGGCGTCGCTGCTCGAGGACTTCCGGGCGGTGCGGCCCAGCGTGTTCATCAGCGTGCCCAAGAAGTGGCTCGAGATCCACGAGGCGGCGGTGCGGGCCGCCGGCAGCGAGGACCCCGACGACGTGGCGGCCAACCTCCGGGCCCTCACCGGCGGGCGGCTCCGGCTCGGCCTCTCCGCCGCCGGCTACCTCGACCCGGTGGTGTTCCGCTCCTTCCACCGCGCCGGCGTGGAGCTGTGCTCCGGCTACGGCATGACCGAGGCCACCGGCGGCGTCCTGATGACGCCGGTGGGCGAGTACGTCGACGGCTCGGTGGGCAAGCCGCTCCCGGGCGTCGAGTGCCGCATCGCCGAGGACGGCGAGCTGCTCCTGCGCGGCCCCTACGTCTCGCCCGGCTACTTCCGGCCCACGGCCGAGGAGGCGGCGGCGCACGACGCCGAGGGCTGGTTCCACACCGGCGACCTCTTCGCCGCCGACGAGCGCGGCCACCACCGCATCACCGGCCGCAAGAAGGAGATCTACAAGAACCGGATGGGGCAGACCATCGCCCCGCAGCGGGTGGAGAACCTGTTCCGCGACTTCGACGCGGTGGGCCAGGCCTTCCTGGTGGGCGACCACCGCGAGTACAACACGCTGCTGATCTGGCCCAACTACGAGGGCCAGCCGGCGCTGCGGGAGCGGTCGCCGGAGGAGCTGGGCGAGCTCCTCTCCTCCCTGGTGGCCAGCGCCAACCGCTTCCTGGCGCCCTTCGAGCGGGTGGTCTCCTTCCAGGTGCTGCCGCGGGCCCTCGACGCCGAGCACGGCGAGCTCACCGCCAAGCACACCTTCAAGCGCGAGGTGGTGGAGGAGAACTGGAAGGAGCTCGTCGACCGGATGTACGTCCAGAAGCACCTCTCGCTCCTGGCCGAGGGCCGCTCCCTGCGCATCCCGAACTGGGTGCTCCGCGAGATGGGCGTGCTGCAGCACGAGATGGTCATCCGCCAGGGCCGGCTCCACGCCCGGGGGCGGTCCATGCCGGTGGCGCCCGATCCGGCGGCGCCGGGCTCGCTGCGCATCGGCGACCTGGCCTACGCCGCGGACGGCGATGCGGTGGACCTGGGCGCGGTGCTGGCCTCGCCCTCGCTCTGGCTCGGCAACGAGGGGCTGCGGGCCTTCGTGGGCGAGGAGGCCTTCCGCTCCCTGGCGTCGAGGCGGAAGAAGGCCCCGGCGGTGCGGCTCGACCCGCGGCTGTGGGCGCCGCCCGATCCCGCCCGCCTGCCGGGCCTGCTGGAGGTGGTGGATCGCGAGGAGGTCACCCTCGAGACCATCCACGCCGCCGGCGAGGTGCTCCGGGCCGAGCGGCCCGAGGCGCGCCGCGCCGTCATCCACCTCCAGCTGGGCCTGGCCGCCGGGCGCGGCGAGCACGCCGCGCTCTGCCGGGCGCTCCTGCGGCGCGCCGCGGACGCGCCGGACGGGGAGATCCGCCGCCTGGCGCTGCGGGTGCTGCTGCCGGAGGAGGAGGCCGGGGAGGTCCTCTCCACCCTGCGGCTGTTCCTCGACCGGCTCGGCCCCATGGCGCTGCGCGACGAGGACCTGGCGGTGCTGGGCGAGCGCGGCCTGCCGGACGCCCAGGCGGAGGCGCTGCTGGCCCACCTCTCCTCCGAGCCGGCCTGGGCGGCCTCGTCGGTCTCCGACCGCCGGCTGCTGGTGGGCTCGATGCGGCTCCTGGCCGCCTTCGCCATCGCCCATCCGCGCTGGTACGCGCCGGTGCGGGTGCCGCTGGCGCGCCTCTCGCTCCACCCCGACCAGGAGATCTCCGCCCGCGCCCAGGAGGAGCACGACCGGCTCCGGCGCGGCTTCACCAACTGGATCGGGCCCAACCTGCGCCTGGCCATCGACCCGGAGAGCGGCCTGGAGTACGGCTGGAAGGAGGCCGTGGCCTTCGAGCACGGCATCCCCGGCGCCACCCGCGAGCTCTTCCTGCGGGCCCTGGCCGACACCACCCTGGTGCGCGCCAGCGTCTTCCTCTTCGGCGGCGGCACGCTCATCAGCCTCGCCGACCTGCCCCCGGGCGGCGCCTCGGTGAGCCACCTGGGCACGCGCCTGGGCAAGTCGGTCTACCGGCTCTCGCTCCACACCCGCTCGCGCGAGACCTACGACGTCGCCGTGAACCTGGTGGAGTCGATGCACCCCGCCGAGCTGCGCGAGGAGATCACCTGGCTGCTCGCCTGCGGCGCGCCGCCGCCGCTGGTGGAGGCCTTCGGCGGCTACTACCCGGAGTACGGCGTGTTCACCGAGGAGTTCATCCCGGGCGAGCACGTGGCGCGGCAGGTGGCCCGGCTGGAGCGGCAGGGCGAGACGACGCGGCTCCGCCACGTCTGGTCCTTCCTGGCCTGGACCGCCCTCGACGCCCACGTCGCCTTCTGGGACCGCACCGGGAGGCGGCTGGCGCTGCGGGACCCGTCGCCGGAGGCCTTCATCGTCCCCTCGCACGACTACCACTCGGGCGCCCGCCTGGTCTCCATCTCCGACCGCTCGCCCTGCGCGGACCTCGACGAGCTGCTCGACCGCTTCGAGGCCGCCTTCATCGCCCGCGTGGAGGAGGGGCGCCCCGAGCTCCGCGGCGAGGTGGGCGAGGAGATCCTGCTCGCCTCGGCGGTGGAGGCGCTGGGGCTGGAGCGGGGGCGGGCGCTGCTCGAGGGCGCGCGCGGCGGGAAGCGCGGCGCCGCGGTGGAGGCCTTCCTCTCCCGGCTCGCCTCCCAGGGCTACACGCCGCAGCGGGTCCACTTCGCGGTGCGGCGCTACCGCCGCTGGCTGCAGGTGAACCCGGCGGCCACCGAGGAGGCCCGCGGCCGGATGCTGGCCGAGATGTGGGGCACCTACCGGCTCTCGGAGACCGAGCAGGAGTGGCCCGACGCCCGCATCCGCTTCTTCCGGCGCACCGTCTTCGCCGAGGCGCGGCCCGAGCTGGCCGAGGCGCTCGACCGGCTCATGGCCCGCGCCCGGGCGCTGCCGCCGGGGGCGCTGGACCTGGAGGAGCACGTGGCGGCGCTGCGCTACTCGGCCCGCTCCACGCGCGAGGAGGACTACTTCCTGGCCCGGCTCACCTACCCCTACCTGGCGCCGGACGACGACGTGGCGCTGATCTCGCTGTCCGCCGGCGCGCGGCGGGTCACCGAGCCGGTGCTGGCGCTCGCCGACGAGTCGGGCGAGCGCTTCTTCGTGCGCGGCCCGGCCAGCCCGCGGGAGGTGGCGCGCCTCCTCCAGATCTTCCACGAGTCGCAGCTGCCGGTGACCTTCGCCGCCGAGCACGAGTTCCTGCTGGCCATCGACGCCCGCGAGGCGGTGGTGGGGGGCATCTACTACCACCAGACGCGCCGGCCGGACCGGGTGCACATGGAGAAGATCGCGGTGGCCCGCAAGGCCCGCGGCAAGGGGATCTCCGACGGGCTGATGCACGAGTTCGCGCGCCGCCAGCGCGCCCGCGGCATCCGGGCGCTGGAGACCGGCTACTACCAGCCCGAGTACCTGAAGCGCTACGGGTTCCGGACCGATCCCCGCTCGGGCGGCCTGGTCCTGGACCTCGAGGCCGAGCCCCGGGCTGAGCCGTGAGCGAGGGCCACCTGACCGCCGAGCCCAGGCCCGCCTGGCGACTCATCGACACCACCCTGCGGGAGGGGGAGCAGTTCGCCCGGTCCAGCTTCCGCACCGAGGACAAGGTCGAGATCGCCCGGGCGCTCGACGCCTTCGGCGTCGAGTACGTCGAGGTCACCAGCCCGGCCGCCTCGCCGCAGTCGCAGCGGGACGCGGCGCGCATCGTCAAGCTGGGGCTGGGCGCCAAGGTGATCACCCACGCCCGCTGCGTGGTGGACGACGTGCGGGCGGCGCTCGAGACCGGGGTGAGCGGCATCGGGCTGCTCTTCGCCACCAGCCGCATCCTCCGCCAGGCCTCCCACGGCAAGAGCATCCAGCAGATCATCGACGCCATGGGGCCGCCCATCGACCTGGCGCTCCGGGCCGGGCTGGAGGTGCGCTTCAGCGCCGAGGACACCTTCCGCTCCGAGGAGGCCGACCTGCTCGCCGTCTACCGCGCCGCCGAGGCGCTGGGCGTGCACCGGGTGGGGCTGGCCGACACCGTCGGCATCGCCACGCCGCGGCAGGTCTACGCGCTGGTGCGCCAGATCCGGCACACGGTCAGGACCGACATCGGCTTCCACTGCCACAACGACACGGGCTGCGCGGTGGCCAACGCCGCCGAGGCGGTGGCCGCCGGGGCCACCCACGTGGACGTCTCGGTGCTGGGCATCGGCGAGCGGGTGGGGATCACGCCGCTGGGCGGCTTCGTGGCCCGCATGTACAGCCTCGACCCCCAGGAGGTGTCGCGCCGCTACCGGCTCGGGCAGCTCCGCGAGCTGGAGCGGGCCGTGGCCCGCGTGTGCGGCGTCGAGGTGCCCTTCAACAACTACCTCACCGGCGAGACGGCCTACAGCCACAAGGCCGGCATGCACCTCAAGGCCATGACCGCCAACTCGGGCTCCTACGAGATCATCCCGCCGGAGGCCTTCGGCCTCACCCGCAAGATGATCGTCGGGAGCCGGCTCACCGGGCACCACGCCATCGCCTACCGGGCGCGGGAGATGGGGCTCACCTTCGGCGAGTCCGAGCTCAAGGCCATCACCCGCCGCATCAAGGAGCTGGCGGACCGCGGCGCCCTGAGCGAGGAGGAGCTCGACCGGGTGCTGCGCGAGTGGGTGACGGCGTAGTCAGAAGAAGTAGCGGTCGACCACGCCCCGCGACCACTCGACCACCGTGGGCCAGCCCACCACGGCGTCGAAGCCCCGCTCCACCTCCTCGAGGGGGACCCGCTCCTCCGCCACGCTGGCCGAGCAGGCGAGGAGGCGAACCGCGCCGGCCTGGCGCGAGCGGAGCAGGGGCGCGGCCGCGTGGTCGGCCTCGCCCAGGGCCTCGAGGACGGCCGCGATGGCCGGGCCGAAGACGAAGACGTCCACCCGGTCCCCCAGGGCCGCGGCGGTCAGGGCGCAGGAGCCGGCCAGCCGCAGCGCCGTGGGATCGGCGCGGGAGAGGAAGACGGCGACGCGGGAGGGCACCCGCCTCCCTTAGCAGAAGACGGCGGCCCCATCACCCGGCCCTCGCCGGGTGCGGCGCCTCTCCGGTGACGCTCGCGCCCCGCGTCTGCTATAACCCGCGCCCGCGATGGCAGATCCCAAGAAGCCCGAGCATCCGGGTCCGGTGGTGATCCGCAAGGGGGTCCTGGACCCCGCGCCGCCGGCTCCCCCCGCGGAGCCCGGGCCCCCGGCGCCCGCCGGCGAGGCCCCGGAC
>DATIFE010000084.1:0-5094 GCA_035455425.1 Anaeromyxobacteraceae bacterium | reverse complement strand
CGTGAGCCAGCTGGCAGCCGCGCCATCGGTTGTCGGTCGCCCGCCGGCGGCGCCACCTCGCCGACGTGCTCACCCGCGTGCAGACCCACCCTGCGTCGCGAATCGACGACCTGCTGCCGCTCAACGGGACACGGCCCGCGCGTCGCACGAGGTCCAGGTCCCATCAGGGGTGCAACCAGGAACCTGCGATCGAGTGGGGACTATGCTCCGGCTGTGACCACGGAGGCGCAGATCAGGGCGGCTCTGGCTGCCGGAGACGCGCGGACGGCTGCCACGCTGGCCCTGCAGGCGCACGGGGACGCCGTCCGCACCTACCTGCGGTCGATGCTGCCGGTGGATGACGCGGACGACGTCTACAGCGCCACCGCCGAGCAGATCTGGCGGAGCCTGCCGAGGTTCCGCTTCGAGTGCCCGCTGCGGGCCTGGGCCTTCCGCCTCGCGTGGCGCGCGGTGGCGCGCTTCCACCGGGATCCGTACCGCCGCCGTGGCCGTCGCCTCGAGTCCTCGGAGGCCTCGCGCATCGCGCTGGCGCTGCCGTCGACCAGCGCCGGCCTGGGTGGGCGGCGCGAGGCGTTTCGCCGGCTGCAGGGCGAGCTCTCGCTTCGCGACCAGACGCTGCTCTACCTCCGCGCCAGCCGGGCGCTCGAGTGGGAGGAGGTGGCCGCCGTCCTGTCGCGCACCGGGGAGACCACGACCTCCGCCGCCCTGCGCAAGCGGTACGAGCGGCTCAAGCGCCGACTGGTGGAAAAGGCACGGGCCGAGGGACTCGTGTCGTGAGCGAGGACCTCTCGGCGCTCCTCGCGCGCATCGTCGCGCCCTCGACGGAGGGAAGCGCCGGGACCGAGGGACGGCCGCTGCTCCTGCCTGGCACCGTGGTGGGGCGCTTCCGCCTGCTGCGGATCCTGGGCCGCGGCGGGTTCGGCGTGGTGTTCGAGGCGGAGGACGACCAGCTCGGCCGGCGAGTGGCCTTCAAGGCGCTCCGCAGGCGCGAGCCCGACCGCGACGACCTGCTCCGGCGCGAGGCACGCACCGTGGCCGGCCTGAGCCACCCGAACGTCGTCACGCTGCACGACGCCGGGCTGGCCGACGGCACCTGGTACCTCATCCTCGAGCTCCTGCGTGGCGAGACCCTGGCGGCGCGCCTGTCCAGAGGGGCCCTCGGCCCACGCGCGGCGGTACGGATCGCATCGAGCATCGCCGCCGGCCTCCAGCACGCCCACGCCGCGGGGGTGCTGCACCGGGACCTCAAGCCCGCGAACGTGTTCCTCACCGCCGACGGAGGGGTCAAGCTGCTGGACTTCGGCCTGTCGCGGGTGCTCGGGGTCGGAGGGCTGGAAGGGGGGACCCCGGGGTACCTCGCTCCCGAGCAGTGCCGCGGGGCGGTGGAGGACGCCCGCACCGATCTCTTCGCGCTCGGAGTGGTACTGGCGGAGATGATGAGCCCACGCAAGGCCAGGCCCCCGCAGGTCGACGGCGTCCCGAAGGTGGACGCCGGTCGCCTGCCCCTTGCGGTGCGCCCGCTCGTCTCCCGGCTCACCAGCCCCGACCCGGCGGGCCGGCCGCGCACCGCGGCGATGGTGGGCGCGGAGCTCGAGGCGCTGGCCCAGGCCCTCGAGCCCGCCACCCCGGCCGCGCCCGTTCGTTCGGTGGAGGCCGCCCTCGCGCTCGGCCGCGCCGAGGCGCGCGCGGCCCAGCCGCTCTATGGGCAGGACGGCCCGGCCGAGTACCGCAAGGCGCTGGAGATCGATCCCACCCTGGCGGTCGCCCACTACCAGCTGGCGCTGTGGGCGCGGCGGTTCGGGGGCACGGCCGACGAGCAGCGCGCCTCGGCCGCGGCCGCGCTCGACAACCAGGCGAGCGCCTCGCCGCTCCACCGCCTGCTCATTCGAGCCCTGGCCACCGAGCTCGACGGCCGCGTCGAGGAGGCCACGCGGCTCCTGCGCGAGGCTGCGGAGGCCTTTCCCGACGACCCCCGCCCGAGCTACGAGCTGGCCGACGTGCTCCGCCACCAGGACGAGCTCTCCCTCTGTCTCCCCTGGCTGCGCAGGACCCTCGCCCTCCAGCCCGACCACGGCTGGGCGCTCGGCCAGCTCGCCGAAGCGCTCGGGGCGCTGGGACGTGCCGACGAGCTGCGCGCCGGCCTCGAGCAGTGGGAGGCGGATGGATCGGTGGCCTCCTTGCACGCCATCTCGCTGGGGCGGGGGTGGCTCGGGGACCTCGATGGAGCCGAGGAGGCCGCGCGGCGCGCCGTCGCGCTGGGGGGCGGGCTCGTGGCCCAGCTCGACCGGGTCGCGGCGCTGATCATGCTGGGACGCTACGACGAGGTCGAGGAAGCCGCGGCGGCCCTGGCAGAGCCCGGCAGCCCGGTACAGCGCCTGGGCTACTACGCGAAGGCTGCGCTCCGGGCCTACCGAGGCCGGTGGGAAGAAGGGCTCGAGGTGCTGGACGCCCTGCTGCGCGACGTTCCCGGCGCGGATCGGGACGTGCACTGCCGCAGTGTGCGCGTGGACTACCTGCTCGGCGGCGGTGATCCGGACGCCGTGGTGAGCGAGGTGCTGGCCATCCGGGAGATCGACCCCGGGGCGGCCGCATGGCACGCGCCCGGGCTCGCCTGGGTGGGAGAGCCCCGGCGCGCCCGCGAGGTCGGTGCGCTCCTCCGCCCCAACTCGGTGCCGGCCCGGCTCTTGGAGGCGGTCCTGACGTTCGCGGAGGGCCAGGAAGACGCGGGGCTGTCGTTGCTCTCGTCGGTCGCAGACGACGCCCCGGTATCGGCCTGGCGCGTCTCGGCCGTGTGGCTCCTCGGCGACCTTGCGGCGCGCGCCGGTCGCGCCGGCGTGGCAGTGCCGGCGCTGGAGCGCTTCGAGGCGCAGTACCTACCGCGGGTCATGTGGCGGAGCTGGGCTCACGGCCGGGCGCTCGAGCACCTCGCACGGCTTCGGCAGGGCTAGCTCCCTTGCATACGGCCTGGCCGTTCTCGAGCGGCCGGCGGCGGTACAGCATCCAGGCGATGACCGCGATGCCGGCAGCGGCGAGGAGGTGCTTCAGTGTGTGGCCGCTCATGAGCCCGCCGAGGCCATAGACTGCGCCGTCCTCGAACTCCGTCACCTTGGCGGCAACGTAGGCGGCGAGCGCGACCAGGTAGGCCGGCGCTCCGGTGTAGCGGGCGGGAAAGAGCAAGAGCAGCAGGGGCAGCGCCACCAGCGGGTAGAACTGCACGAGGAGGTAGGGGCGAAGGTCGCCGACGCCTGCGCGCTCGGTGAGGTGCCAGTAGGCGACGCTCGCCAGGCCGACGCCGACGAGCGGCCAGAGGAGCCTGCGGCCCCAGGCGGCGTCGACGCGCTCGCCGACCAGCGCGGCGAGCAGGCCCATGAAACCGACGGCCATGGGGAGCCGATCCCAGACGAGGGAATCCAGGGACGGCACCAGGTGGAACCAGGCAGAGCCGGCGCTGGTGAGGACCACGCCGGCGAAGAAGACCAGCCACGGGGCTCGCTCCCGCGGGTCGCGGAGGCGGGGGCCTCGAAGGAGCGCGGTCATCCCGGCCAGGCCGACAACCAGGAAGGCCAGGTTGGAGAGGACGTTGAGGCCGTTGGGAACACCCAGCATCTGCCGCTCGTCGACGAATTCGAGGTAGCCCCGCGCCTGCGGCAGGCGGCGCATGGCGAAGGCCGCGACGGTGGCGGCCGCTGCCGACGCCAGGAGGAGGCCCACGCGCCAGGCCCGGTCGGAGTCGCGCCGGGGTGTGGCCCTGGGGGTGGAAGGCGAGCTGCTCGAGGTGACGGTCATCGGGATCCTCCGGGTGACGGTGGAAGCCGCCATGGGGTGGTGCCAGGGGGCAGTGCCTCTGTGACCCCGCCTGGTCGGGACCCGCGTCACATCCGATTGTGATGGAGGCACCACCTCCCGGAACGCTGGTGACCTGGCGGTTCGTGTGTGGCTGCCGAGCCCGGGAGGTAGCGATGGTGCGCGTGACGATGCTTGCAGTGGTACTCGCTGCCTCCGGCTGCGCTGGGGCCGGAGGGCTCATGACCCAGCTCGGGAGGTCACGTGCCGAGCTGAAGGTCCAGGCGGGCCCGGTTCCCGAAGGGCGCCAGCCGCCAACGGTGGGCCTCGGCGAGGTGGTGGTGGAACCCAGGCTGCCGCCGGAGACGTTGGTGGAGAAGACCAGCGGCTGGACCGTGCCGCTGCTCTTCGTGAACCTCTGGAAGGCCGAGTACCGTTGCCAGCTCGGGGCGGCTCAGCTCAACACCGACCTCGCGACCTTCTCACGCCAGAGCCTGGCCGAGCACCTCCGGAGCGGCTCGCGCCATGTGTGGGCCGACCAGGGCGCGGAGCTGCAGGTCGACGTCGCCGTCCGCAAGGTCACCATGGAGGCGCGGCTGCGAGAGGCGGGACACCTCCTCATCCCTGTCTTCTTCTTCATGTACGAGAACGCCATCCGCGCAGGCCCGGCACAGGTCACCATCGAGGCCGAGGTGGTGGTTCGGCGCAATGGGCAGGAGGTCGGGCGCCGCGCCCTCACCGCACGCGGCATGGCACTTCCTCCGAAGGAGCGCCCGTGGCGGACCGAAAACTACACCATGGTCATGGCCGCTTCCCTGACCGCGGCGATGGATGAACTCGGAGACCAGGTGGTGACCGTGGTCGATGAGGGCCCTTGAGAGCCCCACGTGGTGAATTCCAACCGAGCCACAGTCGGCGCCCGCCAACCCCTCGACACGATGCGGCTCCAAATTGGCCTCCCCCCCACATGGAGGGGTGTGTAGCCACGCGTCCCGTGCACCACTAGTTTCCTTCAGCAACCACGCTGGAGGACATCCATGCCTCACTACACCGGTGGATGCCTGTGCGGGGCGGTGCGGATCGAGCTGGCCGCCGCGCCTCATCGCGTCGGAATCTGCCATTGCCTGGATTGCCGCAAGCGCCAGGGCGCGGTCTTCCACACTTTCGCAGTCTTCCCCATGGATGGGGTGACGGTCACCGGCGAGACGCGCGAATTCAAGAACCGACACTTCTGTCCGACCTGCGGCTCGTCGCTCTTTGACCGCTCGGGCGACGAGTTCGAGCTGCACGTCGGCTGCCTCGACGCGCCCA
>DATIFE010000083.1:0-2362 GCA_035455425.1 Anaeromyxobacteraceae bacterium | reverse complement strand
GCCCTCTACGACTCCTACATCGCGGCCAAGAAGACCTGCAACGAGGACGTCTCGCGCCTCACCTACGAGGCGGTCGCCAAGAGCGTCCAGAAGCAGGTCCCCGAGCTGCTGCAGCGCTACAAGGCGAAGTCGGTAGAGTTCCGGGTGGTGATCCAGGGCGGCAAGGCGGTGCTCAAGGCGGTGCCCAAGGGCTGAGCGCCCGGGGCCGAAATCTGGCCCCCGCGCCATCGGCCGATATCATGCGGGCGGAGGTCGCCCCATGCGCGCCGCCGCGCTCGCCCTGCTCGTCCCCTCGCTCTCGCTCGCCCAGTCGCGCGGGCCGGAGCCACGCTACCTGGCCCCGCTCTCGTACGGCGTGCGGCTCGGGGGGATGATCGCCTACTCGTCGCCGGCCGGCGCGCCCTCCGGCGTGGGCGGCGGCGCCTACGCCCTCTTCGATCAGCAGTCGATCCTGGCGGACGTCTCCGCCGACGTCTTCGGCGGCGCCCACCTGTTCACCATGGGTGCCGGCCTCGGGGTCTACTTCGCCCTCGCTCCAGGCGGGGACCTCACGCCCTACGTCGGGGGCGGAGCCCGGCTCGCCTGGGTGAAGTTCGGCGGCGAGGGCGCCTTCGGGCTCCAGCTCCACGGGGCGCTCGGGCTGCTGGCCTCGCGGCGCTGGTCGCCGCACGTGCGGGTCGAGCTCTCCTGGTTCGCGGACACCATGGGCGAGGCGGAGAGGTTCGGCGGCCCGCGCCACTACTCGAACGGCCCGATGGCGACGCTGGGCCTCGGGTTCTAGGTGCGGCACGCCCGCCGGGAGGCCCCGTCGCCTGCGGGGTTGCATCCCGGGGCGGTGGATCGTAAAACAGCCCCCCTCGCGGCGCCGGAGAGACGGGCCGCGGCGGCTTCGCCTGGGTAGCTCAGTCGGTAGAGCAGGGGACTGAAAATCCCCGTGTCGGTGGTTCGATTCCGCCCCCAGGCACTCTCATCTCGTCCGACATCGAAGGCCCGGTGGACTGCAGAGTCCACCGGGCCTCACTGCTCCTCGGCGTCACTTCCAGGCCTCGCGGCCCCTCTTCCTCTCGAGGCCCGGAGGGCCGCCGTGCGGGTGGTGCTTCCAGCGGCCCGGCGGCACGGTGACCACCTCGCGCGGCACGGAGCGCACGTCGACCGCGGCGAACGGGCCGCGGTAGCTCCCCGACCGGTACCAGTAGCCTCCGGAGTACAGGTACCAGGTCGCCCCGTACCGGAACATGTCGTACGGGACCGACGGATCGGTCACCACGTACACCCTGCTGTCCGGGACCACGGCGACGGCGGGCTCCGCCACCACCACCGGGCTGGGGGGAGGCGGCGCGGCGTCGACGCCCACGGTGAACCCGAGGTAGGTGGCGCCGTTCGGGGCGACGCAGGATGCGCACAGGAGCGCGGGAAGGGCCCTGCGGACGAGACGTCGAATCATGGCTTCCTCCCGCTCACAGGTTCGCGAACTGCCGGTAGTCGAACCGCTGGCCGCCGACGCTGGCTTCGGCCATCAGGCCGCCCTGGGTCAGGGTGAACACGGCCACGCCGCGCGCGTAGCGGGCGTTCGCCGACGCCCCGGCCTTGACGGCCACGGCGCTCACCTGGGCGGCCATCGTGAGCTCGCCCTTCTTGAAGTCGGCGATCGCCTTCCGGGTCTGGAAGAAGACGACCTCGGAGTAGGCCTGGCCGCCGATCTGCGGGCCGATGGTCACCTGGGTGAGGCTGGCCCGGCCGGTGGGTTTCCCGCGCTCGAACAGCACGCCGGTCCCGTACGCGCCGCCGACGCCGGCCCCGCCCTTGCCCACGCTGGGGAAGACGGCATAGCCCAGCGCGCTGGAGAAGAACCGCCCCAGGCTCGGGTCCTTCCGCCGGAAGGTCGCGACGGTCACCTCGGCGTCCTTCACGGCATCCCGCTCGGAGGCGGTGCTCTTGCCGGGCGCTTCGCTGCCCTTGGCAGCCGGCTCGCCGGCGAAGGCCGGAACGGCAGCGGCGCCTACCGCGAGAGCGACGAGCGCAGCCACCGTCGTCTTGATCTGCTTCTTCATGCTCTTCTCCTCTCTTCGAGCGGGACGATTCGCCCGCTTCACCTGCCATGCGGAGCGACCCGCATCGCCGGCGTGCCGCCGGCCTCGTTTGCCGAGTTCGCTCCACGGGCCGGCAACCCGTCGTGGTCGGGTTCTCTTCCCCGCCGCAGGCCCCCTTCGGGCCGCAAGCGGCCTATGCCCCCGTCGGATCCGCGACTCTTTCCACCCGTCGGGCCGTCGATTTCCCGGTGCGTGGCGACGGGAGGTCCGGGCACAGGACGAGCTTGCCCTTGAGGCCACCCGCCTCGATGCGGCGGTGTGCCTCGGCGACC
>DATIFE010000082.1:0-2319 GCA_035455425.1 Anaeromyxobacteraceae bacterium | reverse complement strand
CGGGGAGGCCGGCGGCGGCGGCGGGGCGGGGGCCGGGCTCTTCGGCGGCGCGCCGCCGGCGGGAGGGGTCCCTCCGGCGGGGCCGTGGCGGCGGGTGTCCGGGCCGATGGCGCCCTCGCCCGGGGCGCCCGGTCCCCCGTTCTCGAACTTGAGGGTCTCGGTCTGCACGTCGCGCCGCAGCCGCGCGTACGGGCCGGCCTTTCGCTCGTAGTCCACCACCACCTTGTAGTCGGGGACCGGCCCGTAGAACTCCTCGATGAACTGGCGCTGCTCGCGCCGCTTGCGCTCCAGGATGCGCCGGTAGTCCGACTGGTCGCGGATGATGTAGGGCGTGAGGAAGAGGAGCAGGTTGGTCTTGGTCTTGGTGGTCGTCTGGTCGCGGAAGAGCCAGCCCAGCACCGGGATGTCGCCCAGGAGCGGCGTCTTGTGGACGCCGGTGATGGTGCGGTCCTGGATGAGGCCGCCGATGACGATGGTGGTCTGGTCCTTCACGGTGATCTTGGTCTTCACCGAGCGCTTGGCGGTGGTCGGGCCCAGGGTCGGGTCCTTCGAGGCGATCTCCTCCGTCTGCTCGTCGAGCGCCAGGGTCACCGTGTCGCCCTCGTTGATCTGCGGCTTCACCTTGAGACGCAGCTCCACGTTCTGGCGCTGGATGGGGGCGTAGAGGCTGGAGAGGCCGCCGAGCCCGAGGAGCGAGCCCACCGCCGCCGAGCTCGTGGCCGTGGTGCCGGTGGTCCCGGTGCCGGTCAGCGCCGAGGCGAGGTTGCCGGGGGCGTAGCCCGCCTGGAAGGGCACGTTCTGGCCGACGGTGATCTCCGCGTCCTCGTTGTCCGAGGCCAGCAGGTGGGGCGTCGAGAGCACGTTGACGTCGGAGGACGTCTGCAGCGCCTGGATCAGGATCGAGAGGCTGGGGATGCCCGCCGGGAGGATGGCCTGCAGGCTCGCCGGGGTCGGGCCCTGGAGCCCGGTGAGGAACCCGCCCAGCGAGAGCAGGCTGCCCGGGCTGAGCGAGTTGAGGCGCCCGGTCTCGGAGCCGAGGGGGATGTAGCCCTTGCCCGAGGGGGTGTTCACCGGGAGCACGGTGTGCATCGAGACCCCGAACTGGTTCTCGTCCGTCAGGTTCACCTCCAGGATCACCGCCTCGATGAAGACCTGGCGGCGCGGCCGGTCGAGCTTGTCGATGAGGCGCTCCATGGTGGCGAAGTCCGAGCCGCTCGCCATGACCAGCAGCGCGTTCGCCACCTTGTCGGCCGTGACCTTCACCTCGCCCGAGAACAGGGAGGCGCTGGCGGCGCCGGGCGGCCCCGCCGGCTGGGGCGCCGCCCCGGGAAGCCCGGGCGCGCCGCCGGGGCGGCGCACCGCGGCCGAGCCCGAGGCCAGCGCCGAGAGCGTCTGCGCCAGGTCCTCGGCGTTGGCGTTCCGCATGTAGACCACGTGGATCTGGCCGTCGCCGGCGGTGGGGACGTCGAGCTGCGCCACCAGCTCCTGGATGCGCTGGAAGCTCTTCTCGTCGGCGATGACCACCAGCTTGTTGGTCCGCTCGTCGGCGAGGACCTTGGAGATGGAGATCTCGGTGCCGCCCTCCACCACCGGCGCCGGCACCGGCTGGCCGGGCGGGCCGCTGACGCCGCCGATGACCGGCCGCCGCGCCGGCCGGCCCGGCGCCGGCGGCGCGGACTGGAAGATCTGGTTGATCTTCTCGGCCAGGTCGCGCGCCGTGGCGTGCTTCACCTGGATGAAGCGGATCAGGTCGCTCCCGCCGGGGCGGTCGATGGCCTCGAGCAGTTTCTCGATGCGCAGGATGTTGAGGCCCACGTCGGTGACGATGAGGATGTCGGGGGGCACCGACTGGATGTCGGCGCCCTGGGGCGAGGTGTAGTTCCCGAGCAGGCCGCGCAGCATGTCCGGGTCGGCGTGCCGCAGGCGGATGACCTTGGTGACCGACTGCTCCTGGGCCGGGACGGCACCGCCCGGCTCGGTGATCATGGGGATGGGCGCCTTCTTGGCGTCGGCGATGCGCACCAGCTTCCAGTACCTTCCCGACTGGAAGAGGGCGATGTTGTTCGAGGCCAGGGCGGAGAGGAAGGCGGCGTAGGCCTCCTCCGCGGTCACGGGGGTCTTGGAGAGCAGCGTGATCTTCCCGCGGGCCACGTCGTCGGTGTAGGCGAAGTTGCGGCACGTCCAGCGGCTCGCCTGCTCCAGGACGTCGACGATGTCGGCCCGGTTGAAGGCCAGCAGGAACCTGCCCTGCAGCGGCTGGCAGCGCTCGCTCGCCGGCGCGGCCTCGGCGGCCGGGGGCGGCGCGGGGCGCGCGCCCGG
>DATIFE010000081.1:0-13611 GCA_035455425.1 Anaeromyxobacteraceae bacterium | reverse complement strand
CCAGGGTCGGGTGGGAGTAGTGCCACGCCACGTACCACGGGTGCGGGGCGAGGCTCGAGAGGTTCTCCTCGCCGAGCCGCGTCAGCGCCGACGCCAGCGCCGGGCCGAGCCCGGTGAGGCGGACGGCGTAGCGGTCGGCCTGGTACTCGTGGCGGCGGGAGATCCAGGAGGAGATGGGGGCCAGGAAGAAGGTGAAGGCGCCCCCGCCCAGCGAGGCCAGGGCCAGCAGCGCGTGGAAGGACGGCGCCGGGAACCCGAAGGCCTGGAACAGGGGCGGCCAGGCGGCCAGCCGGGACAGCACCCAGAGCGAGAGGACCTGGGCGGCGAGCCCCACCGCCAGCCGGCGGTGGACGTGCCGCGCGCGGTAGTGGCCGATCTCGTGGGCCAGCACCGCCGTCGTCTCGTCGACGGTGGACCTCGCCACCAGCGTGTCGAAGAGCACGATGCGCGGCCGCAGCAGGCCGGCGAAGAAGGCGTTCGAGTGGCCCGACCGCTTCGAGGCGTCGATGGCGAAGAGGCCGCGCGTGCGGAAGCCGGCCTCGCGGCACAGCGCCTCGAGGCGCGTCCGGAGCTCGCCCTCGGGGAGCGGCGTGAACCGGTTGAAGAGGGGCGCGACCAGCACCGGCCAGAGCCAGGCGATCACCAGCTGCACCGCCGCCAGGAAGCCGGCGAGCCACAGCCACCAGGCCGGGCCGGTCCGCGCGAAGAAGGCGTGGGCCGCGTAGAGCAGCGGCAGCCCCAGCGCGATCGCCAGGGCCAGTCCCTTGAGGCGGTCCGCCAGCCACAGGGTGAACGTCGTCCGGTTGAAGCCGAAGCGGGCCTCGAGCACGAAGGTGCCGTAGAGCGAGAAGGGGAGCCCCGCCAGGGCGGCCGCGGCCGCGAGCAGCGCCAGGAAGGCGACGAAGCGGTGCGGGCCGGCCAGGCCCAGGCCGGCCAGCTGCCGGTCGAGCGCGGGGAGGGCGCCGGAGAGGAGAAGCGTGAGGGTGAGCGCCGCGCCGGCGACGCTGGCGGCGAGCCCCAGCCGCCCGCGCGCCAGGCCGTAGTCCCGGCTCCGCCGGGCCGTGGCCTCGTCGACGCGGCCGGCGAGGGGCGCCGGGACCTCGGCGCCGTGGCGCGCGGCGTGGCGCTGGTTCAGCAGGGCCAGGGTCCACTCCACCGCGTGCTGGAGGGCGAAGAGGAGGAGGAAGACGGCGAGGACGAGGCGGTCCACGGGCGTCGATCTAGCGCCGCGGCCCCCGGTACGCGACCTTCCCGTCCCGGAGCTCCAGCTCATGGGTCACCGCGGCGGGCAGCTCCCCGCGGTGGTGGGTGGACATCACCAGGGTGGCCCCGCCCCTCGCCAGCCGGGAGAGCGCCTGGCCGAGCCAGGTGCGCCCTCCGGGGTCGAGGCCGTTCATGGGCTCGTCCAGCACCAGCAGCTCGGGGCGCCGGACCAGCGCGCGGGCCAGGAGCAGGCGGCGCATCTCGCCGTAGGAGAGCGAGTGGATGCGCCGGCCGGCGAGGCGCGAGGCGCCCGCCCGGCGCATGGCCTCCGCGGCGCGGCGCCGCTGCCAGGGCGCGGGATCGAAGTCGATGCCGGTGCTGCTGGTGAATCCCGAGAGCACCACCTCCTCCGCCGGGATGTCGGCCCGGAAGCGGGCCTGCAGCTCCGGCGTCACCAGCCCCACCCGGGCCTTCACCTCCCAGACGCTGGCGCGCTCGCCCAGGCCCAGGCGCGACACCCTCCCTCCCGGCATGGCGTGCTCGTCGCCGACGGCCAGCCGCAGGAGCGTGGACTTCCCCGCGCCGTTCCGCCCGACGACCGCCCAGTGCTCGCCGCGCCGGACCGTCCAGGAGACGTCGTGGAGCACGGCGTGGCCGTCGAGGCGGACGTCGGCGCGCTCGATGCGGAGCAGCGGCCTCGCCCGGCGGGTCGCCCCCCGGCTCGGGGCCGGCCGCGCGGCCCCTGCGGCGGGTGCGAGCGGACCGTGGGCCGGGTTCCCGGCCGGGCGCGGCGGAAGGAGCCGCCGCAGGACCTCCCGCCGCGGCCCCTGGTCCACGATCCGCCCCCCCTCCATCACCGCCACCCGGGCGATGGCGGGCAGGATCTCGTCGTAGCGGTGGGTGGCGAGGACCAGGGGCTGTCCCCGTCGCGCCAGGCGCGAGAGGGTCCCGAGGAAGGCCCGGCGCGCGCCGGCGTCGAGCCCGTCGCAGGGCTCGTCGAGGAGGAGCAGGCGCGGCCGCGACACCAGCGCCCGGGCCAGGAGCACGCGGCGCAGCTCCCCGGTGGAGAGCGCCAGCACCGACCGGCGCCGCAGCCGCTCGATGCCGAGCAGCGAGAGGACCTGGTCCACCCGCCGCTCCCGGGCCGGCGGGAGATCCTGCTGGAGCCACACCTCCCCGCCGAAGCCGGTGCGGACGGCGCTCTCGGCCCGCATCTCCCAGTCGCGGCGCAGGTAGGCCTCCTGCTGCTCCGGGGAGACCAGGGCGATGCGCTCGCGGGCGCCGATGGGGCTCGGCCCGGAGGCGCCGCCCAGGTGGTAGCGGCGCCGGCCGCGGGTCGCCGGCGTCGGCTGCTCGTCGCCGCGGATCACCCGGAGGAGCGTGGACTTGCCGGCGCCGTTGCCGCCGACCACGGCCCAGCTCTCTCCCCGGCGCAGCTCCAGCGAGATCCCGCGCAGGATGTCCGCACCCCACAGGCGCACGTCCACGCCGTCGAGGGTGACGAGGGGCGGCCCGCTCACGCGATCGGTTGTCGCAAAGGTTCCGGGCCGGGGCAAGCCGCCTCTCGGCTTCGCCCGCCCTGGGCGCAGGGCGCGCCGGCGCCCGGGGTCGAAGGGCTCGGGGTGAGCGGTCCGGGTCGCGGGCGGGGGCCAGGGCCCCGGAGGGCGGAGCGGGCTACAATGGCCGGATGGAGGCCCGCCTCGTCGAGTTCGCCCGCCTGCTCCGCGCCAGCGGCGTGCGGGCCTCGCCGGCCGAGGTGACCGAGGCGGCGCGCGCCGCGGCGCTGGTGGGCGTGGGGGAGCGGCAGGCCTTCCGCGCGGCGCTGCGGGCCACGCTGGTGAAGAAGGCGCCGGACGTCCCGGTCTTCGAGCAGCTCTTCGACCTCTACTTCTCGGCCCTGGGCAGGGCGCTGGAGGCGGTGGACCGGGCGCTCCTCGAGGAGATCGAGCGCTCCCGGCTGCTCGAGGGCGACGACCTGGAGGCGGCGCGCGAGGCCATCTCTCAGGCCCTGCCGCGCCTCTCGCCCCTGGCCCGGGCCGCCATCGCCGGCGACCGGGGCACGCTGGCCCGCCTCTTCCAGGCGGCGGCGCTGCAGCTCGACTTCTCCGGGCTGGTGATGGCCGCCCAGGTCAGCTTCTTCGCGCGCCGGCTGCTGTCGGCCGCGGGGGGCGGGGCGCTGGCGCACGACCGGGCCGACATGGACCAGGCGCTGCGCACGGCGGGCCTCACGCCCCGCGGCCTGGACCTGGTCACCTCCCGCGTCGCCGAGGCGCTGGAGGCCATCGAGGAGGCGGCGCGCCGCTGGGTGGAGCTCGAGGCCAAGGCGCGCGGCATCGGGCGCCGCCGCACCGGGCTGCCGCTGGCCGCCACGCCCATCTCGCAGGCGGACCGGGAGCGGGTGGAGCTCGCGGTCCGGCGCCTGGCCCAGCGCATCAAGGCGCGGCTGCAGCGGCGCGAGCGCTCGCCCCGGCGCGGCGCGCTCCACGTGCGCCGCACCCTGCGCAAGAACATGGGGCTCGGGGGGCTGCCGGCCTCGCTGGTGTTCCGCCGGCGCCAGCGGGAGCGCCCCGACCTGGTGGTGCTGTGCGACGTCTCCGACTCGGTCCGCAACGTCTCCCGGCTCATGCTCCTCTTCCTCTACACGCTGCAGGAGATCTTCCACCGGGTGCGCAGCTTCGTCTTCGTCTCGGAGGTGGGGGAGGTCACCCAGGTCTTCCGCGAGGAGCGCGACGCCGCCCGGGCCGCCGACCTGGCCACCGCCGGCCGGGTGGTGAGCCTGGCCGGGAACTCCAACTACGGGCGCGCGCTGCGCCAGTTCTTCGAGCGCCACCTGGGCGCGGTGGGGAGGCGCACCACCGTGATCGTCATCGGCGACGGGCGGACCAACTACTTCCCGCCCCAGGCCTGGGTGCTGCGGGAGCTCCGGCGCAAGGCGAAGCGGGTGCTCTGGATCTGCTCCGAGGAGCGCTGGGCCTGGGGGAGCGGCGACTCGGAGATGCCGACCTACGCCCGCGAGGTGGACCGCGTGGCCACCGTGACCACGCTCGCCGACCTGGAGGCGGTGGCCGACCACCTGGTGCCGCGCGAGGCGCGCGGCGGCTGATCCCCGGGCCATTGCGCCGCGGCGCGCGGTCGTCTAGAACCCGCCGGCATGCCGGATCTGGTCACCCTGGGCCGTCCCGCCGACCCCGCCGGGCCGGCGTCGCCCCGCAGGAGGGTGTTCGTCCACACCTTCGGCTGCCAGATGAACGAGGCCGACAGCCAGCGGATGGTGGAGATCCTGGGCCGCAGCGACTACGCCGCGGCCAGCCGCCCGGAGGACGCCGACCTCATCCTGGTGAACACCTGCTCGGTGCGCGACAAGGCGGAGCAGAAGCTCCTCTCCGCGCTGGGGCGGTACCGCGAGCACAAGGCGCGGCGCGGCGCCCTGATCGCCGTGGGGGGCTGCGTGGCCCAGGCGGAGAAGGACCGGCTCCTCTCGCGCGTCCCCTACGTGGACTTCGTCTTCGGCCCCGACCACCTGGCCGAGCTGCCGCTCCTGGTGGAGCGCGCCCGCCGGGAGCGCTTCGCCGAGACCGGCTGGATGGACTCGGAGGAGTACGTCTTCCCCCGGGCCGACCCGGAGGCGGCGCGCGGCCGGGTGGCGGCCTTCGTCACCGCCATGAAGGGCTGCGACAACGTCTGCTCCTTCTGCATCGTCCCGCACACCCGCGGGCGCGAGGTGTCGCGGCCCTTCCCCGAGGTGGTGGAGGAGTGCGCCGGCCTGGCCGGGGTGGGCGTGCGCGAGGTGACCCTCATCGGCCAGAACGTGAACTCCTACCGCGGGGGCTGCGACTTCGCCTCCCTGCTGCGGCGGGTGGCGGCCGTCCCGGGCATCGCCCGGGTCCGGTTCACCACCAGCCACCCGCACGACCTCTCCGACGAGCTGGTGGCCGCCTTCCGCGACGAGCCCCGGGTGATGCCCCATTTCCACCTGCCGGTGCAGTCGGGCTCGGACCCGGTGCTCCGGCGCATGCGGCGGGACTACACCGTGGCCGAGTACCTGCGCCGCCTCGAGGGGCTGCGGGCCGCGCGCCCCGACGTCGCCATCACCACCGACTTCATCGTCGGCTTCCCGGGGGAGACCGACGGCGACTTCGAGGCCTCCCTGGCGCTCCTGCGGCGGGCCCGGTTCGACAACTCCTTCAGCTTCGTCTACAGCGCCCGGCCCCACACCGGCGCGGCCCGCCGGCTGGGCTCGGCGCCGGAGTGGGCCGAGGTCCCGCGGACGGTGGCGGTGGCGCGCCTGGAGCGGCTCCAGGCCGAGCAGCGGCGCATCTCGGCCGAGGCCCTGGCGGCCTGGAGGGGCCAGGTGGTGGAGGTCCTGGTGGAGGGGGAGGGCGACCGGGGGGAGCGGGTGGGGCGCACCCCGCAGAACCACCTGGTCCACCTGGCCGCGCCGGAGGCGGCGGCCGCGGCGGGTGCCCTGGTCCCGGTCCGGGTGACCCGCGCCGGCCAGAGCAGCCTGTCGGGCGAGGTCGTCCCCTAGGCCGCCCGGAAATCCGTGTCCCCAGGCTGCGTTCTTGCGGCCCCGGAGTGGCGCGGGCTAGCATCGCGCCCGATTCCCGGTGAGGGCATGGCGACCATCCGCCCATACCGCGGCAAGAGCCCGCGTCTCCACCAGAGCGCCTTCGTGGCCGAGGGGGCGGTGGTGATCGGCGACGTCGAGATCGGCGAGAGGTCCTCCATCTGGTTCGGCGCCGTCGTCCGCGGCGACGTGCACCACATCCGCATCGGTGCCCGCACCAACGTGCAGGACCTGGCCGTGATCCACGTGACCTCGGGGACCCACCCGACCGCCGTCGGCGACGACGTCACCGTTGGCCACGGGGCCACCCTGCACGGCTGCACCGTGAAGGATCGCTGCCTGGTCGGCATCGGCTCCATCGTCATGGACGGCGCGGTGGTGGGGCCCGACGCCATGGTGGCGGCGGGGTCGCTGGTGCCCCCGGGCATGGTGGTTCCGCCGGGGATGCTGGCGGTGGGCTCCCCGGCCCAGCTGCGGCGCGAGCTCACGCCGGAGGAGATCTCCGGGCTGCGGAGCCAGGCGGAGGGCTACGCCCGCCGCGCCGAGCAGTACCGGGAGGAGGGGTGGCCGGCGCGATGACCCTCGAGGAGAAGATGGAGGCGCTGGGCGCATCCTCGCTGTTCGGCGAGTTCACCGACACCGGCAAGCGCATCTTCGCCACCATCGCCCGGGAGCGCCGGATCGCCGCGGGGGCGCCCCTGTTCCTCGAGAACCAGGTGGGCGAGTCGATGTTCATCGTGGTCCAGGGGCAGGTGCGCCTCACCCAGCACCGGGCCGAGGGCGGGGACCGGGAGGTGGCGCAGGCGGGCCGGGGCGACCACCTGGGCGAGCTGGCGGTGCTGGCCCCGAGCGTCCGGCTGATCTCGGCCGTGGCCCAGTCCGACTGCCAGGTGCTGGAGATCGGCCAGCGGGATTTCCTGGCGCTGGCGCCGCAGAAGCCCCAGGCCTGCCTCAAGCTCGCCACCGCCGTGGCGGCGCAGCTGGCCCGCCGCGTCGGCGATGCGCGCGAGCTCCTGCGCGACGCGCTGGGCCGCGCCCTCCAGGCCCCCTGACGACCCTCGCCCCCGTTCGCCCGCCCGGGCCGCCATGCTCCAGCAACTCGTCGACGCTCTTCAGGCCCACTCCCTGGGGGTGGGCTATGGGTTCGTCTTCACCGTGCTGCTCCTGTGCGGCTTCGGCCTCCCCCTGCCCGAGGACGTCATCCTGGTCACCGGCGGCGTGCTCGCCTGGATGGCCTCGGTCCTGGAGGAGCCGTCGTTCTCGGGGATGGTGCGCGACGAGGGCCTGCTGGCCATGGTGGCGGTGGGGCTCGCCGGCATCCTCGCCGGCGACTCGGTCATCTACTGGGCCGGGCGCAGGCTGGGCCGGCGCGTCGCCGAGTTCCGGCTGCTGCGCCACATGGTCACGCCCGACAAGCTGGAGAAGGTGGAGACCAGGCTCCGGCGCCAGGGAAACGTGGTGGTGATGATCGCCCGCTTCCTGCCCGGCCTGCGGGCCCCGACCTACTTCACCGTCGGGCACAGCCGCTTCGCCTACTGGAAGTTCCTGCTCTACGACGGGATGGCGGCGCTGATCTCGGCGCCGCTCTGGGTGTGCCTGGGCTTCTGGTTCGGCGACGACATCGGCAAGGCGGCGCGCATGGCGGCCCAGTTCTCGCACTGGCTCCTGGGCGCGGTGCTGGCTGTGGTGGTGCTGATCGTGCTCCGGATCCTGTGGCTGCGCCGGCGCGCGCCCGCCGCGGAATGACCGCCCTTCGACTCCGCGCCGCCTCGGGCGGCGCTACGCTCAGGGCAGGTTTCCGGCTGGCGGAAACCGGCCCGGATTCGAGGGGGGAGCTCGCCTTGACGGCCCTGGCGCGGATCGTTATACGTCCCCATGCTCAACCGCGACGACCTTCGCGAGGCCCTGACCTTCGACGACGTCCTGCTGGTTCCCGGCGAGAGCGACGTCCTTCCGCGTTCCGTCGAGACCGCCACCCGGCTCACCCGCAACATCCAGCTCTTCGTCCCGCTGGTCTCGGCGGCCATGGACACGGTCACCGAGGCCCAGATGGCCATCGCCATGGCGGCCGAGGGCGGCATGGGCTTCATCCACAAGAACCTCACGGTGGAGGAGCAGGCCGCCCAAGTCGTCCGGGTGAAGAAGTACGAGTCGGCGGTGGTGGCCGACCCCATCACCATCGAGCCCGAGGCGCCGCTGCACCGGGCCGTGGGCCTGATGCGGGAGCACGGCATCTCCGGTATCCCGGTGACCCGCCAGGGCAAGCTCCTCGGCATCCTCACCAACCGCGACCTCCGCTTCGAGCGGAACCTGGAGCAGAAGGTCGAGGACGTGATGACCAAGCGCCTGGTCACGGCGCGCGAGGGCGCGACCATCGAGGAGGCCAAGGTCCTCCTCCACCGGCACCGCATCGAGAAGCTCCTGCTGGTGAACGAGAAGTTCGAGCTCAAGGGGCTCGTGACCATCAAGGACATCGAGAAGATCCAGAAGCACCCCAACGCAGCCAAGGACCGGCTCGGCCGCCTGCTCTGCGGCGCGGCGGTGGGGGTGGGGCCGGACCGCGAGGCGCGCATCCAGGCGCTCCTCAAGGCCGGCGCCGACGTCATCGCCATCGACACCGCCCACGGGCACTCCCGGGGCGTGGTCGACGCCGTGCGCTCCACCAGGGCCAACTTCAAGGGCATCGAGCTGGTGGCCGGGAACGTGGCCACCGCCGAGGCCGCCGAGGCGCTGTGCAAGGCGGGCGTGGACGCCGTCAAGGTGGGCGTCGGCCCGGGCTCCATCTGCACCACCCGCGTGGTCGCGGGCGTCGGCGTGCCCCAGATCACCGCCGTGGACGACTGCGCCCGCGCCGCCGACAAGCACGGGATCCCCATCATCTCCGACGGCGGGGTGAAGTACTCGGGGGACGTGGTCAAGGCGCTGGCCGCCGGCGCCGCCACGGTGATGATCGGCTCGCTCCTGGCCGGCACCGAGGAGGCGCCGGGCGACGTCATCCTGTACCAGGGGCGGAGCTACAAGAGCTACCGCGGCATGGGCTCGCTGGGCGCCATGAAGGAAGGCTCCCGGGACCGCTACTTCCAGTCCGAGGTGGAGGACGCCGACAAGCTGGTGCCCGAGGGAATCGAGGGGCGGGTGCCCTACAAGGGCTCGGTGTCCATGAACGTGATGCAGCTGGTGGGCGGGCTGCGCTCCGGCATGGGCTACCTCGGCTGCCGCAGCATCGCCGAGCTGCGCACCAAGGCCCGGTTCGTGCGCATCTCGCAGGCGGGCCTGCGCGAGAGCCACGTCCACGACGTGATCATCACGCAGGAGGCCCCGAACTACCGGGTCGGGTCGTAGGGCGCGGCGGGGGACGGGCGTGGACATCCATTCCGAGAAGATCCTGATCCTCGACTTCGGGGCGCAGTACTCGCAGCTCATCGCCCGGCGGCTGCGCGAGCTGGGGGTCTACTGCGAGCTCCACCCCTGCACCGCCAGCGCCGAGCAGATCCGGGCCTTCCGGCCGCGCGGGGTGGTGCTCTCGGGCGGGCCGGCCAGCGTCCTGGCCGAGGGCAGCCCCCGGCCCGACCCGGCGGTGTGGGACCTGGGGGTCCCCATCCTCGGCATCTGCTACGGCCTGCAGCTCATCGCCCACGAACTCGGCGGCAAGGTGGACCAGGCGGCACACCGCGAGTTCGGTCCGGCGACCATCGACGTCAAGGCGAGCTCGCCGCTCTTCGCCGGCCTCCCCTCGAAGCTCGACGTCTGGATGAGCCACGGCGACCGGGTGGAGGCGCTCCCGCCCGGGTTCGAGCCCATCGCCACCACGCCCTCCTCGCCCTACGCCGCCATCGAGAACCGGGCCCGCAAGGCGTACGGCGTGCAGTTCCACCCCGAGGTGGTCCACACCCCGCGCGGCAAGGATCTCCTGCGGAACTTCGCCCATGGCATCTGCGGCTGCTCTGGCTCCTGGTCGATGCGGACCTACGCCGAGGTGGCGGTGGAGCAGATCCGCGCCCAGGTCGGCGGCGGACACGCCCTCTGCGCCCTCTCCGGCGGGGTGGACTCGGCGGTGGCGGCGCTGCTCGTCCACCGGGCCATCGGCGACCGGCTCCGCTGCGTCTTCGTCGACAACGGCGTCCTGCGCGCCGGCGAGCGGGAGCAG
The DNA here is from genome assembly GCA_035455425.1 of Anaeromyxobacteraceae bacterium. Classification (GTDB taxonomy): domain Bacteria; phylum Myxococcota; class Myxococcia; order Myxococcales; family Anaeromyxobacteraceae; genus JACRMN01. The sequence continues at coordinate 3,694 of DATIFE010000081.1, read as the reverse complement.
GTGGAGGAGGTCTTCGGGCGCATGTTCCACCTGCCGCTGGTGACCGCCGACGCCCGCCAGCGCTTCCTCTCGAAGCTCGCCGGGGTGGTCGACCCCGAGGCCAAGCGCAAGATCATCGGCCGCGAGTTCATCGCCGTGTTCGAGGAGGAGGTGGAGCGGCTGGCGGCCCGGGGCGAGCGGGCCCAGTTCCTGGTCCAGGGCACCCTCTACCCCGATGTCATCGAGTCGGTCTCGTTCCGGGGCCCCTCGGCCACCATCAAGAGCCACCACAACGTGGGCGGGCTGCCCGAGGTGATGAAGCTCGCCCTGGTGGAGCCGCTCCGCGAGCTCTTCAAGGACGAGGTGCGCCGGCTGGGCCTGGAGCTGGGGCTGCCCCCCGAGATCGTCCAGCGCCAGCCGTTCCCCGGCCCCGGGCTCGCCATCCGCGTCCTCGGCGAGGTGACCGAGGAGCGCCTCCAGGTCCTCCGCCGGGCCGACCTCGTCGTCCAGGACGAGGTCCGCAAGGCCGGGCTCCAGGACAAGCTGTGGCAGTCCTTCGCGGTGCTGCTCCCGGTGCGCTCGGTGGGCGTCATGGGCGACGAGCGCACCTACGAGTCGACCTGCGCCATCCGCGCCGTGGAGTCCACCGACGGCATGACCGGGGACTGGGCCCGGCTGCCCTACGACCTGCTGGCCCGCATGTCCTCGCGGATCATCAACGAGGTGCGGGGCATCAACCGCGTGGTCTACGACGTGTCCTCCAAGCCGCCGGCCACCATCGAGTGGGAGTGACGCCCACCCGCACCCACGCCGGCTTTTCTCGGTCCTCGGGGGGGTGGAGTATGATCCCTGCCATGTTCCGACGGGCAGCCCCGCTCGCGTTCCTCGCGCTCCTCTCCTGCCAGGACTACCGGTTCAACCCGGTGGGCCGATGCCTCATCCAGCCCGGGCAGGTGTCCCTGCCGCTCTCGGGCATCTCCACCGCCGACATCCTCTTCGTGGTGGACGACTCGGGGTCGATGGCCCCCATCCAGGCGAGCCTGGCGAGCAACTTCCAGTCCTTCATCCAGAACCTGGCGACCTACCAGGCCACCCGCGTGGGCGCCGGGCAGACCGCGCTCGACTTCTACATCGCCGTCACCACCTCGGGGGTGCTGGTGAACCGGGGCGTCTCCGCCACCTGCACCTCGGGCACCTGCAACATCTCCACCCCCACCTTCCCGCCCGCCCGCACGTACGCCTGCTCGCCCGAGGGATCGACGTGCGCCGACGTCATCACCCAGTACTACTCCAACTTCTCGAGCTGCGTGCCGGGCGTGGCGGTGGCCGCGGGCGACCCGTTCCCGGCCGGCTCCTTCGTGTCGCTGGGGGCGAATCCCAAGGTGCTCGCCTTCACCAAGGGCCTCGACTGGCCCAACTGGCAGACCGACGCCACCATCCAGGGGCTCATGGGCCAGTTCGGCCAGAACATCCAGGTGGGCGACTGCGGCGCCAACCAGGAGATGCACCTCCAGGCGGGCCGGCTGGCGGTCGAGAAGGCCCTCGCCGGCCAGCAGTCGCTCCCGGCGGGCACCACCTGGCCGCACCCGGACTCGAAGCTGGTGGTGGTCTGGGTGGGCAACGAGGACGACTGCTCCACGAGGAGGGCCGACCAGGGCGGGCTGGTGTGGAACCAGGGCACGGTCGGCGGCGATTCCTGCGAGAACCAGGCCCAGCTCGACCCGTCGGTGTCGCTGCAGTACCCGGTGACCGACTACTCCACGTTCTTCATCGGCCTGGGCCGGCCGCTGGGAGTCGCCTTCATCCGCCCCGGGGATACGGGCTGCAACTGCGTCGGGTCCTGCTCCGCCAACGGGTACGGGAACGCGACGCGCTTCAAGGCGCTCGCCAGCGCCTTCCGCAGCCAGGGCGCCCAGGTCCTCGAGGCCTCGGTGTGCGGCAACTTCGGCACGACGCTGACGCAGCTCGCCGACCTGGTGAAGGTGCCCGAGGGCCTGACCCTGCCGACGCAGCCCGCGGCCGACGTCGTGACGCAGCTCCGCCTGGTGGGATCGGACGGCAAGACCGCCTACGTCTGCAGCGCACCCTCCACCACCGGCGACTGGTGGTTCATCGACTGCTCGAGCGGCAATGCGCTGGCTCCGGGTGCCACCAGCGCCTGCATCAAGCTGCAGCAGAACGGCCCCTGCGTGCCGAGCCCCGGCCAGACGCTGGTGGCCGAGTACCTGGGGAGGGTGCCGTCCGGGGGATGCCTGGTGGGCACCGCCGGAGCGGATTCGCAGGAGTGCGCCACCGCGCTGGGCGGCAGCGCCTCGGAGTGGACCTGCGACGGCACCACCGGGCTGCAGGGGACCTGCCTGTGCAAGACGGGGCCCTGAGCGCCGGGCGGGGGTGGCTCCGCCGCGCCGCCCCGGCGAGCCTGGCCTGTGCCGCGCTCCTGGCGCTGGCCCGCTGCGGGGGGTGCGACAGCGTCCCGCAGGACGCCCTGACCCGCTGCCAGCAGGCCGCCATCGTCCCCGGCAAGGTGGAGACCGACATCCTCTTCGTCGTCGACGACTCGGGGTCGATGGCGGCGGAGCAGAGCCTCCTCGGCGCCGCCTTCTCCGACTTCATCACCCGGCTGTCCTCGACCCCGGTCCAGAACGACTTCCAGATCGGCGTGACCACCACCTCGGTGGACTGGCCCATCTGCGACTCCGCGCTCGACGCCTCGGGGAGCTGCCCCGGCACCTACACCCTGCGGACGACCTACGGGAACGGCAGCCCGTACACGGCCGGGGCGCTGGTGGCCGCGAGCGGCCACCCGGCCATCCTCCAGGCGGGCTCGCCGACGCTGGTCGCCGACTTCACCGCCAACGTGGCGGTCGGCACCGGCGGATCCTCGAAGGAGCAGGGGCTCCGGGCCCTGCGGCTGGCGCTCGAGGGGCGGGTCCGGGACGGAACCAACGCCGGATTCCTGCGCCCCGGCGCGAGGCTGGCGGTGATCCTGGTGAGCGACGAGGACGACTGCTCCGATCCGGCGAGCCCGCCGGCGGTCGTCTGGGGCTCGGCCAGCGACCGCTGCCACTCCGACGCCGACCAGGCCCTCCTGCCGCCGGTGCAGGACTGGATCGACTTCCTCGGCGGGCCCATCGCCGGCGAGGTGCGCCCGGTCTCGGTGGCCGTGGTGGCCGCCGTGGACCCGGTGACCAAGCAGCCGGTGATGCCCGCCTGCAACGCCTACGGCTACCAGGGGAAGCGGTACAAGCAGTTCGTCGACGCCTTCGGGGCGAGTGGCTTCATCGACGACGTCTGCCAGCCCGACTTCACCCCCACGCTCGCCAGCATCGCCGCGCTGCTCGACCCGGGCCAGACGCTGCCGCTCTCCGGCGCGCCTCCCGACTGGCGGCTGCTCCAGGTCCAGGTGACGCGCGCCGGCGGCGCCCAGGTGAGCTGCAGCGTCGGCCTTCCGGGCGCGGCCGGCGCCGACGCCGTCTACCAGGCCCCCCAGGCGGGACGGCCGCCGTCGCTCACCTTCCAGGGGGCCTGCCTGCTGCAGCCGGGCGACGCGGTGCAGATCCAGGTGATCTGCGCCGGCTGAGGGCTCCGCCGGCTGGCGCTCCGGCCGGCGATGGCGTAGACAGGAGCCCCGTCGCGCGCCACGGCCCTCGCGGACCGCCGCATGCCCCTCGCTCCGCTCGCGCTCCTGCTGCTCGCCCCGGCGCCCGCCGCCGGG
>DATIFE010000080.1:0-8750 GCA_035455425.1 Anaeromyxobacteraceae bacterium | reverse complement strand
CGGCCGCGCCCGCCGTGCGGGTCGCGGCGACCGACCTCGCCGAGTGGGCCCGCTGCCCGACGCGGCACTTCCTCTCGCGGCGGCTGCGCCTCGTCGAGCGGCCGGGGGGAGTGGGCGCTCCCGGGGACGATCCCGACCGCGCCACCGCGCGCGGCACGCTGGCCCACGCCGCCCTGGCGACCCTCGACCTGGCGGCGCCGCCCCTGGAGCGGCGCGCCCAGCTCGTCGCCTCGGCCCGGCGGCTGGGGCACGATCCGTCGTCGCCCGCCACCCGCCGGGTCCTGGCCGACGTGACGCGCTTCCTCGACTCGCCCGGCGGCCTCTGGCTCGCGGACCGGGCCCGGCGAGGCGCGCTGCGGCGCGAGGTCCCGTTCCTGCTGCGCCTCGAGGGAAGCCCCGGCTGCTACCTCGTGGGCGCCATCGACGCCATGGCCGAGGAGGACGGGGGGATCCGCATCGTGGACTTCAAGTACGCCCTGCCCCGCCGGGAGGTGGCGGAGCGCTACCGGCTCCAGCTCTGCGCCTACGCGCTGGCGGCGTCCCGCGCCCACCCGGGCCGCTCCGTCCGCGCCGGGCTCCAGTTCCTGCGAGGCCGCTGCGACGCCGTCGACCTCACGCCCTCGGCGGACGACCTCCTCCGCCTGGCCTCCGAGGCTCCTCGCCTGGCGTCGGCGCTCCACCGCGACTCCGGGGAGATCCCGCCCGCCGCCCTGGGCCGGACGCGCGAGCGCTGCCTCCGCGAAGGCTGCGGGTTCGTCCACCGCTGCCACCCGGGCCCGGCGGCGAGCCCTCGCTCCGCGAGGCGCGTGCCCCGCGATCCCGGGGCACCCGCGCCCCTCGATACCGATTGAGGCTCTCTCGCCGCGGCGGTACATTGCGCCCCATCCGGGGGCTCGCCCCCCGCGACCTTTCCCAGGATCCCGGAGCCCCCATGCGAATCACCGACCGCGTCAAGCAGATCCTGTCCTGGTACCAGTCGGACAGCGCCGGCACCCTCGCCAACCTCTACCGGCTCCTCATGACCGGCAAGCTCGCGGGCACCGGCAAGCTCGTCATCCTCCCCGTGGACCAGGGCTTCGAGCACGGGCCGGCCCGCTCCTTCGCCCCCAACCCCGAGGGCTACGACCCGCGCTACCACTTCCAGCTGGCGCTCGACGCCGGCTGCAACGCCTACGCGGCGCCGCTGGGCTTCATCGAGGCCGGGGCCGCCGAGTTCGCCGGGCAGATCCCCCTCATCCTCAAGCTCAACAACTCCGACTCGCTGTCGAAGCTCGGCGGCGCGCCCTGCTCGGCGGTCACCGGGTCGGTGAAGGACGCGGTGCGGCTGGGGTGCGCCGCCGTCGGCTACACCATCTACCCGGGATCCGACGCCCGCAACTCCCAGCTCGAGAACCTCCGGGAGATCGCCGCGGAGGCCAAGGCCAGCGGGCTCGCGGTGGTGGTGTGGAGCTATCCGCGCGGCGCCGGCGTGTCGAAGGAGGGGGAGACGGCGGTCGACATCTCGGCCTACGCCGCCCAGATCGCCGCGCAGATGGGGGCGCACGTCATCAAGGTGAAGCCGCCCAAGGAGATGGTGGAGCACCCCGAGGCGAAGAAGGTCTACGAGAAGCACCAGATCCCCATCAAGACGCTGCCCGAGCGCGTGCGCCACGTGGTGCAGAGCGCCTTCAACGGGCGGCGCATCGTCATCTTCTCCGGGGGCGAGGCCAAGGGCACCGAGGAGGTGCTGGCCGAGATCCGCGGCATCAAGGAGGGCGGCGGGTTCGGCTCCATCATGGGCCGCAACGCCTTCCAGCGCCCCAAGGCCGAGGCGCTCAAGCTCCTCGACGAGGTGATGAAGATCTACGCCAGCTAGGCCCGTCGGGGGCTGCGGCGGGGAAGTCGGGCGGGACCTCGCAGGGCGAGGGGCGCCTCGTTCACGAACAGCGAACTGCGCTCGCCCCTCGAAGGTGCGGCAATCCGCTGCGCGACGGGTCGCGCGGAGCCCCCGCTTTTCGCCCCCTGGGAGGCGCTTTTTCCCTTGCTCTCCTCGCCGGGCAAGGGGTAATGGATTTGCCTTTACGAATCGCGGTCCTCCCGCGCGCTCCACGGCGGCCGAGGCCGCCAGCGCGATCCCGAAAGAGCATATGCGCCTCTACCCGAAGGTCATTCCCATCATCGCACGCGAGGTCATCCAGACCCTGATGCAGGAAGCCGACGTGGAGGTGGAGACGCTGCGCATCGCCGACGCCGAGATGGACATGGCGGCCATCATGAAGGAGTACCTGGCCGCCGAGGAGCGGGTGAAGGCCGCCACCCGCGAGGCGCTGGAGCGGCGCGGCTACGACCAGTCGCGCTTCAACGCGGTGATGCGCGAGATGGCCGACGTCCGCGGCTTCAAGATGGGCGACGAGGGGATCGAGTACGTCATCGGCCAGATGATCGAGTTCCTCCTCGTCTCGCGGAACGTGGAGGAGGTCTACGCCGAGGACACCTCCCTGCGGAAGAAGATCTTCGCCATCTTCAAGAAGCACCTCGACGTGGACGAGGAGATCGACCGCGAGGCCCGGGCCCGCCTCAAGCACCTGCAGGAGGGGTCCTCGGCCTGGGACATCGAGTACCAGAAGACGGTGGAGCTCCTGCGCCGCTCCCGCGGCCTCATCTAGGCCCGGTGCCGCCGGCCGGGGAGACGCGGGCCAGCATGGCGCGCACCGGCCCCAGGTCCACCTCGCTCACCACGGCCACCGGGAGCCGCCGGGAGTCGGTGGAGAACCACAGGTGGAGCGGGCGCCCCTGGGTCGGGTCGTCGGCGCGCACCAGCCTGGCGTCGAGCCGCACCGTCGGGTACTCGCCGGCGCCGGAGCGGACGCGCTCGACCTTCTCGGCCACCGTGCCGGAGAGGCGCCAGTAGCGCCGGTTGGCCACCAGGTCGAAGCAGACGGCGGTGCCGGGCCGGAGCTCGGCCGCCCGGAGCAGGTAGACCGCGGAGAGCGCGTCGAGCACCTCCTGCCGCCGCTCGAACGCGGTGGTCCCCCGGTCCGGGCCGCTGGTCCAGGCCATCTCCACGGTCGGCCCGGGGCGGTCGAGGCGGGTGTCGGTGGTGCGCCTCACGCCGTCCTGGTCCACGTCGTCCCGGAAGCGCTGCGGACGGAGCGTCCGGGCGTCGACCCAGGAGAGCGCCACGCCCTTCACGCGGCGGATCTTGGCGAAGACCGAGGTGTTCCTCACCCGGGCCCGCAGCGGGATCTGGGAGCCGGAGAGCATGGGGGCCTCCACGGCGAGCTGGAGCGTGCCCGCCTTCACGATCCCCATGACGTCGACGTCGAAGGTCAGGGTCTCGCCGGGGGCCCAGGGGCGCGCCGGGAGGAGCGGCGGGATCCCGCAGCCGCCCGGCGCGGCGAGCGCCAGCGCGAGGGCCGCGAGCGCCGCCATCAGCGCTTCGCCAGCTCCGGGCTCCCCGGCCGGTAGGCGTCGAGCCGCGCCACCAGGCTGCCGACGGCGAAGTCGGCGTCGGCCTGCACCAGCACGTGGCGCGGGTCGTCGGAGAGCCAGAGGACGGTGTCGCGCCGCGTCTGGAACTTGCCCTCGAAGGCGGTGCGGACCCGCACCTTGACCGTGTCGAAGCGGCCCGCCGGGGCCTCCACCGGCTCGCGGCCCACCACCTCCGCCACCAGCGAGGAGTTCCTCTCGCCGGTGACGATGGGGATCTGGTACCGATCCCCGGGCCGGAGCGGCTGCAGCCGCAGCCACATGAAGGCCGAGAGGAAGTCCTGGGCGTCGCGCGGGATGTCGAGCGTCGACTGGGTGAGGTGCTTCCCCTGCACGGTGATGGTGGCCTTGCCGTTCTCGCGGTCGAAGCGGGCGCGGTCGGTGTGCCGGTAGCCGAGCTCCACGGCCGACAGGTCGAGGCCGCGCGAGAGCCGGGTCTCGCTGTCCCAGTAGGCGACGAGGTGCTGGCGCACGTCGGCGACGGCGGCGATGCCGCCGGTGCGGGCCTGGAGGATCACCGGCCAGATGGCTCCCTCGGCCTTCCCCACCGAGATGCGGGCGCGGCCGGTCGGGATCCGGAGCCAGGCGACCGCCAGGTCCATCTGCTCGCCGGGGAGGAAGGGCAGGCCGCCGGCGCTGGCCCCCAGGGGAGCCGCCAGCGCCGCCAGGATCAGGATCCGTCTCGTCGGTCCGCGCATCGGGTGGAAGCGAAGCAACTCCAATGCCACATTCAAGGCTGCGATTCCAGAGGGCCCCCGTGAAGGCGCCGGGGGCCACGGCAGTCGGACGCGGGCGCCAGTTGTCGTATTCTGCCGACGGTTCCGGCGGGACCCCGGGTGCGGACCGGGGCGCCGGACGAGGAGCGTGTCGCATGCCGTACGACCCCCATGGCGACGACGACGACGAGAGGTCGGACGGCTCCGAGGCCGGGCGCAGGCGGCGCTTCCAGGACTTCGACTGCCCCGACTGCAGCGCCAACAACCCCTACGACGACGCCTTCGGCGACGGCGACGAGATCCGCTGCTACTACTGCGGGCAGGAGTTCAAGGTGGCGGTGAGCGAGGAGGGGCGGCTGAAGCTCAAGCCGACCTGAGCGCCGGGGACGGCTCCCCGGTCTACGCCCGCGGCCCGAAGATGGCGGTCCCGAGCCGGACCAGGGTCGAGCCCTCCTCCACCGCCGCGCGCCAGTCCCCGCTCATCCCCATCGACAGGTCGGGGAGGCCGAGCCGGTCGCGCATCGCCCGCAGCGCCCGGAAGTGCGGTCGCGGGTCGCCCTCGGCCGGCGGGATGCACATCAGGCCGCGCAGCTCCAGGCCGGGGAGCGGAGCCACCGCCGCCGCCAGGTCGGGGACGGCATCGGGATCGCATCCCGCCTTGCGGGGCTCGCGGGCCGCGTTCACCTCGAGGAGCACCTTGACCCGGGCGCCCCGCTGGACGGCCCGCCGGGAGATCTCGCGGGCCAGCTCGACGCGGTCGACGGTGTGCACCCAGGCGGCGCGGGGGGGCTCCTCGGGGAGCAGGATCCGGACCTTGTTGGTCTGCAGCGATCCCACGAAGTGCCAGACGACGTCCGGCAGGTCCCGCAGCGCGGTGGCCTTCTCCCGCCACTCCTGCGCGTAGTTCTCGCCGAAGTGGCGCTGGCCGGCGGCGTGGGCCTCCCGTATCGCCTCCGGGGGGTGGGTCTTCGACACCGCCACCAGCTCGACGTGCGGCGGCAGGTCGGCGCGGATGCGCGCCAGGCTCCCGGCGATGCTCACGGCGCGCCCCAGGGGAGGGGGAGCCCCGCCCGGGCCAGCAGCTCCGCTGCCTCGTGGAGCGGCAGGCCGACCACGTTGGAGACGCTTCCGCGCACCTCGCGCACGAACGCGCCCCCGGCGCCCTGGAGCGCATAGGCGCCCGCCTTGTCGAGCGGCTCCCCGGTGGCGACGTACCAGTCGATCTGCGCCTCGGAGAGCGGCGCGAAGTCCACCTGGCTCTCGACCAGCGCCTCGCCCAGCGAGGGCGGCGCGGCGCGGCGCACGCAGACGGCGGTGAGCACGCGGTGGGTCCTTCCGGAGAGGGCGCGCAGCATGCGGCGCGCCTCCGCCGCGTCGCGCGGCTTCCCCAGCACCTCGGCCCCCAGCACCACCGCGGTGTCGGCGGCCAGGACCAGCGCCCCCGCCACGGCGCCGGCCTTCTCCGCCGCCACGCGGCGCACGTACCCCTCCGGCGTCTCGCCGGGGCGCAGCGTCTCGTCGGTGAGCGCCGGGCGGACCTCGGGGGCGAGCCCCAGCAGGCCGAGCAGCTCGCGGCGGCGGGGGCTCTGCGAGGCCAGGACGAGCGCGGCGGGCCCGGGAACCACGCTCCTCCCCATCAGTCGAGCTGCACCGGGGGCAGGTTCGGCTGGCCCTGGACCCAGGCCTCGTTCACCTGGACCGATGCCTGCTCGCGGAGCGACTTCATCCACACCTGCTCCAGCTGCGCCTCCCGCCGGCTGCGGAGCCTCTCCTCCACCTCCGCCCGCCGGGCGGCGAACTGGGACGGGTCGGGCCGGACGCGCTCTTTGACGCGGGCCACCACCGGGCCGGCGGGAGTGTCATAGACCCGGGGCAGCAGCTCCGGCCCCTTGGCGGCGAAGGCGTCGGCGAACAGCTCGGGCTGCGGGCCGATGCGCGGCACGTTGGGGCGCGAGCCCACGCCGAAGGACCCGGTGTCGTCGGGCCGGAGCACGATGGCGCCGAGCTTCACCGGGGCCGGGCCCTTCCTGGCGGCCTCGGGGTCCGGCTCCGGCGGGAAGAGCTCGGCGAAGCTCCGGCCCTTCTTGGCCTGCGCCAGCGCCTCGGCGGCGCGCCTGCGGGCCGCGGCCAGGGCCAGGTCGCCCGCCAGGAGCTCGCGCGCGATCTCCGGGGCCGCCTTCTCCAGCGAGACCACCTCCGGCTCCTGCACGTCGGTCACCTGGATGGCGTGCCAGCCGAAGCGGGTGCGGACCGGGCCGGCCAGGCCGCCCTTGGGCGTCGCGAAGGCCGCGTCCTCGAAGGGCTTGGCCATCAGCCCCGGGCCGAACCAGCCCAGGTCGCCGCCCTTGTCCTTCGAGCCGGGGTCCTCGGAGAGCTCCGAGGCGATCCGGGCGAAGTCCTCGCCCTTCCGGGCGCGCGCCAGCGCCTCCTCGACCTTCTTCTTCGCCGCCGCGTCCTGCTCGGGGGTGGCCTTGTCGTCGACGCGCACCAGCACGTGGCGCGCCCGGACCCGCTTCTTCCGGTCGAAGCGGTCGGGGTTGTCCTTGTAGAACTTGGCGATCCGGTCGGCCTCCCGCGCCTGGAAGGCCTTCACCTGCTCCGGCGCGACGCGGACGTCCTCCTTGAGGGCGGAGACCGGGAAGCGCACGAACTCGAGTGTGGCGCGGTCGTTGTCCGCGTCGTAGGCCTCGCGGACCTCCTCCTCCGAGACCCCGGCCGCCCCTCGCAGGAGGGCGAGCACCTTCTGCGCCAGCAGGTCGCGGCGCATGCGCTCCTCGAAGCGGGCCGGCGTGCCGTAGGCGGCGGAGACGGCGCGCTTGTAGAGCTCGGCGTCGAAGCGCCCGTCCACCTGGAACGCGGAGCTCGCCTTGATGGCCTTCTCCAGCTCCTCGTCGGTGGCGGCGATGCCCAGGCGGCCCGCCTCCTGGACCAGGATCTCGCGCTCGACCAGCTGGTCCATGGCCACCCGGCGCAGGCCCATCTGCTCGGCCAGCTCCCGGGTGAACCCCTGTCCGGCGCGCGCCTGCCAGGCGCGGAACAGGCCGGCGTAGGCCTGCTCGAACTCGGAGCCGGTGAGCGTCTCGCCGTTCACCTTGGCCGCCCAGGAGGCCTGGGTCACGCGCACGTCGGAGCAGCCGCGCGATCCGGGCCCGAAGGAGACCACGAACACAAGGATGATGATGCCGAAGAGCACGTAGGTGAGGACGCTCTTCGCGTTCTGCCGCAGGATGTCGAGCATTTGTCGGTCGGGGCGCGCGGCTGGGCCGGCGCAAAGGTTGAAGAACCTAGCCGACAGAGGCTAAAATGCAAGGGATTTTCACCCTCCCGCCAACCCCGAGGACCCGGAACCGGCGTGCTGCAACTCCTCAAGCGGTACCGCGAGGCAGTCCTCGTCACGGTGGCCCTCGCGCTCCCGCTCCTCGTGTACTTCGCGCACGCGCGCCACCCCGGCCAGCGCAGCGCCCTCGACCGGGCCATCGTGCGCGCCTCCCGCCCGGTGGAGAGGCTGGTCGGCGGCGCCATCGGCGGCACCCTGGAGGCCTGGGATCGCTACCTGGACCTGCGGCACGCCCGGGAGCGGGCGCGGCAGCTCTCCGCCGAGGTGAACCGGCTCTCGCTCGACCGCATCGAGCTCCAGCGGGTGCGGGACGAGAACCAGCGGCTGCGCCAGCTGCTCGCCTTCGCGCCGGAGGAGGCCCCCCCGCAGGCGCTGGGCGCCCGGGTGGTGGGCGTGCGGCTCGACCCCAAGGGGATGCAGCTCCTCACCATCGACCGCGGAGCCGCCGACGGCCTGGCGCCCCGGATGCCGGTGGTGGCCGCCGGCGGCGTGGTGGGGCGCCTGCACTCGGTCCTGGGCGGCACCGCCGACGTGCTGCTGCTCACCGACCGCAACAGCGCCATCGCGGCCCGCGTCGAGCGCTCCCGCGCGCGCGCCACGGTGCGCGGGACCGGCGACCCCTCCACCTGCCGGCTCGACTACGCGCTGCGCGCCGACGACATTCTCGAGGGCGACGTCCTCGTCACCGCCGGCACCGACGGCGTCTTCCCGCGGGGCCTGCCCCTGGGGAAGGTGCAGGACCTGCGCAAGGGGCCGCAGGGGCTCTACCAGAAGGCCGAGGTGGCCCCGGCCGTGGACGTGAGCCGCGTGGAGGAGGTGCTGGTGCTGGTCCCCGCCCGCCAGGAGGCCGCGGCCACGCGGACCGCCCCATGAAGCGGGTGGCGGCGGCCCTCGGCCTGGGCCTGGGCCTGGCCATCGTCCTCTCGGCCGCGCAGGCGGGGGCGTCGCACCACCTGCTGGGCGGCCGGCTGCCCGTCGAGCTCCCGGTGGCGCTCCTGGTGTGGGCCGGGCTGGAGGCCTCGCTCCCCGAGGGCCTGGCGGCGGCGCTGGGCGCGGGGTGGGTCCTCGACGTCTTCGCCGGGACGCCCGGGGGGCTGATGGTCTTCCTCTCGGTGCTGGTGGTCCTGGGGAGCCGCGCCGCCCGCTCCTCGCTGGCGGTGCACGGCTGGAGGGGCTTCGCCGCGCTCACCGGCGCCGGGACGCTGCTGCTCGGGACCGGGGCGCTCTTC
>DATIFE010000079.1:0-11365 GCA_035455425.1 Anaeromyxobacteraceae bacterium | reverse complement strand
GGGAGGCGGAACCGGCGCCGGAGGCGCGGCCCAGCCCGGCGGCCCCCAGCCCGGGGGCGGGGGAGGCGCTCCCCACTGCGGAGGGGCGGGCGCGGCGCCCGGGGCGGGCGGCGCGGGCGGCGCCGCCGGCTGACCGGCCGGGGGCTCGACCGGCGTGGTCGGGAGGGGCTCGTTCTGGCTCTCTTCGCTCATGGCATGCACCTCGGGCCCTGCCAAGCAGGGCCCGAGGACTGTCGCACGGGGTGGCGCGGGATTCTACATCGGGGTGGGGCGAGCGACCGCACCCGGTCCCGGTCCGTTCCCCCGAACCCGGGCACCGCTCGCGACGGGCCTCGGGCCTGCTGCGCAGGCCCGAGGTGTCATCCCTTGCGCCGGTTGAACTTCTCCATCAGGTCGCCGAGCCGCGCCCGGGCGTCGCCCTGCTTGCGCAGGTACTCGCGGTAGTCGTCGTCGTCCCGGTTGAGCGCCTTGATCGACAGGGCGACCTTGCGCTCCTGGGTGTCCATGTCGATGACCTTGACGTCGATCTCCTCCCCCTCCTTCACCACGTCGCGGGGGTTCTCGACGCGCTCGTCCTTCATCTCCGAGACGTGCACCAGCCCCTCGATGCCCGGCTCGACCTCGACGAAGGCGCCGAAGTCGGTCACCTTGGTCACCTTGCCCTTGACCTTCGAGCCCACCGGGTGGCGCTCCGGCAGCGTGGTCCACGGGTCGGGCGTGAGCTGCTTCACGCCCAGGCTGAAGCGCTCGTTCTCCACGTCGATGTTGAGCACCACCGCCTCGACGATGTCGCCCTTCTTGAACTTCTCGCCGGGGTGCTTGATGCGCTCGTTCCAGGAGATGTCGGAGACGTGCACCAGGCCGTCGATCCCCTCCTCGACGCCGACGAAGATGCCGAAGTCGGTGACGTTGCGGACCTCGCCGCGGATGACCGAGCCGATGGGGTACTTGTCCTCGAGCAGCGTCCAGGGGTTGGGCTCGATCTGCTTCATGCCCAGGCTGATGCGCTTCGCCTTGGGGTCGATGTCGAGCACCACCGCCTCCACCTCGGTGCCGGTGGCCAGGAGCTTCGAGGGGTGCTTCACCCGCTTGGTCCAGCTCATCTCGGAGACGTGGACCAGGCCCTCGACGCCCTGCTCCAGCTCGATGAAGGCGCCGTAGTCAGTGAGCGACACCACCTTGCCCTTGACCCGCGTGCCCACCGGGTACTTCTCGTCGGCGCGGTGCCAGGGGTCCTCCTGGATCTGCTTCAGGCCCAGGCTGACGCGCTCGGTGGCCGGGTCGAACTTGAGGACGACGACCCGCACCTCCTGGCCCACCTCGAACATCTCGCTCGGGTGGCCGATGCGGCCCCAGCTCATGTCGGTGACGTGGAGCAGGCCGTCGATGCCGCCCAGGTCGATGAAGGCGCCGTAGTCGGTGAGGTTCTTCACCACGCCCTTGAGGATCGCGCCCTCCTTCAGGTTCTTCAGGGTCTCCTTCTTGAGCTCCTCGCGCTCCTTCTCGAGGAGGACCCGGCGCGACAGGACGATGTTGCCCCGCTTCTTGTTGAACTTGATGACCTTGAAGCGGAACTTCTCCCCGATGAGCTTGTCGAGGTTCCGCACCGGCCGGATGTCGACCTGGGAGCCGGGCAGGAAGGCCTTGACCCCGATGTCGACGGAGAGGCCGCCCTTGACCCGGCCCACGATCACGCCCTCGACGAGCTCGTCGCGCTCGCACGCGGCCGAGATCTCGTCCCAGATCCGCATCTTGTCGGCCTTCTCCTTGGAGAGGACGACCATCCCGCTGTCGTTCTCGCGGGCCTCCACCAGGACGTCGACCGCGTCGCCCACCTTGACGGCCGGCTCCTGCCCGGGGACGGCGACGAACTCGTTGATGGGGACCTGCCCCTCGGACTTGTAGCCGATGTCGACGACGGCGTAGTCCTTGCTGAGCTGGATGACGGTGCCGCGGATGACCTTGCCTTCCTCGATCTGGCCGCCCTTCGCCTCGCTCTCGGCGAAGAGCTTGGCGAAGTCCTCGACCTCGGGCTCGGGCGGACGGGTGTTCTGATTCTCCATGGTGTCGGGTGACCAACCTTCTCTGGCGGGCTCGCCGGCAGGCGGGTGCGCGAGGCAGGAGCGGCCGGCGGAGACTGCGTTCTACCCCCTGGGGCTCGCAGCCGCAGCCCGGGGAGCGAGGCGGCGGCGCACGCCGGGCGACGGGCCCGGCTCGACTGGAGGGCGGAACCTACACGCGCGTTTTCACTGCGTCAAGCGCCGCCAGTCCCGAAAGGCTCGCTGACGGCCCCGGCCCCGGAGAGGGGACGCCGGCAGGCCCCCCGTTCAGGTGAGGCTGCGCAGGCGGCGGGCCACGCCCTCCACCACCCAGTCCGGCGTGGAGGCGCCGGCGCTGATCCCGACCACGGAGCAGCCCCGGAACCACTCCGGCTCCAGCTCCTCCTCCGTCTCCACGTGCCAGGTGCGCGGCTGGATGGAGCGGCAGATCTCGGCCAGGTGCCGCGTGTTGGCGCTGTTCTTCCCGCCGACCACCACCACCGCGTCGACCTCCTGGGCCAGCTGGCGGGCGTCGTCCTGGCGCTCCTCGGTGTCGGAGCAGATGGTGTTCACCGCCCGGACCTCCTTGTGGCGGAGGGCCAGGGCGCCGACGATGCGCTCGAAGTCGGCGCCGATGCAGGTGGTCTGGGCGATGACGGCCACCTTCTTGTCGGGGATCTCCGGCACCGCCGCGCCCGGCTTCACGACCGTGCAGGGGCCCTCGGCGTAGGAGATGACGCCCCGCACCTCGGCGTGGTCGGCGTCGCCGACGATGACCACGTGGTAGCCGTCGCGCGAGAGCCGCTGCGCCATGGCCTGCGGGTACTTCACGTAGGGGCAGGTCCCGTCCACCACCTCGAGGTCGCGCCGCTCGGCCACCTCGAGCTCGGTCTTCACCGCGCCGTGGGTGCGGACCACCACCGTGGTCCCGGCGTCCACCTCGGCGATGGCGTTCACCGTGCGCACGCCCTTCTCCTGCATGCGCGCCACGGCCTGGGGGTTGTGGATGATGGGGCCGAGGGTCACCACCGGCCCGCCGGCGTGGTCGGCGACGTCCATCACCTGGTCCACGGTCCGCCGCACGCCCCAGCAGAAACCGGCCGTCCTGGCGATCTTCACGTCCATGCGCGCGCGCTCCCTCGGCTGTGCCGGGTATTAACCGCACCGGCGCGGGCGGGCCACTAGGTCTTCTCGCCCACGAACCGGTCCTGCTCCTCCCGGAACAGCACGTTGAAGGTGGTGAGGGTCCCGTAGCAGCGGGTCACGTACTGCTGCATCTCCACCTTCTCGGCGTCGCTGAGCTTCTCGTGGGCGTTGATCTTCTGCTCCAGCACCCGCAGGCGGTCCCGGACCATGACGATCTTGTGGAAGAGCTGCTCGAGCGGGAGCTCCTTCGGCTGGAGCTGGGGGTCGCGGGGCTTGAGGATCAGCGTCCCCCCCTCCCACTTGGGCGCCAGCGGAACCGGCTCGTCGTCGCGCAGCGCCTCGCGGATGGCCTCGGTGAGTTCTTCTCGGGTCATGTCGAGCAGCTCCTCCGGGAGTCCGGCGGGCGGTGGCGCGTCCGCGGCCCGCAGCACGGGCCCGCGCGGCGCCGCTCCCGCCTGGCGCCGCGCCGGCGCGGCCGGGCGGATGGGGATGGCCTCGTCGCGCGCCAGGTATCGCTCGCAGGCGGGCGCGGTGCCGGGGAAGTCCCCGGGCCGGACCTCCATGCGGCAGGGCCCGATGGCGCCGCGGGCGTCCTCGAGGATGGCGCGCCACCAGCGGCAGCCGCTGCACTCCCTCGAGCCGTGAAGGCGCTCCTCCGGGACCATCGGGCCGGAAGTCTAGACGACCGGGTCCGGTTTCGGAACACCGGGGGCGGGGGACCCACCCGGCGTTCCCATGCTAGGCCCCGGGCCGCCGCGCCGCCGCCGCCCGGACCAGGGCCGCCACCACCTCCTCGAGCCCGAGGGCGGAGGTGTCGAGCAGCACGGCATCTCCGGCGGGCCGGAGCGGCGCCACCTCGCGGGTGGAGTCGTCGCGGTCCCGCCGCGTCTGGTCGGCGAGCACCTCCTCGTAGGTCGCCGGGTCCCCGCGGGCCCGCAGCTCGGCGTGGCGGCGGCGGGCCCGGACCTCGGGCGACGCCGTGAGGAAGACCTTGAGATCGGCGTCCGGGAAGACCACGGTCCCGATGTCCCTCCCCTCGAGCACGGCTCCCCGGTTGCCGGACGCGGTGGCGAGCCGGCGCTGCAGCTCCAGGAGGCCGGCCCTCACCACCGGGCGAGCGGAGACGGCGCTGGCGCCGAGCGACATGGGCGGGGTGCGGATGGCCTGCGACACGTCCTCGCCGCCGAGCAGGACCCGCTGGCCCTCGCCCCCGGGGAGCGGCTCGAAGCGGACGTCGAGGCTCTCCAGCACGCCGGCGAGCCGCGCGTCGTCGTCGAAGGCGATCCCCCGCCGGCTGGCGGCCAGCGCCACCGCGCGGTAGATGGCGCCGGTGTCCACCAGCGCGAACCCCAGAGCCGCCGCCAGGCGCTTGGCCGCGGTGCTCTTGCCGGCCCCGGCGGGGCCGTCGATGGCCACGATGAAGGGCCGGGCGCGGCTCACTTCCCCAGCACCTTGCGCAGCGCCGCCAGGAGCTTCTGATTCTCGGCGCGGGTCCCGAGCGTGATGCGCACGCAGGTGGGGCCGCCGATGGGCCGCACCACCACGCCCTCCCGCAGCAGCGGCTCGAAGATCTCGCGCCCCGGCCGGCCCACGTCGGCCAGCACGAAGTTGGCCTGCGACGGGAAGACCGTGGCGCCCAGGGCCCGGAGGCCCTCGGAGAGGAAGGGGCGCTCGCGGGCCACCAGCTCCCGGCTGCGCCGGACGTGCTCCTCGTCGTCGAGCGCGGCGATGCCCGCCGCCTGCACGACCAGGCTGGTGTTGAACGGCTCGCGCACCCGGTCGAAGTAGCCCGCCAGGTCGGGCCGGAGCACGCCGTAGCCCAGCCGCATGCCCGCCAGCCCGTAGATCTTGGAGAAGGTACGGACCACCACCAGGTTCTCGTGCCGCTTGCGGAGCTCCAGGCCGTCCGGGAAGCCGGGCTCGCTCACGTACTCGATGTAGGCCTCGTCCAGCACCACCAGCACGTGCCTCGGCACCGCGGCCAGGAACCGCTCCAGCGCCGCGGTCCCGAACCAGGTTCCGTTGGGGTTGTCGGGGTTGGCGAGGAACACCAGCCGGGTCCGGGGCGAGAGCCGCTCGGCCATGGCGTCGAGGTCGTAGTGGTGGGCGTCGCGCATCGGCGCCTCGACGCAGCGCCGGCCGTGGGCGCTGGTGGCCAACTTGTAGACCACGAAGCTGTTGGCGCTGGTGAGCGTCTCGTCGTCGGGGCCGAGGAAGGTGCGGACCAGCAGCTCCAGCACCTCGTTGGACCCGTTGCCGACCACGATCTCCTCGGGCCGCACCGAGAGCTTCCGGGCCAGGGCGGCCTTGAGATAGAAGGCGCTGCCGTCGGGGTAGAGGTTCACCCGGGCGCAGGCCTCCCGCGCCGCGGCCAGCGCCCGGGGGCTCGGGCCGAGCGGGTTCTCGTTGGAGGCGAGCTTGGCGACGTTGGAGATGCCGTACTCGCGCTCCACCTCCTCGATGGGCTTGCCGGGGAGGTAGGGGGTGAGCGTCTCGACGTAGGGGGGCACGAGGGACATGGGGGCAGCTTTACCACGACCCGGCAGGCACCTCGACCACGGACCGCTCACCCCGAGCGTAGGGCCGCCGCAGGCGGCCCGAAGTCGTCGCCGGCCACCGGGACCGCGACCGCCCCGCGCCCGAGCTAGTCCTCGGTGGTGAAGACGCCCATGGCCCGGAACTTCTGGTAGCGGTCGCGGACCAGCTGCTCCGGCGACAGCCTCAGGAGATCCGCCAGGTGGCGCCGCACCGCCTCCCCCACGTTCCGGGCGGTGAGCGCCGGGTCGCGGTGGGCGCCCCCGGGCGCCTCCCGCACGATCTCGTCGATGATGCCGAAGCCCATCAGGTCCCGGGCCGTGAGCTTCAGCGCCTCGGCCGACTTCTGCGCCTTGGAGGCGTCGCGGTAGAGGATCGAGCTGCAGCTCTCGGGGGAGATGACGTTGTACCAGGCGTACTCCAGCATCAGGATGCGGCTCGTCACGCCGATGCCGATGGCGCCGCCCGAGGCCCCCTCGCCGATGACCACCGAGATCGAGGGGACCGAGAGGGAGGCCATCACCTCCAGGTTGGTGGCGATGGCCTCGGCCTGGCCGCGCTCCTCCGCGCCGACGCCGGGGTAGGCGCCCGGCGTGTCGATGAAGGTCAGCACCGGCAGCCGGAAGCGCTCGGCCAGGTCGAACATGCGCCGCGCCTTGCGGTAGCCCTCGGGCCGGGCCATCCCGAAGTTGCGCATCATGTTGTCCTTGGTCCCCCGCCCCTTCTGGTGGCCCATGACCACCACCGGCTGGCCGTCGAAGCGCGCGAAGCCGGAGACGATGGCGCGGTCCGCGGCGAAGCGGCGATCGCCCTCGATCTCGAAGAAGTCGGTGAAGAGCGCCGCCAGGTAGTCGAGGAAGTAGGGGCGGTTCGGGTGCCGGGCCATCTGCACGATCTGCCAGCGGGACAGATCGCCGAAGATCTCGGCCTGGAGCTTCTTGGCCTTCCGCTCCAGCTTGACGATCTCCTCGGTGAAGTCGACCGCCGCGCCACCCGAGAGCGTCTTCAGCTCCTCGATCTTCGACTCCAGGGCCAGGAGCGGCCGCTCGAAGTCGAGCGAGTACGTGGTCCGGGACACGGCGCCTCTATAGCACGAGGCCCCCGGGCTGGCATGCTCCCGGCGCCCGTCCCGGGCACCCCTCAGCGCGGCCGGAGGTCGGCGAGCCGCAGGGCCAGCGCCCCGGCGTCGAAGGGCGGCCGGATCCACCCCACCCCCGGCTCGCGCCGCAGCCAGATCACCTGGCGCCGCGCGTAGCGCCGGTGGGCCACCTGGACCCTGCGGACGGCCTCGGCGCGGGAGAGCTTCCCGGCCACCACCTGCGCCGCCTCGGCGTAGCCGATGGGGAGCCGCGGCGGCAGCGGCTCGCCGAAGCGGGCCAGGAGCGCCGCCGCCTCGTCCAGCATCCCCCCGGCGAACATCCGCTCCACCCGCTCCTCGATGCGCCGGTGCAGCTCCTCCCGCGGAAGGTCCAGCGCCAGGATGCGATGCCGGTAGCGGTCGCCCCGGAAGCCGTGCTCGGCGAAGAGCCGGGACTGCGTCCTCCCGCCCCGGGCGATCTCCAGCGCCCGCACGATCCGCACCAGGTCGTTGGGGCCGATCCGGGCCGCGGCCTCGGGATCGACCACCGCCAGCCGCGCGTGGAGCGCCGGGCGCCCCCGGCGGGCCGCCTCCGCCTCCAGGGCGGCGCGCAGGCCCGGGTCGCGCGGGGGCGCCTCGGCCACGCCGTGGAGCAGGGCCCGGAGGTAGAGGCCGGTGCCGCCGCAGGCGATGGGGAGCCGGCCCCGCTCGGCGATGTCGGCGATGGCCCGGTCGGCGAGGAGGAGGTAGCGCGCGGCGTCCATCCCCTCCCCGGGATCGGCGGCGTCCAGCAGGTGGTGCGGCGCCGCCGCCCGCTCCTCGGCGGTGGGCTTGGCCGTGCCCACGTCGAGCCCGCGGTAGAGCTGCTGCGAGTCGGCGGAGACGATCTCGCCGCCGAGCCGGCGCGCCAGCTCGATCGCCAGCCCGGTCTTCCCCGAGGCGGTGGGGCCGGTGACGACGGCGACGGCGATCACGCGCCGCCTACTTGCGCGCGGCGGGCTCGCCCGCGGAGATCCCGAGCGCTCCCTGCACCTCGCGGGTGAGGAAGGTCGAGGCGTCCCTCCCGTAGCCCCGCTCGATGCGGGCGATGGTGCCGTCGCGGCGCACCAGGAAGACCGACGGCAGGGGCGACTTGTCGCCGAGGTAGCGGCGCGCCAGCAGGTTGAAGCGGTCGGAGAGCACCGGGTAGGTGACGCGCGCCGCCCGGATCTGCCGCCGGGCCTCGGCGATCCCCGACTCCTCCCGGTCGATGTCCACCGAGATCACCCGGAGGCCCCGGTCGCGGTACCTGCGGTGGAGCTGCTCCAGCAGCGGCATCTCCTTCTGGCACGGGCCGCACCAGGAGGCGAAGAAGCTGAGGAGCACCACGCGGCTCCCCGGGTCCTCCGGCTCCTCCCCGGCGAAGCGATCCAGCCGGACGAAGTCGCGGCCGGCCTCCTCGGGGTTGAGGGCGCGGAGCTGGAAGCTCGGGGCCGGCTGGCCCTCCGCCGGGAGGTCGTCGTCGGCCAGCGACGGGAGGGCGAGCCAGGCGGCCAGGGCGGCGGCGGCGAGTCGCATGCCCGCCATTGTGCACTAGCCCCGGCCCGGGGCGAAGCGGACGGCCAGCTCCGACAG
Organism: Anaeromyxobacteraceae bacterium; assembly: GCA_035455425.1. Taxonomy (GTDB): domain Bacteria; phylum Myxococcota; class Myxococcia; order Myxococcales; family Anaeromyxobacteraceae; genus JACRMN01. Next base: position 2,953 of record DATIFE010000079.1, on the reverse strand, counting down.
CGCGACGGGCGTCTCCTCGCGGGTGGAGAGGTCCTTGAGCTTCGCCTGGCCGCTCGCCACCTCGTTCCCGCCGATCACCACGGCGTAGCGGGCCCCGACGCGCTCCGCCTGCTTGAACTGGCGCGCCAGCTTCCCGCCGCGGGCGTCGAGGTCGCAGGCGACCCCGGCCCTGCGGAGCTGCGCGGCGCGGACCAGCGCCTCGCGGGCCCCTTCCTCGTCGGCCGAGACGAAGAACACCAGCGGCGCCGCCGCGGGAACGGGCCGCCCCGCCGCCGCCATCATCATCGCCAGCCGCTCCTGCCCGAGCGCGAAGCCGATGCCGGGGGTGGGCGGCCCGCCCAGCGTCTCCACCAGGCGGTCGTACCGGCCGCCGCCGGCCACCGCCGCCTGGGCGCCGAGCGCATCGCTCTCGAACTCGTAGGCGGTGCGGACGTAGTAGTCGAGGCCGCGCACCAGGCGCGGCTCGATCTCGTAGGCCACGCCCAGCGCCCCGAGGCCGGCGGTCACCGCCCGGTGGTGCGCGGCGCAGCCCGGGCAGAGCCGCTCCAGCAGCCGCGGCGCCGCCGCCAGCACCGGCTGGCAGGCGGGCACCTTGCAGTCGAGGACGCGGAGCGGGTTCCGCTCCAGGCGCTGGTTGCACTCGGGGCAGAGCTGCTCCTTGCGCGCCCGCAGCCAGGCCTGCAGGTCCTGCAGGTAGGCCGGGCGGCAGCTGGCGTCGCCGACGGAGTTGAGCTTCAGGGTGGCGCGCACGCCGAGCCGGGCCAGGAAGTGGTCCAGCATGGCGATCTGCTCGACGTCGATGGCGGGCTCGGCGATGCCGAAGGCCTCCACGCCGATCTGGTGGAACTGGCGGTAGCGCCCCTTCTGCGGCCGCTCGCGGCGGAACATGGGCCCGAGGTAGAGCCACTTCTGCGGACCCTCGACGTGGACCCCGTGCTCCACGAAGGCGCGCACCGCCCCGGCGGTGCCCTCGGGGCGCAGGCAGAGCAGCTCCTCGCCCTTGTCCTCGAAGGAGTACATCTCCTTCTGGACGATGTCGGTGTCGGCGCCGACGCCGCGGGCGAAGACCGCGGCGTGCTCCACCGCCGGGGTGCGCACCTCGCGGTAGCCGTACAGCCCGAAGAGCTCGCGGGCCAGCGCCTCCATCTCCTGCCAGCGGCCGATCTCGCCGGGCAGGATGTCGTTCATCCCCTTGACGCCGTTGATCCGCATCCGGGGGCGGGTTCTAGCACGGCTCCCCGGCCCACGGTACCCGGCCCGGCCGGCTCAGGCGGCGCGCGGGAAGGCCTCGGCCGGGCGGACCTCCACCGCGGCCGGCTCGAGGGCCCACACCGCGATCCGCCCGCGTCCCGCCAGGCAGACCGAGGCGCCCGCCTCGAGGACGTGGTCCTGCGGGTCCCCCGACTGCGTCGCCAGGACGGTCCCGGCGAGCGCGCGCAGGACCACGCCGCCCGGCCCCGGCTCGATCGCCAGGACGTCGTCCCGGGCCAGCCGCCTCGTCCCGCGCGCCACGCGTCCCCGCTCGTCGCTGCCCATGGCAACCTCCTCGCGCCATGGGAAGTAGCGCGCGGCGCGGTGCGTGGGAATGCGCGGGGACGCGCGGGGCCGGGGCGCCGATGCGCGGGCCGGGGCCCGGGCGGCGGTCGGGGTCCTCGCCGGCGGGCCGCGCCCTAGCGCGAGCCGGGCGGCGGCTTGCCGCCGATGGCCTCCCCGACGCGGACGCGCGCGCCCGGGACCACCGCCGACGAGAGCGCCACCCGGCCCGGCTCGAAGAGCAGGATGACCGTCGACCCCATCTCGAAGGCGCCCATCTCGGCCCCCTTCTCGGCGGCGAAGGGCGCGGCGTAGTCGTGGCTCCGCGGCACGGCGCCGGGGAGGTTCGTGAGCGGCACCTCGGGGTCGTAGAGGGCCCGCACCCGACCGACGACGGTCGCGCCCACCGCCACCACGGCGCACAGGCCGAGCGGGGTCTCCATCACCGTCACCAGCCGCTCGTTCCGGGCGAAGAGGCCCGGCACGTTCGCGACCGAGGCCGGGTTCACGGGCCAGAGCGAGCCGGGCACGTAGCGCCAGCCGGTGACCCGGCCCCCGAGCGGGAAGTGGATGCGGTGGTAGTCGCGCGGCGAGAGGTAGAGCGTGGCGAAGGCCCCGCCGGCGAGGCGCCGCGCCAGCGGCGCGTCGGCCAGCAGCTCCTCGGCGGCGTACTCGACGCCCTTGGCCTGGACCAGGCGGCCCCCGGCGGCGATCCCCGCCTCCGAGACCACGCCGTCCACGGGGGAGACCACCACCTCGGCGCCCGGGGCGATGGGCCGGCGGCCGGGCAGCAGGGGCCGGGCGAAGAACTCGCCGAACGTCCGGTAGCTCTCGAGCGGCGGGGACTCCGAGAGGTCGACGCCGTACCGCGCCGCGAAGCCGCGCATGGCCGCGCGGAGGAGCGGCCCGGGGAGCCTGGCCCGCGTGGCGGCGCCGGCGAGGCGGGAGAGGGCGTGCTTGGGCAGCGCCCCCATGGCGGCGACGAAGAGCCGGCCGCTCATCGACCGGGCGGGGGCGCGGGCGGGGGCTGCGGCTTCGCCGCGGGCGGGCTCCACTTCAGGGTCGCGCCGGGAGGGAGCTTGGTCCCCGGTGGCAGCACCGGGGTCCCGTCTTTTCCCACGACGCCCTTCACCGCCTGCGTCACCGCCGTGGCCTTGGCCTCGCCGGCCTCGCGGACCTCCACCAGCTTGCCGTCGGCGAACAGCACCAGCCTTCCCACCTCGGCGGGATGCGCCTTGCGGCAGGCCTCGTCGTCCCGGAGCCCCCAGGCCTCGCCCTCGAGGGGCTTCCCCTCGCGCTGGCCGATGCGGGCGGGCGCCTTGGCCTCGAAGCAGTCCCCCTGTGCCTTCCGGAAGTCGTCGAGCGCCGTGCCCGCCGCGAGCTGCGACGGCGCCCGGGCCGGCGCCGGGCCGGGCGCGCC
>DATIFE010000078.1:0-6498 GCA_035455425.1 Anaeromyxobacteraceae bacterium | reverse complement strand
GCCCCGGCCGCGGGCCACGGCCATGTAGACGTCCGGGTCGATGGCCAGCGGCCGGGTCTGCACCTGGTCCACCCCCACCTCCTCGACCAGCCGGCAGAGCCGCTCCACCTCCCCCTCGCGGTCGGTGACGCCCGGGAAGGTGAGCAGGTTCAGCGCCAGGTAGACGCCCCGGTCCTTGGCGATGCGCATCGAGGCGACCACCTCGCCGAGGACGTAGCCCTGGGGCCGGTAGTAGGCGGTGTAGAGGTCCTCGGAGGCGCTGTTGAGCGAGATGCGGCAGGCGTCGAGGCCGGCGTCGCACAGCGCGGCCAGGGCCCGCGGCGAGGAGCCGTTGGTGTTCACGTTGACGCTGCCCCGCGGCGTCGCGGCGCGGGCCAGCCGGATGGCCCGGGCGATCTCCCTCCAGCGGAGGAGCGGCTCCCCCTCGCACCCCTGCCCGAAGGAGACCATGACCCGGCCGGAGGCCCGGGCCAGGTGCTCGGCCGCCACCTCGGCCATCTCCTCGGCCGTGGGCGGCCGGCGGATCCGCTCGTGGGACGCCGGGGGCAGCCCCGCCGCCTGCTCCGAGAGGCACCCCACGCAGGAGGAGTTGCAGGCCGAGGAGGAGGGGATGGCCGCCTCGTCGCGGCCGTAGAAGGTGTTCTGGGCCGTGAAGCAGCTCCACTCGGTGGCGCAGCGAGAGAGCTGCCGGTAGACGGGGTTGGCGCTCCGCGCCAGCCGCCGCTCGACGCGCCTCGCCAGGTCGGGCGTGGAGTGGCGGCGAGGGCTCCAGTGCGTCCTGCGATCGGTGTGGAGCGCCCAGGCCACCGGCCCGCGGGCGCCCAGGGCGGCGGCGGTGTAGGCCCATTGCGGCAGGGCCGGGGGCTCGGCGCGAAAGGGCGCCGGCCGCGCCGCGGCCGGCAGCAGCGAGCGGGTCCACCCCGGCGGCAGGGTGGCGCCGACGGCGCAGGGGGCGAAGGTCCGCCCCCCCGCGGTGGCCTCGTGGAGCGTCACCGCCTCGCCGGTCGCCGGGTCGAAGCCCACCGGCCGCCGGCCGGGGAGGAGGCAGAGCGCGGCCCCCTCCGGCAGCGGCGCCGGCCGCTCCCCGGGGAAGAGCACCTCGTCGCCGCTGCGCGCCGCGGCGAGCAGCCGGGGGTGATCGTAGACCACCCCCTTCTCGTCGGCGAAGAGCAGGCGCGGGCCGCGCAGGGGCATGGCGCGATCCATAACACGCTCCTTTTCCCTCGTCCTTCCGACGGCTTGCCGGGCTCGGGCGCGGCGGCGTCCGGAGCGGGAATTGCCGCCCCGGCGCACCCGTTTTCACGTGGAAAATCGGGCCGGAGCGCGTCGGCGCCGCAGCCGCTAGACTCAGGGAGCTTCCGAACGGATGTTCGACCTCAGGCGCCAGAGCGACCGGACCCGGACCGAGTTCGAGGAGCTGGCACAGGGCCAGCTCGACGCCCTCTACGCCTCGGCGATGCGGCTCACGCGCAACGCCCGCGACGCGGAGGACCTGGTCCAGGACGCGGTGCTGCGCGCCTACCGCTTCTTCGACAAGTTCGAGCGCGGCACGAACTTCCGCGCCTGGCTCTTCAAGATCCTCACCAACACCTTCATCAACCGGTACCGGCGCTCGGTGAAGGAGCGCACCCTGGTGGAGGGACCGGAGCGCGAGGCGGTCACCGACCAGTTCGTCTCCCGGGCCGCCTCGGAGCACGCCGCCGACCCCGAGCGGCACCTCCTCGACCGGCTGGTCTCGGACGAGGTCGTCCGGGCCGTGGACGCCCTCCCCATCGACTTCCGCCTGGTGGTGATCCTCGCCGACCTGCAGGACTTCTCGTACAAGGAGATCGCCGACATCCTCGACATCCCGGTGGGCACGGTGATGAGCCGCCTGTTCCGCGGGCGCCGCCTGCTGGAGAAGTCGCTCTTCTCCTACGCCGCCGAGGCCGGCTACCTTCCGGAGCGCGGGGACGGCAGCATCGACCTGGAGGCCTTCCGCCGCCGGCGCACCAAGTGACCGCCATGCCGCTCGACCCCGACACCCGCCCCGCCATGGACTGCGCCGAGCTCACGCGCTCCGCGGAGGCGCTGCTCGACGGGGAGTTCGACGAGCGCGAGCGCGCCGAGGCCGCCGCGCACCTCGCCACCTGCGAGGGCTGCCGGCGCTCGGTCGAGGCCCTGGCCCGCACCCGCGAGGTGGTGCGCCGCAAGCTCCGCGAGGCCCTGGGGCCGGGCGCCTCCCTGGGCACCGCCCCGGCCGCGCTGCGCGCCGGGGTGTCGGCGGCGCTCCGGCGCGAGCACGTCCCCTGGTACCGCCGGGTGCTGGCGCCGCTGCCCGTGGCCGCCGCCGTCGCCTGCGCCGCCGGCGCCCTGCTGGTGGTGGCCACCACCCGCGACGACGACGCGCTGCCCCAGGCGGTCGCCGCCTCGCACAGCCGCAGCCTGCCGCTCGACTTCACCGCCGCCTCGGTGGCTCCGGAGGCGGTGACCCGCTGGATCCGGGACCGGGTGGACTTCAACGCCCGGCCGCCCGAGTTCCGGCAGGCCGGCGTGCGCATCCTGGGCGGCCGCATCTCGAACATCCAGGACCGGACGGCGGTCTACATCCGCTACGAGCTGCCGCACGGCCAGATGGGGCTCTTCATGGTCGAGGACCCCGACCGGCGCTTCGGCGGCGGGGGGCGCGAGATGCACGTGGGCCCCGCCACGGTGCGGGTCGCCAACGCGCGCGGCTACAACGTGGTGGTGTGGCGCAAGCACACCATCGTCTACTCCCTGGTCTCCGACCTCGACGAGCAGGACCTGGAGCACCTCGTCGAGTCGGCGCTGGCGCCCCAGCGGTGAGCGGCGGCGAGCCTTTCTTTGACAGGGCTCGCGGCTGACCGCTAAGATTTTCCCAGGCTTCCTTTGGGCTTGGCACTTCTCGCCGGCCGAGGGCCGGGAGCTCCATGTCCAAGAAGATCCTCCTCATCGAGAACGACGCGGCCATCGCGTCGGAGCTCACCCGGGTGCTCGAGGCGCGCGGCCTCGAGGTCCGCGTCACCGGCGACGGCAAGGAGGGCCTGGAGCTGGCCCGCGACGGGCGCCCGGATGCCGTGGTGCTCTGCGTGGAGCTGCCGCGGATGTCGGGCTACTCGGTGTGCCAGAAGCTCAAGAAGGACGAGGCGCTCCGCGCCATCCCGGTGGTGCTCACCAGCGCCGAGGCCACCGAGGAGACCTTCGAGGCCCACCGGAAGCTCAAGGCGCGGGCCGACGACTACCTCATCAAGCCCTACGCGCCCGCCGCCCTGCTGGCGAAGCTGGGCGCGCTCCTCCACCTCCCCGACGCGCCGGGCGAGGAGATGGTGACGCTCGACGACGTCGAGGAGCTCTCGGGCGAGATCCCGCTCATCCCCGAGGGCGAGCGCGTGCGCCCCTCCGACGCGCTGCCGGCCGAGGACGAGGACCTCAGGCTGCTCGACAGCGCCTTCGACAGCATCGCCGGGGAGCCGCGGGCCGAGGCCCCGCCCCTCCCGGCCCTGCGACGGCCGCCGGACGAGGGAGCCGCGGGCGCCGACGAGCGGCCGGTGGGCGGCGAGGAGCTGCGCGCGGCGGCGGAGCTGCTGCCCCCCGAGGACGAGGCCGTGGGCCACGGCGAGATCGACAAGCTCGGCGAGGAGGCCGACCGGGCGCTGGCGGCGCTGGGGGCCGAGGAGGCGGGAGAGGGCGTCGACCTCGCCGGCGGCGCGCTGGGCGACGAGCCCCCGGCGGCGCCGCCGCCGCCGTCCGGCGAGCCCGACGCCCAGCGGCTGCGGGAGCGGGTGTCCGAGCTGCTCATCGAGCTGGCCCACTCCCGGGACCGGGCCAAGGGCCACGAGGCGGAGCTGCAGACCGCGCGCGCCGCGGCGGAGCGCGAGGCCCAGGGGCGGCGCGACACCGAGGAGCGCCTGCGCCAGGCCGAGGAGGCGGTGCGCCAGGGGGAGGAGAAGGCCCGCCAGGCCTCCGAGCGCGCCGCCCAGCTCGAGGAGCGGGACCACGGGGCCTCCGAGCGGGTCGCCCGGCTCGAGGAGCAGCTGACCGCGCTGCGGCTGCAGGCGGAGGAGACCGCCCAGACGGCGAGCCTCAAGGCGGCGCAGGTGGCCGCGCTCGAGGCGGAGGCCTCGGGCCTGCGCAGCCAGCTGGACGCGGCCCAGGCCGACCTCGAGACGTCGCGGGCGGCGCTCGACGCGACCCGGGACGACGCCGAGAAGCGGGTGGCCGAGGCCCAGAAGCGGCTCCAGGAGCTCGAGGCGGTGAACGCCAAGCACGAGGAGCGGATCGTCAAGGCCTACCAGAAGATCAAGGGCGACGAGAAGATCCGCGAGAAGACGCGCAAGGCGCTGGCCATCGCGCTGCAGCTCCTCGACGAGCGGATCGCCGCCACTCCTCCCAAGGAGCCGGGCGAGCCGGCGCCGCGGCGGGAGTAGCCGGGCCCCGGCTCACTCCCGCGCCGCCCTCCGGCGCAGCGCCCCCCACAGGTCGGCGAGCTCCCGCACGCCCATCAGGCGCGCGGCGAGGAGGTAGGCCCCGGCGCCCGCCAGGATGGGGACGAAGGCCAGCAGCGCCTGGCGGGAGATGCCGCGCGGCGGCGCCAGGGGGAGGAGCAGCGCGTGCGCCCCCCAGGCGGCGGCGGCCAGCGCCGCCGTGGCCAGGCCCACCCGGCCGAGCTGGCGCCAGATGCCGGAGGGGCCGAAGCCGCCGTGGCGCGTCTTCCAGGCCACGGCCAGGACCGCGAAGTTGGCGCCGGCCGCCAGCGAGGTCCCGAGGGCCACGCCGCGGTAGCCCAGCACCGGGTGGAGCGCCAGGTTGAGCCCCACGTTGGCCGCCATGCCCAGGATGCTCCCCAGCACCGGGATGCGCGCCTCGTCGAGCGCGTAGAAGGCCGGGGCCAGCACCTTGACGCCCGAGTAGGCGTACAGGCCCACCGCGTAGAAGGCCAGCGCCTGCGCCGTGCCCGAGGTGTCGTCCGCCGAGAAGCGCCCGTGCTGGTAGATGACGGCGATGATGGGCGAGGCCAGCACCAGCAGCCCGGCCGCCGACGGCACGTTGAGGAAGGCGACCAGCCGCATGGCCTGGCCCAGCGTCTCGCGGACGGCGGGGAGGTCGCGCGCCGCCGCCTGCCGGGCCACGCCGGCCCCGGCGACGGTGGCGATGGCCACCCCGAAGACGCCCAGCGGGAACTGCATCAGCCGGAAGGCGAAGTTGAGCCAGGTGACGGCGCGGCTCTCCTGCGAGGCGAAGATGGTGTTGACGACGATGTTCACCTGCGTGGCCGAGAGGCCCACCACCGCGGCGCCCATGAGCCCGGCGATGCGCCGGACGCCCGGCTCCCGCAGCGCGCCGGCGAGCCGCGGCCGGAAGCGGTAGCCGGTGGCCAGGAGCGAGGGGGCCTGCACCAGGACCTGCAGCAGGCCGCCGAGCAGCGTCCCGATCGACCAGCCGACCACTGCCGCGCGCGGGCCGGCCCCCGCCGCCCAGAGCGCGATCCCGACCGCGATGGACCCGACGTTGAAGAGCGCCGGGGCCAGCGCCGGCGCGGTGAAGCGGCCCTGGGCGTTGAGCATCCCCATGGCCGAAGCCGACAGGGACACGAGCAGCAGGAACGGCATCATGATGCGCGTCAGGTCGGCGGCGAGGAGCGACTGGTCGCCGGTGAACCCGGGGGCCACCAGCCGGACCACGGGGCCGGCCAGGAGGATGCCGGCGAGGGAGAGGCCGCCGACCACCGCCAGCACCAGCCCGGCGACCAGGTTCGCCAGCCGGAAGGCCTCCTCGGCCCCCCGGTCCTGCCGGTACTGGGCGAAGGTGGGGACGAAGGCCGACGAGAGCGCCCCCTCGGCGAAAAGGTCGCGCAGGAGGTTGGGGATGCGGAAGGCGGCGACGAAGGCGTCGGAGAAGGCGTTGGCGCCCACCACGGCGGCGAAGAGCTGATCGCGCACCAGGCCCAGCAGCCGCGAGGCGAAGGTCGCGACCGAGATCCACACCGCCCGGGCCATCCGCATGCGCGGCCTACTTGTCCGCCTTTCCCTTCATGGCCGCTTCCTTCTTCATCACGTAGGCCTTGGCCTGGGCCATCACCGTCTGCGGCACGTTGCGGTCGCGGGCGAGATCCTTGATGTCGCGCTCCTGGAGGCTCTGGAGGAACCGCAGCGCCGTGGGAAGGGGCACCTTGGGGTTCTTCACCAGCGAGAGCCGGAGGGCGTAGCTCCGGAGGAAGTCGCGGTGGGTGTAGATGTAGCGGAGCACGTCGGCGTTGGTGGTGCGCGAGTTGGCCAGCATGGTGATCTCGCCCTCGGTGATCCGGGGGCTGGTGGCCGCCGCCATGCAGACCAGCTTGTTGGCGTCGCGCAGGAGGATGGTGCGCGCCTCCTTGTTCCCCAGGGTGGCGAGCTTGATCTTCTCGGCCACCGACATCTTCACGATGCGCTGGGTGATGGTGAGCTTCCTGGTCCGCTCCTCGTCGGTCTCGGCGCGGAGCAGCGGCGCCTGATCCTGCGC
>DATIFE010000077.1:0-13509 GCA_035455425.1 Anaeromyxobacteraceae bacterium | reverse complement strand
CTCAAGGCCGCGAGCGGGAGGCGCACCCGCCGTCCCCGCTGACGCCGGAGCCGAGGCTCCGACTACCGCCCGCCCTTGCCCTTCGCCTCCGCGGCCGGCGCCTCGCGCCGCGCCCGCTTGGGCGGCTTGCGGTCGGCGGCGGTCGCCTCGGCCTCCGGCTCGGAGGAGGCGGGTGCGGGGCCGGGCTTCCGCGGCGCCGCGGCCAGGCTCGCCTTCAGGGCCTCCATGAGGTCGATGACCTGGGCCCGCGGCTCCTCGGTGGGGGCCAGGGCGATCTCCTGGCCGGCGACCTTGCGCTCTATGGCCTCGAGGACCCGCTGGCGCACCCCGTCCTGGTACTTCTCCGGGTGGAACTCCTCGGAGGCCGTCTGCTCCACCAGCTGCAGCGCCAGCTGCACCTCGGGCTCCTTGAGCTCCGCCTCGTCCACCGGGATCTCCTCCACCCGGCGCACTTCGTCGGCGTAGTAGAGCTGCTGCATCACCAGGCGGCCGCTGGCCGGGCGGATGAGCACCAGGTACTGCTTGCCCCGGGCGGCGTAGCGCGCCACCGCGGCCTTGCCGGCGCGGCGCAGCGCCTCCGCCAGGAGGCGGTAGGCCTTGGCGCCCCCCTTCTCCGGCCCGAGGAAGTAGGCCTTCTCGAAGTAGACCGCGTCCACCTTCTCGGCCGGGACGAACTCGGCGATCTCGATGGCCTGGGTGGAGGCCTGCTCCAGCGCCTTCAGCTCCTCGGCGGAGAAGGTGACGTACTTCCCCTCCTGGAACTCGTACCCCTTCACCATCGCGTCGCGCGGCACCACCTCGCCGTCCTGGGGGCAGACGTACTGCTGCTTGAGCCGCGAGCCGCACTTCGCGTGGAGGAGGTTGAAGGAGATGCCCGCCGAGGCCTCGGTGGCGGCGTAGAGCTTGACCGGGATCGAGACCAGGCCGAAGGAGATGGTTCCGGAGGCGATCGATCGCGGCGCCATGGCGGCATTATATGGGCCCGGTGGCGCCGAAGCCCGTATCCGACCCGCTGGCCCGATATCGCGCCAAGCGCGCCGCCTCCCGGACCCCGGAACCCTTCGGGGCCGTTCACCGGGAGAGCGGGCCTGACGCCGCCGGCCTGCGCTTCGTGGTGCAGAAGCACGCAGCGCGGCGCCTCCACTGGGACTTCCGGCTGGAATGGGGCGGGGTCCTCAAGTCCTGGGCCGTGCCCATGGGGCCGAGCGCCGACCCGGCGGACAAGCGGCTGGCGGTGCAGGTGGAGGACCACCCCGTGGAGTACACCGACTTCGAGGGCGTGATCCCCCGGGGCGAGTACGGGGCCGGGCCGGTCATCGTCTGGGACCGTGGCTCCTGGCGCCCCGAGGGCGACGCCGAGGCCGGACTCGAGCGGGGGAAGCTGGTCTTCACGCTGCACGGCTACAAGCTGCGCGGCGAGTGGACCCTGGTGCGGACCCGGCGCAGCCCCAGGGAGTGGCTCCTCATCAAGCACCGCGACGCCTTCGCCGACCCGGGAAGGGCCCACGCTCCCTCCGAGAGCTCGGTGCTCTCGGGTCGCACGCTGGAGGAGCTGGCCCCCGGCCCGGGCCGCTCGGCGGAGATCGAGGCCGACCTCGTCCGCCGGGGGGCGCCGCGCCGCCCGGTCGACCCGGCCGCGGTCCGGCCCATGCTGGCCGAGTCGCGCGGCGACCCGTTCTCCGGCGCGGGCTGGCTCTTCGAGCTCAAGTGGGACGGCTGGCGGGCCCTGGCCGCGCGCCGCGGCGGCGAGGTGCGCCTCTCCTACCGCAGCGGCGCCGACGGAACGGCGGCCTGGCCGGAGATCGCCCAGGGCCTCCGGGCGCTCCCCTGCGAGCGCTTCCTGCTCGACGGCGAGATCGTGGTCCTGGACGAGGAGGGAAGGCCGGCCTTCCAGCGGCTGCAGCGGCGCGCGCGGCTCGACCCGGCCGCGGCCGCCCGCGCGGCGGTGGCCGAGCCGGCGACGCTGGTGGCCTTCGACCTGCTGGCCCTCGGGGAGCTCGACCTGCGCGGGCTCCCGCTCTCGGACCGGAAGGAGGCGCTGCGGAAGCTCCTCCCGCGCGAGGGTCCGGTCCGCTACGCGGATCACGTCGAGGGGCAGGGGGAGGCCTTCTTCGCCGCGGTCCGGGCCCAGGGGCTGGAGGGCATGGTGGCCAAGCGCGCCGACGCTCCCTACCGCGAGGGGCGCTCGCCCGCCTGGCTCAAGGTCCGCGCCGAGCGGACCGGCGACTTCGCCGTGGTGGGCTACACCGAGCCGGGCGGACCGGGGCGGGTGGGCCTGGGAGCCCTCCACGTGGCGGTGCACGACGGCTCGGGGCTGGTCTACGCCGGGAGCGTGGGGACCGGCTTCAGCGACCGGGAGCTGGCGGACCTGCGGGCGCGCCTGGAGCCGCGCCGCATCCCGGAGCCGCCCTGCGCCGGGCCGGTGCCGCAGGGGAAGGGGAACGTCTGGGTCGAGCCCGGCCTCTGCGTCGAGGTCCGGTTCCTGGAGGTGACCGAGGAGGGGCTGCTCCGGCACCCGGCCTTCGTCCGGCTGCGCGAGGACAAGCGGCCGGACGAGTGCGCCCGGGAGGGGGAGGAGCCCCTGGCGGCCGCGACCCCGGCCCCCGGCGCGCAGCCGATGGCCGCGGGCCCCCCGGCCCCGGGCGCCGAGCGCCCTGCGCCCGGGGCAGGCGGCGCGGGCCCGGAGGGCGAGCGGGGAGCCGAGCAGCCTGTCTTCTCCAACCTGGGCAAGGTCTTCTTCCCCGAGGACGGCTACACCAAGGGCGACCTGGTGGACTGGTACCGCGCCGCCGCGCCCTTCATGCTCCCCTTCCTCCGGGACCGGCCGCTGGTGCTCACCCGGTATCCCGACGGCATCCGCGGCAAGTCGTTCTTCCAGAAGGACGCGCCCGAGTGGACGCCGGCCTGGGTGCGCCGCGTCAAGGTCTGGAGCGAGGAGCGGGGCGCGGAGGTCGATCACTTCGTCTGCGACGACGAGCGCACGCTGCTGTTCCTCGCCAACCTGGGGACCATCCCGGTCCACGTGTGGTCGAGCCGCGCCCCCGAGCTGGGGCGGCCGGACTGGTGCGTGGTGGACCTCGATCCCAAGGAGGCGCCCTTCCGCCACGTGGTGGAGATCGCGCGCGCCCTGAGGCGGCTGTGCGACGACCTCGAGCTCCCCTGCTTCGCCAAGACCACCGGGCAGGCCGGGCTGCACGTCCTGGTGCCGCTCGGCGGCCAGCTCACCCACGAGCAGTCGCGCCAGATGGCCGGGCTCCTGGGCCGCACCCTGTGCGAGGAGCTCCCGGCGATCGCCACCATGGTGCGCGCCACCGGCGGGCGCGGCGGCAGGGTGTACGTGGACACGCTCCAGAACGGGCAGGGGAAGACCATCGCCGCCCCCTACTGCGTGCGGCCGCGCCCCGGCGCGCCGGTGTCCGCGCCGCTCCGCTGGAGCGAGGTGAACGCGAGGCTCGACCCGGCCCGGTTCACCATCCGCACCATGCCGGCGCGGCTCCGCCGCCTGAAGGACGACCCGCTGCTGCCGGTGCTGTCGCTGCGGCCGGACCTCCTCGGCGCGCTGGAGCGGCTGCACGCGCGGCTGGGGAAGGAGGGCGCCGGCGGCTCCGCGGGGTGAGACGGGCGGCCGCCCCCGGAGCGAGGTCGAAAAGGTGGCCATCCCGGGCCCCCGTGCGAGAGTGGGGCAGGCACGCCCTCGGCGTTGCCGGGAGGAGGCCGCCTCGCGCGGACCTGCCGCTCGCGCCCCATGACACCCAGGCCCAGCGTACCGGTCCTCGTCGTGGACGACGACGTCAACGTCGCCGGCCTCGTCGGGGCCGTCCTCCGCCGCGAGGGCTTCGAGCCCACTGTGCTCCGGGACGGCCGCTCCGCCCTGGACCACGTGGCCGCGCACGAGCCGGCGACGGCGGTGGTGCTGGACGTCATGCTCCCCTACATCGACGGGTTCGCGGTGGCCGCGGCCATCCGCGCCGACGCCCGCTGGCGCGACGTGCCCGTGGTCATGCTCACGGCCCGCTCGCGGCCCGAGGACGCGGAGCGCGCCCGCTCCCTGGGCGTGAGGGCCTACCTGGTGAAGCCCTTCCACCCGCAGGTGCTCGTGGCCGCGGTCCGGGGCCTGCCCGCGGGGGCCGGATGACGCGCGGGGCCCTGGCCCTGCTGCTCGCCGCCGCCGCCGCCCCGGCCCTCGCGGCGGAGGTGGAGGCGAGCTACGGCCAGGAGCACCTCACCCAGGGGTTCTCGGACTGGCGCTCGCTCTCGCTCGGCGTCGCCTGGGAGCGCGAGGACCGCGCCCGCCTCCAGGCCGGGGCGCGTGGGCAGGAGCGCTTCGGCCGGCGGGACGCCGAGCTGCGCGCCGGCGCGGCGGCGCCCCTCGGGCCCCTGTGGACCCTCGCGGCCGAGGCCAGCGCCAGCCCGACGCACGAGGTGGCGCCGGCGTGGACGGCCGCCCTGGAGGCGGATCTCGCGATCGGCGGCGGCTTCGTCGCCTCGGCGAGAGGTCGCTGGTCCCGCTACCGGATCCCGCAGGGGCCCGTCGACACGGGCCTGGGCAGCCTGGGCCTGGAGCGCTACTTCGGCGCCTGGAGGGCGGGCGGCACCGGCTACGCCGCCCTCATCCACCGCACGACGAGCGGGAGCGCCCGCCTCTTCCTCGATCGGCTCTACGGCGAGCGGAGCCGGGCCGGGATCTCCGCCGCGGCGGGCCGAGAGCTCTCCGTCACGGAGGATCTCCGGGTGGCGGGCTTCCGCACCTGGGCCGTCGCCGCCGGCGGGGTGCAGGAGCTCGGCTCCCGCTGGGCGGTCACCTGGGAGCTCGGCGTCCAGCGCCTCGAGGGCCTCACCACCCGCGCCGGAGGCAGCCTTGGGGTTCGCCTCCGGACCTGACCCCCTGGTCCAGGCGGCGCTGGGCGCCGGCCTGCTGTCGGTGGCCCTCACGGTCGGGCTGGCGCTGCAGCTCCTGTGGATGCGCCGCGGAAGGATCCGGCGCGAGCGGCGCGCCGAGCGGTTCCTGGAGGCCTGGAGGCCGCTGGTCTTCGGCGCGGCGCTGGGCGAGGAGGTGAGCCCGCCCCCCCTGGCAGCCGCCGACGAGACCACGTTCCTCCTGCTCTGGAACCAGGTGCAGGGCGGCCTGCGCGGCCCTCCGCGCGCGGGCCTCAACCAGCTGGCGCGAGCGGTGGGCGGCCGGGCGGTGGCGCTGCGCCGCCTCCGGGACGGCGACGGGCTGGATCGGATCCTGGCGCTGCGGACGCTGGGCTACCTGGGCAAGGCCGCCGACTTCGACCGGGTCCTCGCCTTCCTCGACGACCGGCGCACCCCGCTGTGCCTGGCCGCCGCGCGCGCCCTGGCCCACATCGATCCGGCGCGGGCCACCGACGCCATCTGGGCCCGCATCCGCTCCCGGCCCGACTGGCCCCTGGCGCAGCTGGCGACGGCGCTGGAGGAGGCCGACACGTCGCGGCTGGCGCGGGCCCTGGCCGACTCCGCCCGGCACCTCTCCGCGCCGGAGCTGCACCGCCTGCTCCCCCTGGTGGCGCTCCTCGACGGCCCCTCGAGAGACGCCATCGTGACGACGGTGCTGTCCAGCGCCGCCGACCCCGACGCCCTGGCGGGCGCGCTTCGCCACGTGCAGGGCGCGGCCTTGCTCCCCCGGGTGGCCGACCTCGCCCGCCACCCGGCCTGGCCGGTGCGCACCCAGGCGGCGGCGGCGCTCGGGCGCATCGGCGGGCCGGGCGAGCGCCCGGCGCTGGTGCGGATGCTCTCCGACCGCGAGTGGTGGGTGCGATACCGGGCGGCCCAGGCGCTCCTCTCCGGCCGCTTCGGCGGCCGCGCCGAGATCGCGGCCCTGGCGCAGGGCCTCGGGGACCGGTTCGCACGCGACATCGTCGCCCACGTCCTGGCCGAGACCCCCGCATGAGCGGCCACGACCTCCTCCTCCTGGCGCAGTGGGGGTTCCTGGCCTGGTTCGTCTGCCTGCACGTCGTCTACCTCGTCCTGGACGTCGTCTCCATCCGCGTCATCGGCGCCAGCGCCGAGGCGCGGTCCGCCATGGCGCTCCCCGCCGCCTTCTCGGGGCTCGAGCCGCCCATCACCGTGGTGGTCCCGGCGTACAACGAGGAGGCCACCATCGCGGCCTCGGTGTGGTCGATGCTGCAGCTCGAGTACCCGAGCTTCGAGATCGTGGTCGTGAACGACGGCTCGCGCGACGGCACGCTGGACGTGCTGATCCGCGAGTTCGGCCTGCAGCCGTTCCCGGAGGCCTACCGCATCTCGGTCCCGAGCCGTCCCGTCCGCGGGATCTTCCGGTCGCCTCGCTTCCCGAACCTCCGGGTCATCGACAAGGAGAACGGGGGGAAGGCCGACGCCCTCAACGCGGGGACGAACTCCGCCCGGTGCCCCCTGGTCTGCGTCGTCGACGCCGACTCGGTGCTGCAGCGCGACAGCCTGCGGCGCGTGGCGCGCGCGTTCCTGGAGGACCCCGCCACCGTCGCCTGCGGCGGCACGATCCGGCTCGCCAACGGCTGCCGGGTGTCGGAGGGCTTCCTCGAGAAGGTGGACCTGCCGGGGAGCTGGCTGGCGCGGGTGCAGGTGGTCGAGTACCTGCGGGCCTTCCTCTTCGGGCGCATGGGGTGGTCGCCCATGAACGCCCTCCTCATCATCTCCGGCGCGTTCGGCCTCTTCCGGCGGCAGGTGCTCCTCGACGCCGGCGGGTACCGCACCGACACCGTGGGCGAGGACATGGAGCTGGTCGTGCGCCTGCACCGGACGCTGCGCCTGGGCCGCCAGGCCTACCGCATCGCCTTCGTGCCCGATCCCATCTGCTGGACCGAGGCGCCCGAGACGCTGCGCCTGCTGCGGACGCAGCGCATGCGCTGGCAGCGGGGCCTGCTCGAGAGCCTGTGGGCCAACCGCCGGCTCCTGTTCCACCCTCGCGGCGGGGCGCCCGGCTGGCTGGCCTTCCCGGCGCTGCTCCTCTTCGAGGCGGTGGCGCCGCTGGTGGAGCTGTTCGGGTGGCTGGGCATGGCGCTCGCCCTGGCCCTGGGCGGGATCTCCTGGCAGGTGGCCGGGGCCTTCCTCCTGGCGGCCGTGGGGCTGGCGCTCCTGCTCTCCATGAGCGCCCTGCTCCTCGAGGAGCTCTCCTTCCACCTCTACGAGAGGCCGGGCCAGATGGGCGTGCTCCTGGGCGCCATGCTCCTCGAGAACCTGGGCTACCGGCAGCTCACCGCCTGGTGGCGCATCCAGGCGCTCCTGCTGTGGCTGGCGCGGCGCCCGGGCCGCTGGGGCGACATGCAGCGCTCCGGCGCCTGGCAGGCGCCGCGATCGGGCCGAGGCCGGGGTCCGTCCATCAACCGTCGGTGAATGCGCCGCTCATCTCGAGCGCGTGCGCGGCCAGCCGGGCCGGATGGGCCCGATCCCCGAAGAAGACCCAGGCCTCGTCCCAGGGCTGCGACAGGATGCGCCCGGCCCAGGCGCGGAGCGCCTCGGGCGGGTAGTCGGGGGCGCGCAGCCGGAGGTATCCGAAGCGGGCGGTGGCCACCAGCGGCGGCTCCCGCTGGCCGTCGTCCACCGCCACCAGGGCCGCCCCCCGCGCCTGGAGCGCCCGGTGGACGTCGTCCGCGAGCCAGCTCTCGTGCGGGAGCTGGAAGGCCGGGCGGCTCCCCTCGGGGAGGAGCGCCAGGAAGGCCTCGAGGCGCGGCAGGTCCTTCTTGAGGTTCGGCGGGAGCTGCCAGAGCACCGGGCCCAGGGCGGGCCCGAGCTCTGCCGCCACGGCGTGGAAGTGGGAGGTCTCCTGCGAGACCTCGCGCAGGCGCTTGCGGTGGGTGACCACCTGCGGCCCCTTGACCGCGAAGGAGAAGCCCGCCGGCACCTGCTCGCGCCACCCGGCCACCACCCGGGCCGAGGGCATCCGGTAGAAGGTGTTGTTGATCTCCACCGCCGGAAGCCGGGCCGCGTAGAGGCCGAGCAGGGCGGCGCCCTTCGCGCCCGCGGGGTAGAAGCCGCCCCTCCACGCGGGGTAGGAGAAGCCGCTCGTGCCGCAGCGGACGCGCACGGGTGCCAGGTTACCACCGCCTCCCGCCGGCGGCGGACCGCCCGGGGGCCACCGGCCGTGGATGCCGGCCGCCGGTTCCGGGGAACGGCGAGCCGCAAAGTGCTAGCATCGCCGCCCGGAGGGAGCCGCGAATGTCCTGGTGGGGCTGGGTCCTGTTCGGCTTCGCGCTGCTGGTGGTGGAGATGATCGCGCCCGGCGGTCTCTTCGCCCTGTTCTTCGGCATCGGCGCCATCGTCGTCGGCGCGCTCACCGGCTTCGGGATCGGCGGGCCGGAATGGCTGCAGTGGATCCTGTTCGCCGTCCTCTCGGTCACAATGCTGGTCCTGTTCCGCAGGCGGCTGCGGGGCAAGCTCGGCGCGCCCGGCCTGCAGGCGGAGCTGGCGGGCGAGGTGGCGACGGTGATCGACGACGTCCCGGCGGGAGGCGTGGGGAAGGCGGAGCTGCGCGGGACTCCCTGGGAGGCCCGGGCCGCCGGGAACGCGCCGCTCGCCAGGGGGCAGCGCTGCCGGGTGGAGCGGGTGGACGGGCTGACGCTCTGGCTCAGGCCCGAGTGAACCATCGCAGCCGGGGGAGTCCGACATGATCAACGCGGCGCTGCTCATCGCCATCGCCCTCGCCGTCCTCGCCCTCGTGGTGGTGGTGAAGACCGCCACCGTGGTCCCGCAGCAGGCGGCCTTCGTGGTGGAGCGGCTGGGCAAGTTCAACGCCGTGCTCGAGGCCGGCTTCCACGTGCTCCTGCCCTTCATCGACGTGATCCGCTACCGGCACACGCTCAAGGAGCAGGCGGTCGACATCCCGGAGCAGGTCTGCATCACCAAGGACAACGTCCAGGTGGCGGTGGACGGCATCCTCTACCTCAAGGTGCTCGACGCGCAGCGGGCCTCCTACGGCATCTCCGACTACTACTTCGGCATCACCCAGCTGGCCCAGACCGCGCTGCGCAGCGAGATCGGCAAGATCGACCTGGACCGCACCTTCGAGGAGCGGGCCCACCTCAACTCCATGGTGATCGCCGAGCTGGACAAGGCCACCGGCCCCTGGGGCGTGAAGGTGCTGCGCTACGAGATCAAGAACATCACGCCCCCGAAGGACGTGCTCGCCGCCATGGAGAAGCAGATGCGGGCCGAGCGGGAGAAGCGAGCCGTCATCCTGGCCTCCGAGGGCGAGCGCGACGCGGTCATCAACAGCGCCGAGGGGAAGAAGCAGGAGGTCATCAAGGCCTCGGAGGCCAAGCGGCAGCAGCAGATCAACGAGGCCCAGGGCCAGGCCGAGGCCATCCTGGCGGTGGCCAGCGCCACCTCCCAGGGCCTGCGCAAGGTGGCCGAGTCGATCGCCGCGCCGGGCGGGATGGAGGCGGTCCAGCTCCGCGTCGCCGAGCAGTACGTCGCCGAGTTCGGCAAGCTGGCCAAGGCGGGGAACACGCTGGTGCTCCCGGCCAGCCTCTCCGACGTGGGCTCCATGATCGCGCTCGCCATGAGCGTGTTCCGCGGGCACGCGCCGCTGCCGACGACGCCGGCGCCGCCGCCGGGAAGGCCGCCCGGGCCGCCGCCGGCGCCGCGCGCTCCGTTCGCGCCGGGGACCTAGCGCGCGGGCGCGGCGTTCAGCGCGCGCGGGGCGCGAAGATGGCCGAGAGCAGGTCGGGCCGGGAGGGATCGCGCTCCAGGAGCGGGTAGCGCGGGCCGCCGGAGTACGCCACCCGGAGGGTGCGGAAGAAGCCGGCGTCCTCGACCAGGAGGTCGAGCCCGCCGCCCCCGGAGAGGGCCGCCGCCAGCACCTCGGGCGTGAACTTCCGGCCGTTCACGGCCACCAGGCGCGAGGCGGAGGGCAGGCCGGCCCGGTCGGCCGGCGACCCGGGCAGGACGTCCTGCACCTTGCCCTCGGGCATCGCCAGCAGGATCCCCAGCGAGGCGGTCTGGTCCAGCGTCCGGTGCCGGTCCTGCTCCGCCCTGGCGAAGGGCGTCGGCTTCGGGCCGTAGGCGAGCTTCCAGCCCGCGGCCCGGATGCCGCCCAGGGGGGGCTCGGGCCTCACCTCGTCGATCCGCTCCCGGAAGAAGCCCCTCCAGTCGAGCGGCTCCACCGCGGCCAGCGCCGCGACCAGGTCGCCGAGGTCGTAGGGGCGCACCTCCGGCGGGCCGCTGGCACCGCCGAAGAAGGCCCGGCAGAAGTCGTCGAGCGAGCGGGTGCCGCCGCTCCTCTCGCGGATCCGCGCGTCGGCCTCGAGCCAGAGCAGGAAGCCCTCGTCGTAGAAGTCCACGCCGCGGCGCCGGGAAGCGTCCTCGTCGCGGGCGTCGTAGAGGATCGAGGCCGCGGTGGCCGTGTCCGCCAGCGGACGCCACCACCGCCCGCGGCTGGCCTCCATCTGGTGCGCCTCCCAGGCGGCGGCGTCGCGGGCCTCCTCCGGGGAGCGCAGGCCGCTCCGGGCGGCGAGCACCTCTCCCAGGTACGTCGTCAGCCCCTCGTAGACCCAGAGGAGCGAGTCCTTCATCGGCTGCTGGTAGTCGGGCGTGGCCAGTCCGCGCGGCCGGCGGTACTTCCCGTTCCAGGAGTGGACGTACTCGTGCGGCAGGAGGCCCGAGAAGGCCAGCGTCTTCTCGGGGTCGAGGAGCGACCGCTCCGGCGCCCGGTCGTCGCTCGACTGGTGGTGCTCGAGGCCGAAGTGGGCCACGTGGTCGGACAGGGTGAGGAGGAAGCGATAGCGCGCGTAGTGGCGGGCGCCGAACAGCGCCTGGGCCTCGGCGACGAGCCGGGAGAGCTTCTCGCGGAAGGCCTCGGGCACGGCCAGGGCCTCCTCGGAGTCGGCCGCCACGACCAGGGCGTGGGAGGGCTCCCCCGCCGGGCCGATGGGCACCTGGCGCAGGTGGGCGCCCACCAGCACCGGCGAGTCGACGAGCTCCTCCAGGCTCACCGGCGCGAAGTCCACGCGGCCGTCCCGCTCGCCCTCGGCGAGCAGGGCCGAGCCCCAGCGCCAGCCCGGCGGCAGGGCCAGCCGCGCCCGCACCCGGACGTCGCGCGCCGCCGCGCCGGCCGGGACCAGGACCACCTGGTTCCAGCTCAGGACCCCCAGCTGCGGGGTCCAGGAGCTCCCCTGGCTGAAGCCGCGGTCGCCTGAGGGGGGCGGCGCCAGCATCTCCAGCGAGACCTCCACCCGCGAGGCGCCGCGAGGCACCTGGGTGCGGATGGTGTACAGGTCCACGTCGTCGCGCCGCCAGGCGAGCGGCTTCCCCGCTGCCGTGAGCCGCAGCCCCGCCAGGTCGGCGATGGGGCCGGTGGGCCCGTGCTCCCCGGGGATCCAGCGGGGGTAGGAGAGGGCCAGCGGGCCGGGCGCGGCGGGCAGGGACAGGGTGGCCCGGACCAGGCGGCGCGGGGCCTGGGCCAGGTCCACCTGGATCTCCATCTCCGCGGGGGCGGCGAGCGCGAGGGCGGCGAGCGCGGCGAGCATGGGACCTCCGGTGAAGCCCGGGAGGAGACCACGTCCTGGCGGGGCGATCCATTCCCTGGCGGGGGCGCCGGCGCGGGGCAGGCTCCGGCCGGGCGCGGCGGCGGGGGATGGCGCCGGCTAGGTAAGGGCATGGAGGAGATCCGGTTCCGCGCCAACGGCGTGCCCTTCTTCGCCCTGGCGGAGGGCCCGCCGCAGGGCAGGCTGGTCCTCCTGCTGCACGGCTTCCCCGAGCTCTCCCTCTCCTGGCGGCGGCAGCTGCCGGCGCTGGCGGCGGCCGGCTTCCGGGCCGTGGCGCCGGACCTGCGCGGCTACGGGAGGAGCGGCGGACGCGAGGGGCCGTTCGACCTGCGCACCCTGGCCGCCGACGTCGCCGGCATGGTCGGGGCGCTGGGGCGCGAGCGGGCCGCGGTGGTGGGGCACGACTGGGGCGGTGCCGCGGCCTGGGCGACGGCCGGGTACCGGCCGGAGGTGGTGGAGCGCCTGGTGGTGATGAACAGCCCCCATCCCAGCGTGCTGAAGCGCGAGCTCGTGCGGAACCCGCGGCAGCTGCTCCGCTCCTGGTACATGTTCCTGTTCCAGATCCCGCGGCTGCCGGAGTGGCTCCTGACCCGGAACGGCGCCGCGGAGGTGGGGCGCATGCTGCGGGGCGGCTCGCACCGGCGGGACGCCTTCCCCTGGGAGGAGACCGCGCCCTACCGCGAGGCCTTCCTGCAGCCGGGCGCGGCGCGGGCCGCGCTCGGCTACTACCGCGCCGCCTTCTTCCGGCGGGCCGCGGGCGGGCCCCGGCCCCGGCCCATCCGGGCGCCGGCGATGATCCTGTGGGGCGCACGGGACCGGTTCCTCGGCCGGGAGACGATCGAGCCCGCCAAGATGGCCCGCCTCTTCGCCGGGGCCGGGCCCGAGATCTCCTTCGTCGAGGGCGCCGGCCACTACGTGCAGAACGAGGCGCCGGAGGCGGTCAACGCCGCCCTGGTGGCCTTCCTCTCCCGGCCCTCCTGAAACCGCGCAGGCGCGGCCCTTCGGCGCTATCATCGGGGGCGTGGCGAGGGCAACGCTCCGGGTCGTCAGCTACAACGTCCGCTACTTCGGTCACGCGCTCAAGGGGCTCGCCTCGACGCGCCAGTCGCAGCGCCGCATCGCCGACCGGCTCGCCCGGCTCGACCCGGTGGCCGACGTGGTCTGCCTCCAGGAGATCGAGACCATCTCCTTCCGGTCGCGGGTGGCCATGCGCCGCCCCCGCCCCCGGGAGACCCAGCTCGAGGCCTTCATGCACGAGGTGGAGGCGGCCTTCGCCGCCCGCGGCCGCCCCTCCCCCTACGAGGGCTTCTACTTCCGGGCCCACGTGAACCGGCTGCGCAACTTCCGCATCTACACCACCGGGCTCGCCATCCTGGTGAACCTGCGGCGCCTCCAGGTGGAGGGGCACAACGTCGAGGCCCCGCACCGGATCACCCACCACCACGTCGAGCTGCTCCGGGACATGAAGCAGACGCGCATCTGCGCCCACGTGGTCCTGCGGACGCCGGCCATCCGGCGGCTGCACGTCTTCAACACCCACCTCTCCCTGCCGACTCCCTTCGCCCGGGGCTTCTGGTCGGAGCCGCGCCGCATGGGCTGGGGGCCGAACCAGGTGGCGGAGGCGCGCGCCCTGTCGGCCTTCGTGAGGAGGCTGGCCGGGGACGAGCCGTTCCTGATCTGCGGCGACTTCAACTCCGCGCCCGGCTCCCCCGTCTACCGCTACCTCACCGCCGAGGCCGGCTTCTCCAGCGCCCAGGAGCGGCTGGGGGTGATCGACACCAGCGACCCCGGCGCCTACCCGACGGCCGGCTTCATCCGGCTGCGGATGCACCTCGACCACCTCTTCTTCGGCAACGGCATCTCCTTCGTCGACCTGGAGGGCAGCGCCCCCTTCGGCGACCGCCGCGGCACGTTCCACGGCCTCTCCGACCACGTGCCCATCATCGGCCGCTTCCGCTGCGCCTGAGGAACCCGCCCCTGCGGGGGGGGCCGGGGCGTGCCCGCCGGA
>DATIFE010000076.1:0-7873 GCA_035455425.1 Anaeromyxobacteraceae bacterium | reverse complement strand
CTCGGGGTCGAGCGAGAGCGCGAACTGCCGGTTCCAGTCGAAGGCGTAGCGGGCCCGCGACAGCTCGTCGTCGCGGTCGCGGGCGCCCGGGCGGTGCAGCGCCACGTCGGCCGCGTGGGCCGCGATCTTGTAGGCGATGATCCCCTGGCGCACGTCGTCGGCGTTGGGCAGCCCCAGGTGCTCCTTGGGCGTCACGTAGCAGAGCATGGCCGCGCCGTGCTGCGCCGCGATGGTGGCGCCGATGGCGCTGGTGATGTGGTCGTAGCCGGGGGCCACGTCGGTGACCAGCGGGCCGAGGACGTAGAAGGGCGCCTCGTCGCAGAGCTCGCGCTCCTTCTGCATGTTCATGGGGATCTGGTCGAGCGGCACGTGTCCCGGCCCCTCCACCATCACCTGGACGTCGTGCTTCCAGGCGCGCCGGGTGAGGTCCCCGAGCACCTTCAGCTCGGCGAACTGGGCCGGGTCGGAGGCGTCGGCCAGGCAGCCGGGCCGCAGCCCGTCGCCCAGCGAGAAGGCCACGTCGTAGCGCTTGAAGATCTCGCAGATGTCGTCGAAGTGGGTGTAGAGGGGGTTCTCGGCCCGGTTGCCGAGCATCCACTGGGCCATGATGGCCCCGCCGCGCGAGACGATGCCGGTGATGCGCCGGGCGGCCAGCGGGATGAAGTCGCGCAGCACGCCGGCGTGGATGGTCATGTAGTCCACGCCCTGGGCCGCCTGGGCCTCGATGACCTCGAGCATGATCCGCGGCGTGAGGTCCTCGACCTCCTTCACGTGGCTCAGGCACTCGTAGATGGGCACCGTGCCCACCGGCAGCGGGCTGTGCCGGATGATGGCCTCGCGGATCTCCGGGATGTCGCCGCCGGTGGACAGGTCCATCACCGTGTCGGCGCCGTACTTGACGCAGATGCGCAGCTTCTCCAGCTCGGCGGCGACGTCGCTGGTCACCGCCGAGTTGCCGATGTTCGCGTTGATCTTGCAGGTGGCGGCGAAGCCGATGGCCATCGGCTCCAGCTCCGGGTGGCGGACGTTGGCCGGGATGATCATCCGGCCGCGCGCCACCTCGTCGCGGATCTTCTCGGCCGGGATCCGCTCCCGGGCGGCGACGTGGTGCATCTCCTCCGTGATCGCGCCCTGGCGCGCGAAGTGCATCTGGCTCACGTTCTGCAGCCCGCGGCGCGGGGCGATCCATTCGGCGCGCATGCGCTCTCCTCCATCCCCGGGGGGGATGGAAAACTATTAAGGCGCGAGGGGCGGTTAGCGCAAGGCCTTGAACGCCGCGCGCCCGGCGTAGCGCGCCTGCGCCCCCAGCTCCTCCTCGATGCGCAGCAGCTGGTTGTACTTGGCGATCCGGTCGGTGCGCGAGGCGGACCCGGTCTTGATCTGGCCGCAGTCGCAGGCCACCGCCAGGTCGGCGATGGTGGTGTCCTCGGTCTCCCCGGAGCGGTGGCTCATCACGCTCGTGTAGCCGGCGCGGTGGGCCATGCGCACCGCCTCCAGCGTCTCGGTGAGCGAGCCGATCTGGTTCACCTTGATCAGGATCGAGTTGGCGATCCCCTCGGCGATCCCGCGGGCCAGGATGCCGGTGTTGGTCACGAACACGTCGTCGCCGACGAGCTGGATCCGCCCGCCCAGCCTCTCGGTGAGGAGCTTCCAGCCCTTCCAGTCGTTCTCGCCGCAGCCGTCCTCGATGGAGACGATGGGGTAGCGCGAGCAGAGCGCCGCGTACCAGTCCACCAGGCCGCGGGCGTCGTACCGCTTCCCCTCCCCCCGCAGCACGTACTTCCCGCTCTTGGCGTCGAAGCACTCGGAGAAGGCGCAGTCCAGGGCCAGGGCCACGTCCGCGCCGGCCTTCAGGCCGGTCTGCCGGATGGCCTCCATGATGACCGCCAGCGCCTGCTCGTTGGAGTCGAGGCTCGGGGCGTAGCCGCCCTCGTCGCCGACGCCGGTCGCGGCACCCCTGCCCTTGAGCACCTTCTTCAGGGCGTGGAAGACCTCCGCCCCGTAGCGCAGCCCCTCGGCGAAGCTCGGCGCCCCCAGGGGCACCACCATGAACTCCTGGACGTCGACGTTGGAGTCGGCGTGGGCCCCGCCGTTGAGGATGTTCATCAGCGGGACCGGCAGGGTGCGGGCCCCGGCGCCGCCCACGTACCGGTAGAGCGGGAGGGAGTGGGCCTGGGCGGCCGCCTTGGCGGCGGCCAGCGACACGCCCAGGATGGCGTTGGCGCCGAGCTTCGACTTGGTCGGCGTGCCGTCCAGCTTCACCATGCGCGCGTCGAGCGCCGCCTGGTCGGAGGCGTCCATCCCCACCACCGCCGCCGCGATGGCGTCGCGGACGTTGGCCACGGCCTTGCGCACGCCCTTGCCCTGGTAGCGCTTCTTGTCGCCGTCGCGCAACTCCAGGGCCTCGCGCTCGCCGGTCGAGGCGCCGGAGGGGACGGCGGCGCGCCCCACGGCCCCGCTGGCCAGCGCCACCTCGACCTCGACGGTGGGGTTGCCGCGGCTGTCGAGGATCTCCCGGGCGGCCACGTTGATGATCTCGGTCATTTCGGTCTCCCGGACGGCGGGGGCAAGGGCGAGCGCACGATGCCGGGGGCGCGGAAGGCCGTCAACGCCTTTCTCCCGGGCGCGGCGCGCGGTTATCCTGCCGCCGCCGGGCCCGTCGGGGCCCGCGGGAGGAGGCCATGGCCGGACTGCTGGAGGGCAAGGTGGCGGTGGTGACCGGGGCCGGCGGCGGGATCGGCCGCGAGGAGGCGCTGGCGCTGGCGCGCGCCGGCGCCCGGGTGGTGGTGAACGACCTCGGCGGCGACCGGCACGGGGGCGGCAAGGGCAGCCAGCTCGCCGACGCGGTGGTCGAGGAGATCCAGGCCGCCGGGGGAGAGGCGGCCGCGAGCCACGACTCGGTGGCCACGCGGGAGGGGGCCGACGCCATCGTCTGGACCGCGATGTCCCGCTTCGGCCAGGTCGACGTCCTGGTGAACAACGCCGGCATCCTCCGCGACCGCACCCTGCTCAACATGTCGGAGGACGACTTCGACCGGGTGCTGGCGGTCCACCTGCGCGGGACCTTCCTCTGCACCCAGGCGGCGGCGCGCGCCATGAAGGCCCGGGGCCGGGGGGGCCGGATCATCAACACCACCAGCCTCTCGGGGCTGCTCGGGAACTTCGGCCAGGCGAACTACGCCAGCGCCAAGGCCGGCATCTACGGCCTGACGCGGGTGGCGTCCATCGAGCTGGCCCGGAGCGGCATCACCGCCAACGCCGTGGCGCCGGTGGCCCTGACCCGCATGACGAGCGACCTGGCCATGATGAAGGGCGTGTCGGCGGAGCAGATGGGGCCGCAGTTCGTCGCGCCGGCGGTGGTCTTCCTGGCGAGCCCGCTGGCCGCGGAGATCACCGGCCAGGTGGTCGGCGTCGAGGGCGGGCGCATCTTCCTCTACCGGATGGAGACCACCCCCGGCGCGCAGCGGGAGCACCCCTGGACGCCGGAGGAGATCGGGAAGGCCTGGAAGGAGATCGCCGGCTGAGCCGCCGGCTCCGGGCCCGCCTCGCGGGCTCGCGGTCCCGCGATCAGTCGGTGTAGTCGATGATCACCACGCCGCCTTCGGCGGGCTTCTCCGGATCGCTCTCGGAGTGCGCCGGGGGCGGCGGCGGCACGGGGAGCTGGACCGAGGGACGCTCCTCGCGCCCCTGCTCGCTCTCGCGCCGCTTGATCTCCTCGATGATGAAAGCGTCCAGCATCCGCGCTGCTCCACCCACCCGTCCTCTTCCCGAGGATGCAAACCGCGTTCCTCCGCGGTCCCTTCCGGCTCCCCTGCCCCCGCTTCCGGGGACCCCGCATCCGCCAGCCGTGCCGTCCGGCTCGGGATTCGGGGCCTTTGGGGCTCCTCCGGATCATCTAGCACCGGGATCGGACACCGGCAAGACGCCGTCCCCGGGGTGACGGCCCGCGTCCGGACGGCCACTTGCCTGTGCAAGACGTGCACACCGGCGCGGGGCCACCGGCACCCCTCCCCCGCGGCTAACCCTGCCGTTCCGCGCGCTTGCGGAAGGCCTCCAGCATGCGGGGGAGCTGGACGCGGGTGAGCTCGTCGGTCACCCGGTCGACCAGGGACTGGGGGACCAGGGGCGGCTTCCGGATCTGGATGTCGACCGAGTAGACGGCCCGGGTCTTCCCCCCCTCGTCGGACAGCTCCCAGGAGCCGTTCGAGACCTTCATCCAGTCGCTCTTCACCAGCGACCAGCGCACGCGCCGCGGCGGCTCCTCCTCGAGCCGGAGGGTGTAGGCGATGGTCTTGATGCCGAGGTCCAGCTCGTAGTCCACCTCGGCGCCCCCGGCGCCGCGCCGGACCCGGCACGCCTTCACCGTGGGCACGAACTCGGGGTAGCGATCGTAGTCCCGGACCAGGTCGTAGAAGCGCTCCACCGGCACGCCGACCAGGACCTCGCTCGACACGGACGCCATGGGACCTCCCTGCTAGCCTTCCAGCTGCTCGCCGGCGGCGAGGGCGCTCCCCAGCTCCGGCGGCAGGCGCTGGATCCGCCCCTCGGGGTCGACGCAGGCATGGGTGGTGTGGCCGGTGGCGAGCAGCTCGCCGTCCCGGTGGACGCGGTAGGTGAAGCGCGCCGAGGCCCGCCGCAGCTGCGAGAGGGAGGTCTCGACGGTGAGCAGGTCCTCGTAGCGGGCCGGCGCCAGGTAGCTCACCAGCGCCTCGGTGACCGGGAGCATGAGGCGGTGCCGCGCCTCGATGTCCCGGTAGCGCATCCCCTTGGCCCGCAGGAACTCCGTGCGGCCCGCCTCGAAGAAGCGCAGGTAGTTGGCGTAGTAGACGATGCCCATCTGGTCCGTGTCGCCGTAGATGACCCGGATCTGCGTCGGGACCATGGGCCCTCGCCTCAGATCGACTCGATCCGGATGAGCCGGGTGGGGGCCAGGGTGGTGTCGTAGCCGTCGATCTCGGCGATGGCCCCCCGGAGATCGGCCTCGCGCGCGCCGTGGGTGACGATCACCAGGGGCACGCCGGTGCCGCCGTCGGCCTGCTCCCGCTGCTGGACCGCGGCGATGGAGATGCGCCGGCCGGCGAGGCAGGCGGCCAGCCGCGCCAGCACGCCGGGGGCGTCGCGGACCGTGAAGCGCAGGTAGTAGCCGCTGTGGATCTCGGCGTGGGGACGGAGCTGCACCCGGGGCGCCGCCGGCGGCAGCGGGACCCGGCCCGGGCTCGAGGCCACGATGTTGCGCGACAGGTCGATGATGTCCGACACCACGGCGCTCCCGGTGGGGAGCGCCCCCGCCCCCTGGCCGAAGAGCATGGAGGGGCCGAGCGCCTCGGACCGCAGCAGCACCGCGTTGAAGGCGCCGCGGACGCCCGCCAGCAGCGAGCCCTGGCGGATGAAGGCCGGGTGAACCCGGGCCTCGATGAGGTCGGGACCGCGCGCCTGCCCCTCGGCCGGCTCGACGCGCCGGGCGATGGCCAGCAGCTTGAGCGCGTAGCCGAACTCGCGCCCCCACTGGAAGTCCTGGGGCTCGAGGGACAGGATGCCCTCGGTGAGCACGTCCTCCGGCTTGAGGCGCGCCCCGAAGGCCAGCTGGGCCAGGATGCAGAGCTTCTGGGCGGCGTCCCCGCCGGAGACGTCGAGGGTCGGGTCGGCCTCGGCGTATCCGAGCCGCTGGGCCTCGGCCAGGGCCTGCTGCAGCGTCTCGCCCCGGTCGGCCATGGCGGTGAGGATGTAGTTGGTGGTCCCGTTGACGATGCCGTGCAGCGACTGGATCCGGTCGGAGGCCAGCGCCTCGCGCAGCGTGCGGATGATGGGGATGCCGCCGCACACCGCCCCCTCGTAGTAGACGTCGACCCCCTTCTCCACCGCCAGCCGGAAGATGTCCTCGCCCCGGGAGGCGATGAGCGCCTTGTTGGCCGTGACCACGTGCTTGCCGCGCGAGAGCGCGCCCATCACCAGGTCGAAGGCCTCGGCGGTGCCCCCCATGAGCTCCACCAGCACCTCGATCCGGGGATCCTCGAGGAGGTCCTCGAGGCGGGTGGTCACCAGCCGGGGATCGAGGGAGACGGCCCGCTCCTTGGCGGGGTCGCGGACCGCGACCCGCCGGACCACGATCCGGGCGCCCAGGCGGGCCTCGATCTCGCGCGCGTGGTTCTCCAGGATCGAGAGCACCCCGCCCCCGACGGTCCCGAAGCCCGCGATGCCGATCCCCACCTCCCGCATGCTCACCTCTGGAGCGAGTAGGACTGCAGCTCCGCGCTCACCTGGGTGGTCGCCTTCCCGCCCACCACGGCGAAGGTCTCGATGCGAACCGGGCCGACGCCCGGGGCGTAGGTCAGCTCGAGGACGTTCTCGGCCTCCGGGCCGGCGCGCACGTGGGCCCGCACCCGGACGCAGCCGCCGAAGGTCCCGGCCGGCGTCCGCACCCGCTCCCCGGTGGCGACGATCTCGTAGCGCTCGGTGGACGAGACCCCGGTCACCGAGACCCAGCTCCGCCCCGCCTCCACCGGCGCGCACAGCAGGCGCCGCAGCCGATCCCGCAGGCAGTTCCCGTCGACGCGCAGCTCCCCGCGGTCGCTGTCGCGGTAGAAGCCGTCGGCGGTGCGCGAGAGGATGCGGACGGTCCGCTCGGGCGGCCGGCTGCCGGGCGGCAGCGCCGGCGAGCGATCCACGTAGGTCCAGCTGTTGCCGACCGCCAGCGGGAAGAGCTCGGCCGGGCCGGGCGCCCCGGCCCCGCCCGGCCTCGCCGGCGGCGCGTGGGAGCAGCCCGCGGCCAGGGCCGCGAGGAGGAGGGCCGATGCCTTCGCCACGCGCGGCATCTTAGCCGCAAATCGGGGAGGTTTCGCCCCCGCCCTCCCGGGGGCCTCGCGGCCTGGCGGGCCCTTCAGCGGCGTCCCCGGGCCCGCGCCGCCTCGGCCTCGCGGGCCGCCATGTCGTCGAGCGCCTGCTGCGCCGCCGACCGGACCGCGGGGTCGGGGTGCCCGGAGGCCAGCGTCAGCAGGTAGGCGCGTGCGTCCGGGCCGCCGATGTCCCCGATGATCCGGGCCAGGTTGGCCATCGCCGGACCCCGGCGCTTCTGCGCCAGGCGCACGAGCGGCAGCACCGCCGCCGGATCCCCGATCTGCCCGAGCGCCCCGATGGCCCGCTCCGCCACCTCGGGGTCCGGGTCCTCGAGCCGCTGCACCAGCGCCGGCACCGCCGCCCGGGTGCGGCGCTCGGCCAGCGCGCGGATGGCCACGTCCCGGGTCCGGGCATCGGACGATCCCAGGTCGGCGATCAGCTCCTCGTCCCGCTTCCCCTCGGCCCGGAGCAGCAGCCCGAAGCCCGCCACGGCGCGCGACAGGGCCGATGCCGCCGCCCGCTCGAAGGCCTCCCGCACTCCCCGGGGCCCGGATCCCACCGGCTCGGCCCCGCCCGCGGTCTCGCGCAGGGTGCCCCCGCCGGCCTGCGGGGAGAGCTCCACGCTCAGGAGCACCTGGGCCAGCGGCGCCCCGGCCCCGGAAACGGCCTCGGCCCGGTGCACGGCGACGCGCCCCAGCCAGCGCCGGGCGCTCTGCCCCTCCGGCGCCGGGGGGCCGAAGGTGGAGGAGGCCCGGAAGGCGTCCACCGCGGCGCGCAGGATCTCCGGGCGCGGGACGCCGACGGCCTCGAGCTGCATCGCGCCCTCGGTCTCGGCGACCACGATCCGGTCGACCGACTGGCGCGGCGGGGCCTTCCGGCAGGCGCCGGGAACCCCCAGCGCGACCGCGGCCACGAGCCCCCAGGCGGCCCGCCGCGACGCGCCGGCCATGCCGGCCTAGTCCCCGCTCTCGCCTCCGCCCGGCGGCGGAGGCGGGGGAAGCGGCGGTGGCCCGGGGGCCGCGGCGGCCTCGGCCGGCGG
>DATIFE010000075.1:0-25361 GCA_035455425.1 Anaeromyxobacteraceae bacterium | reverse complement strand
CGCCTCCGCGGACGAGGAGCCGGTCTTCGCGCGGGAGGGCTTCCGCCGGCCGGCGCCGCAGACCCCCCGCTGCATCGAGCGGAACATCCGCCTGACGCCGGAGGTGGCGGAGCGGCTCCCCTCGAGCGTCACCATGCGCTTCGCCGTGGCGCGCGACGGGACCGCGGACCTGGTCCAGGTGCTCCCCGGGCCGGACATGCGCGCGACCGAGCGGGTCGACTCGCAGGTCGCCGAGGTGCTGCGCACCGCGGTGCGCAGGTGCCGCTTCGTGCCCGGCGCGGACGACGCCGGCCGGCCCCTGCGCCTCTGGGTGGTGATGCAGGTCCGCTTCGCGCCCTGACGGCGCCGGCTACGCTCCCGGCTCCCGCCCGACCAGGCTGCAGAGGTGCAGCGCGGCGTAGTGGTAGCCGGAGACGCCCAGGCCCACGATCTGCCCGGCGCAGGCGGGAGCGATGGCGCTCTGGCGCCGCCACTCCTCGCGCGCGTGCACGTTGGAGACGTGCACCTCGATGGTCGGGCAGGGGAGGGTCCGGATGCAGTCGTGGAGCGCGTAGCTGGTGTGGGTGAAGGCCCCGGCGTTCAGGATCACGCCCTGGGCCCGGGCCCGGTGCTCCTGGAGGAAGTCGATGAGGGCGCCCTCCCAGTTCGACTGGTAGGCCAGCACCTCGACGCCGTACGGGGCGCAGGCGTCCCGCACCATCTGCTCCACGTCGGCGAGGGTGGCGGAGCCGTAGACGTCGGGCTCCCGCTCGCCCAGCAGGTTCAGGTTGGGACCGTTCACCAGCAGGATCATGGCTCCCTCCCGATCTCCTCCAGCGCCGCCCGGAGCGGATCCTCCCCCGCAGCCACGTCCCAGTCCACCTTCCAGGAGGTCCCCTGGGCACGCGGCAGCACCCAGCGCAGCCCGGCGCGGGTCCGCTTCTTGTCGGTCCCCATGAGCCGGGCGGCGCGGCGGGCCAGGCGCGGCGGCAGGGCCACCGGCAGGCCCGCGCCGCGGAGGGCCTCGGTCGCCTCGGCGACGGCCAGCGGCCCGATCCGCCCCAGGGCGCCGGCGAGCAGGAAGGCGAAGCGCAGGCCGATGGCCACCGACTCGCCGTGGGTGTAGCGGGCGAAGCCGCCGGCCGCCTCGACGCCGTGGCCGAAGGTGTGCCCCAGGTTGAGCAGCTTGCGCTCCCCGCCTTCCCGGGGATCGCGGGCCACGATGGCCAGCTTGATCCCGGCGCAGGAGGCGACCAGCCCGGGCGTGGCGTCGAGCCGCGCCGCCTGCCGCGCCGCCGCCGGCAGGAGCTCGGGCCGGAGCAGGGCGTACTTCAGCACCTCGCCGAAGCCGCTGCGGAGCTCCCGCCGCGGCAGCGTGGAGAGAGCGGCCGGATCCGCCAGCACCGCGACCGGCGGGTGGAAGGCGCCCACCGCGTTCTTGGCTCCGGGGAGGTTCACCGCCGTCTTCCCGCCCAGCGCCGCGTCCACCATGCCGAGCAGCGTGGTGGGCACCGCGGCCCAGGGCACGCCGCGCATGAAGGTGGCGGCCAGGAAGCCCGCCGCGTCGGTGACCGCGCCGCCGCCCAGGGCCACCACCAGGGTGCGGCGCGTGGCGCCGGCGCGGAGCAGGCGCCCCGCCGCCCGCTCCAGCTCGCCGAGGGTCTTCCCCCGCTCCCCGTCCGGCAGCGCGTGCACCAGCGCCAGGCTCCCGCTCCGCTCCAGGGCGGCCGCCACCCGCCGCCCGAAGGGCGTGTCCAGCACCCGGGCGCAGCTGACCAGCGCGGCGCGGTCGTGCTCCCGGGCGAGCCG
This sequence comes from Anaeromyxobacteraceae bacterium, assembly GCA_035455425.1. Taxonomy (GTDB): domain Bacteria; phylum Myxococcota; class Myxococcia; order Myxococcales; family Anaeromyxobacteraceae; genus JACRMN01. The sequence goes on along the minus strand of DATIFE010000075.1, from coordinate 23,573 downwards.
CGCGGCGCCGGCGGCCGCCCCGGCCCCGACGCGCACCGGGTAGCGCGCCTCGCCCTGGCGGGCCCGCAGCACGGCGGCGCTCACGTCGCCCCCCCGGCCGGATCGGCGCGGCCCGGGTCCCGGGAGAGCGCACCCAGGACCCGCCGCGCCACCGCCTCGGCCGTGAGGCCGTCGACCTCGACGCGCAGCGAGGCTCGCCGGTAGAGGGGCAGCCTGCGCCGGAGGAGCCGCTCCCAGTCGGGCGCCAGGGGCCGGCCGGCGCCGGCCCCGATGCGCCGCGCCGCCTCGGCGGCCGACACGTCGAGGAAGACGACGCGCCCGAGCCGGAGCAGCCGCTCGGCGCTCGCGGCCTCGCAGAAGGCGCCGCCGCCCAGGTCCACCACCGCCCCGCCCCGGAGGGAGCCCACCGCCCGGCGCTCCAGCGCCCGGAAGGCCGGCTCCCCCTCCTCGGCGAAGATCCGGGCGATGGGCTTGCCCGCCCAGGCCTCGACGCGGGCGTCGGTGGAGCAGAGCGGGAGGCGGGTGAGCCGGGAGAGGATGCGCGCCACGGTGGACTTCCCCGAGCCCATCATGCCGCAGAGCGAGAGCACCTCAGCGGATCCGCCGGGCATAGGCCTCCATGGCCGCCTCCACGTCGGCCACGGTGTCGCCGCCGAACTTCTCCAGCAGGGCGGCGGCGAGCTCCCAGGCCACCACGGCCTCGCCCACCACCGCCGCCGCCGGGACGGCGCAGACGTCGCTCCGCTCGTACCGCGCCAGCGCGGCCTCGTGCGTCTCGATGTCCACGGTGGGCAGAGGGGTGGTCATGGTGGGGATGGGCTTCATGAAGCCGCGGACCAGGAGCGGCGACCCGGTGGTCACGCCGCCCTCGAGCCCGCCGGAGCGGTTCGACTCGCGGTAGTAACCGCGCCCGGCCGACCAGTGGATGGCGTCGTGGAAGGCGTCGCCGGGGAGATCCACCCGCATGCCGGAGCCGATCTCGACCGCGCGGATGGCGGGGATGCCGCAGAGCGCCCCGGCGAGGCGGGCGTCGAGGCGGCGATCGGGGTGGACGTAGCTCCCCAGGCCCGGCGGGAGCCCGGTGGCGAAGACCTCGAAGGCCCCGCCGATGGAGGCGCCGCGGGCCCGCTCCCGGTCCACCACCGCCCGCCACCCGGCCGCCGCCGCCGGGTCCTCCACGTGCATGTCGGAGGCCTCGATGGCGGCGACCTCCTCGTCGGACGGCGGCGCGTCTCGCCGCCGCTCCACCTCCCCGATGGCGCAGACGCGCGAGCAGAGGCGCACCCCGAAGCGGCCCAGCAGCTGGCGGGCCAGCGAGCCCAGGGCCACGGTGGCCGCGGTGGAGCGGGCGCTGGCCCGCTCCAGCGCGTCGCGGGCGTCGTCGAAGCCGTACTTGAGGACGCCGGCCAGGTCGGCGTGCCCCGGGCGCGGACGGGTGAAGCGGGGGCCCCCGCGCGCCTGCGGGCTCATGAGGTCCTTCCAGTTCTCGTGGTCCCGGTTCCAGACGAGGAGCGCGATGGGCGAGCCGAGCGTGACCCGCCCGCGGATGCCGGAGAGGAACTGGGCGGCGTCGGACTCGATCTTCTGTCGCCCGCCCCTCCCGTAGCCCTTCTGCCGGCGCCGCAGGTCCCGGTCCACCGCCTCGAAGTCCACGGCGAGCCCGGCGGGGAAGCCCTCGGCGATGGCGCAGAGCGCCGGCCCGTGGGACTCGCCGGCGGTGAGGTAGCGCAGGCTCATCGGCGTGCTCCCCCCGGGGCCTGGCGCAGGGCCGCGGCCATCGCACTCTCGGGCGCCGCCTGCCCCGTCCACAGGGCGAAGGCCAGCGCTCCCTGGCGCACCAGGATCTGCTCGCCGTTGACCACCTGGGCCCCGGCCCGGGCCGCGGCCCGGGCGAAGGCGGTGTCGCCGTAGACGAAGTCCACCGCCACTTGGTCCTGGCGGAGGCGGAAGGCCGGCATGGCGCCCTCCTGCTCGTGCCCGGGGAGGCCGATGGTGGTGGCGTTGACGACGACGTGGCAGCGGTCGGCCTCGAGCACGGCCTCGGAGATGGCCACCGGCCCGATCCGCCCGCCCGGGAAGGCGGCCCCGACCACCCGGCAGAGCTCGGCCGCGGCCTCGGACCGGCGCGCGGCCACGCGGACCGCGGCCCCGGCCTTGAGCAGCGCCCAGGCCCCGGCCCGGGCCGCGCCCCCGGCCCCCAGGAGCAGCGCCCGCCAGCCCTGCCGCACGCCGGCGGCCTCGAGGAGCGCCAGCGCCGCGGGGGCGTCGGTGTTGAACCCCTCGTAGCCGTCGGACGTGCGCCGCAGCGTGTTGACCGCGGCGACCACCACCGCCACCGGGTCGAGCGCCAGGCAGGCCTGCGCCGCCCGCTGCTTGTGGGGAACGGTGACGTTGAGGCCGGCGAAGCCCAGGGCGTGCGCGCCGCGGATCCCCTCCAGCAGCCGCTCCGGGGAGACCGGCAGCGGGAGGTAGCAGGCGTCGATCCCCAGGGCGGCGAAGGCGGCGTTCTGCATCGCCGGCGAGAGGCTGTGGGCCACGGGGTGGCCCAGCACGCCGTAGAGCGCGGTGCGGCCGGTGATCACGGCGCCGTCCCGCAGAGCCCGTCGAGGAGCTCGAAGAAGCGCGGGAAGCTGGTCCCGACGCAGGCCACGTCGTCGAGCCGCACCTCGGCGCCGCCGGCGAAGAGCTGGGCCACCGCCATGCTCATGGCGACGCGGTGGTCGAGCCGGGTGCGGACCTCCGCCCCGCGCAGCCGCGTGGGCCCCCGGATGGCGCAGCCGTCCTCGAAGATCTCGACCTCGGCCCCGGCGGCCAGGAGCGACTCGCCCATCACCGCCAGCCGGTCGGACTCCTTCACCCGCAGCTCCCGGGCGTCGCGGATGACGGTGCGGCCCCGGGCCTGGGTGGCGAGCACCATCAGGATGGGCAGCTCGTCGATGAGGCGGGGGACCAGCGCCCCCTCGATGACCGTGGCCTCGAGCTTCCGCGGCCGCACGGTGACGTCGCCGCGCGGCTCCCCCTCGTCGGTGCGGTTCGCCACCCGGACCTCGGCCCCCATGGCCTCGAGCACGTCGAGCACGCCGGTGCGCGACGGGTTCAGGCCGCAGTTCCGGACGGTGACCTCCGAGCCGGGCAGCGCCGCGGCGGCGCAGAGGAAGAAGGCGGAGGAGGAGACGTCGCCCGGGACCTCGATGACGCCCCCCCGGGGCCGGCCGGGGGAGACCGTCACCGAGAGGCCGTCGATGGCCAGCGGGACGCCCATGGCCGCCAGCATCCGCTCGGTGTGATCGCGCGACAGCGCCGGCTCGGAGACCGTGGTCGAGCCCTCGGCGAAGAGGCCGGCCAGCAGCACCGCGCTCTTCACCTGGGCGCTCGCCACCTCGAGCGCGATCCTGGCGCCGCGGAGCCTGCCGCCGCGGACCACCAGGGGCGGGTGCCGGTCGCCGTCGCGGGCGTGGAGCACGGCGCCCATGTGGCGCAGCGGATCGATCACCCGGCGCACCGGGCGGCGGCGCAGGGAGGCGTCGCCGGTGAGCACCGAGAGGCCGGGGACCGCCGAGAGGGCGCCGGCCAGGAGCCGGAGGCTGGTGCCCGAGTTGCCACAGTCGATGACGTCCCCGGGCTCCCGGAGCGCCCCGGGCGGCTCCACGATGACGTAGGCGCCCTCGTCCCGCACCAGCGCCCCCAGCGCCTCCACCGCCCGGCGGGTGGCGTGGACGTCGCCGGCGTCGAGGAGGCCGCGCACCCGCGAGGGCGAGTCGGCCAGCGCCGAGAAGAGGAGCGCGCGGTGCGAGACCGACTTGTCCCCCGGCACCTCCACCGCGCCGCGGAGGGGCCCCCTGCGCCGGCAGACCATGGGTCCGGAGAGGCGGGTCACGCGCCCTCCGGGGCGGGCGCGGGCGGGTAGAGCCGCTGGCGCGCCGCCCGCGCCTCCTCCAGCGCGGCGCGCGCCGAGGCGGGGGAGTCGGCCACCGCGGAGAGGAGCCGGCCGAGGTGGCCCTCCAGCCGCCGCGCCGCCTCGGGAAGGAAGGCGTTGCGCCGCGCCACCTCGCCCTGGACGTCGAAGGCGAAGGCCGCGAGCCGGGTCATGTCCTGGAGCCCGGGCCCGGCGAGCGCCTGGGCCAGCGGGCCGGCCTGGCCCGCCAGGAGCGAGAGCGCGCTGGCGACGAGGTACGGGAGGTGCGAGACGACGGCCACGGCCGCGTCGTGCTCCGCGGCGCGGCAGCGGAGCACGCGGGCGCCGAGCGCCCGGTGCAGCGACTCCACCCGCTCCACCGCCTCCTCGGGCGCGCCGTCGACGCAGACCGCCACGGTCCCGCCCCGCCAGCGGTCGGCCCGGGCGCTCCCGTAGCCGCCCTGGCCGCCGAACATGGGGTGGGCGCCGACGAAGGCCACGCCCGGGCGCACCTCGGCGGCGGCGCGGGCCACCACCCGCTCCTTGGCCCCGCCGACGTCGGTGAGCACCGCCCCGGCGGGGAGGAGCCGCGACACCGGGGCCAGCAGCTCCTCGATGGCCGCCACCGGGGTGCAGAGCACCGCCACCTCGCAGGCCGCCAGCTCGGCGCCCGGGGCCTCGGCCGCCTCGTCGGCGACGCCGTCGCGGAGGGCGCGCTCCCGCACGGCGGCGTCGGGCTCCACCGCGGCCACGCGGATCCCCGGATCGGCCGCCTTGAGCGAGCGGGCCAGCGAGGCGCCCATCAGGCCCAGCCCCACCACCGCCACGCGCCGCGGCAGCCCCCGCTCTCCCGGCGATCCTGTCTCCACACGGCCCACCGGCCGGCCTCCTACTCGTGCAGGTCCGGCCGCAGCACCCTGGCCTCGCGGAGGTAGACGTGCCGCGGCGTCTTGCGCCCGCGCGCGTGCACGATGAGCCGGCAGACGCGCGGCAGGGCGCCGGGAACCGCGATCTCCTGGGCGCAGATCATGGGCACGTTGGCCCAGCCGACCTCGCGCGCCGGGCGCGCCGGGAAGTCCGCGTCCAGGTCCGGCGTGAGGGTGAAGATGGCCGAGACGATGTCGGCCGGCGAGACCTGGTTCTCCTTGACGACGGCCTCGACGAGCTCCTTCACCGCCGCCGCGATGGCGGGAGCGGTGTTGGCCTCGACCGTGATGGCCCCTCGGATGGCGCGCATGGCGAGCCGCCCAATTTACCCAAGGACCGCCCCGCTGGCAAGGCATGAGTGGACCGAAGCCCCAGGAAAATCGAGCCGTTACGGGGCCTTGGGGGAGTCCAGGAGGACCGTCACCGGGCCGTCGTTCACCAGGTCCACCTCCATGTGGGCCCGGAAGACGCCCTGCGCCACGGGGAGCCCCTTCTCCCGCAGCAGGGCGCAGACCTTCTCGTAGAGCGCGCTGGCGGGCTCCGGGGGGGCGGCGTCGACGAAGCTGGGCCGGTTCCCCTTGCGGGTGTCGGCGAGCAGGGTGAACTGGGAGACCACCAGGAGGCCTCCCCTGGCGTCGGCGACCGAGAGGTTCATCTTGCCCTCCCGGTCCTCGAAGATGCGCAGGGCGCCGAGCTTGTCGGCCATCCAGCGCGCCTCCGGCTCGCCGTCGCCGGCCGCGACGCCGAGCAGGACCAGGAGCCCGGGGCCGATCTCGCCCGCCGTCCGGCCCTCGACCCGCACCGCGGCCCGCGACACCCTCTGCACCACCGCCCGCATGCCGGCCTGGATCGCACGGACCGGGCCGCGGCGGCAAGCGCCCGCGCCCGGCGCGGGCCGCCGCGCCCCGCGGCATGACAGCCTCCGGCCCCCGTGGTAACCACCTCTCGCTCCGCGACCGGCGACTCCGCCGTCCCCGGATCCGACATGCTCCTCCTCCGAGACGCACAGCCGGGCGACCTCGACGGGCTCCTGGCCCTGGCCCGGATCCTGAACTCGGTCAACCTGCCGGACGACCGGCGGGCGCTCGCGGCCATCCTGCGCAAGTCGGTCCGGAGCTTCCGCGGCGAGATCCCGGATCCGCTCGGGCGCCACTACGTCTTCGTGCTCGAGGACGCGGGGCGGCGGCCCGGCCCGCGAGGCCACCGGATCCTGGGCACCTCGATGGTCATCGCGCAGCACGGCACGCGCGAGTCGCCCTGCACCTTCTTCGAGGTGACCGAGCGCGAGCACTACAGCTCGACGCTCGACAAGCACTTCCGGCACCGGGTGCTCTCCATCGGCTACCACTTCGACGGCCCCACCGAGATCGGCGGGCTGGTGGTCCACCCCCGGGACCGGGGCGGCGAGGCCCGGCCCGGGAAGCAGCTGGCCTTCGTGCGCTTCCTCTACCTGGCCGCCTTCCGCGACCGATTCCGCGACACGGTCCTCGCCGAGCTCATGCCCCCGCTGACCGCCGACGGCCGGAGCCTGTTCTGGGAGAGCTGCGGCCGCCGCTTCACCGGCCTCGACTACCAGACCGCCGACAAGAAGAGCCGCGAGAACAAGGAGTTCATCCAGCAGCTGTTCCCGCCCTCGGGGCTCTACGCCACCCTCCTGCCGCCGCGGGTCCAGAGGCTGCTCGGCGCCGTGGGGAGGGAGACCCGCGGGGTCGAGAGGATGCTCTCCGGGATCGGCTTCCGCCACGTGGGCCGCATCGACCCCTTCGACGGGGGCCCGCACTACGAGTGCCGCACCGACGACATCCGGCTCCTGCGCGAGCACCGCCGGCTCCCGGTGGCGGCCGGCGAGCCGGGGCGGGGGGCGCGCGACCGGCTGGTGGGCGCGAGCAGCGGGGGCCGCGTTCGCTTCCGGGCGGTGCGGACGCCGGCCTCCCTGGACGGCGAGGCCATCCGGCTGCCGCGGGAGGCGCGCGAGCTCCTCCAGGTGGCGCCCGGCGACCCGGTGGACGCCATCCCCTTCGACCTCGGGCGGTAAGGTGCCTCGACGCATGCTCGCTGCTCCCGGCGCCCTGGGCTCCGGCGCGGAGGTCTCGCCGCCGGCGCGTCCTCGCCCGCGAACATGGAGCCCGAGCCGCGCGGACGCGAGGTACCCGGGCTCCTCGCGAACGGCGGTCGCGCAGGCCGCGGCCGCCGCGGGAGGTTGGCGCTCCTCGCCGGTCGCTCGTCGCGAACACGGTGCCAGGCCGCGCGGGGCTCGGCGGCCTCGGCGGGCTGCGGGGGTGCGCCGGCGGCGAGCCCCGCGCCGTCGCCGGCCGCCAGTGGGGAACGGCCGCGCCGGAGCCCTGGCACCGGCGCAGCCGGGGAAGCGGCCGCGCCGCGCGGTCAGGACACCGCCACCAGCCGCTGCAGCGCCTCGGGGTCCCCCAGCAGGCGCTCGCTCTCCGAGCGGTGGACCACGCGGCCGCGGTCGAGCACCACCACCTGGCGGGTCGCCTGCAGCGCCAGCCGGGCGTGCTGCTCCACCAGGATCACGCTCATGCCGCCCCGGGCGATGAGCTCGCGGATCACCCCCAGCAGCTCCTGCACGATGACCGGCGCCAGGCCCTCCATGGGCTCGTCGAGCAGCAGGAGGGCCGGGTTCACCACCAGCGCGCGGGCGATGGCCAGCATCTGCTGCTCTCCCCCGGAGAGCTGGCTGCCGCGGTGGTCGCGGCGCTCCTCCAGGCGCGGGAAGGTCTCGTACACCCGGCGCGGCGTCCAGGGGCCGGGGCGCGCCACCGCGGTGAGGTGCTCCTCCACCGTCAGCGAGGGAAACACCAGCCTCTCCTGCGGCACCCAGCCGAGCCCGGCGCGCGCCCGCCGCCAGGTGGGCAGGGCGCGGAGATCCGCGCCGCGCCAGCGCACGGCGCCGCGGTGGAGGCGGGTGAGGCCCATGAGCGTCGCCAGCAGCGTCGACTTCCCCGTGCCGTTGCGGCCCAGGAGCGCCAGGCTGTCCCCCTCCGAGAGGGAGAGCGAGACGTCCTCCAGGACCACCGAGTCGCCGTAGCCGGCGACCACGCCGTCGAGGCCCAGGAGCTCAGCCATGCTCGGCCTCGCCCAGGTACACCTCGCGGACCCTGCGGTCGGCGGCGATCTCCGCGGGGGTGCCCTCGGTGAGCAACCTCCCTCCCACCAGCACGGCGATGCGCTCGGCGAAGCGGAAGACGAGCTGCATGTCGTGCTCGATGAAGAGGACGGTCACGTCGCGCGGCAGCCGCGCCACCACGTCCAGAACCTCGGCGCTCTCCCCCGCGGGGATGCCGGCGGCGGGCTCGTCGAGGAGCAGGATCCGCGGGCGCGTCGCCAGCGCCAGGGCGATCTCCACCAGGCGCTGCTTGCCGTAGGGGAGGAGCCGGGTGAGCGAGCCCGCCTCGGACTCGAGGTGCAGCGTCTGCAGCAGCGCCCAGGCCTCCTCGGCCTCCTCGGCACAGCTGGCCACGGTGCGGAGCCAGCGCGAGGCCAGGCCCTTCCGCTCGCAGACGGCCAGCACCACCGACTCCAGCACCGTCAGGCCCCCGAAGAGCGCGGTGATCTGGTAGGTGCGCGTCATCCCCCGCCGGACGCGCTGGTGCTGCGAAAGGTGCGTGATCCGCTCCTCGCCCAGCCACACCTCGCCGGCCGTCGGCGGCAGCACCCCGGTGAGCAGGTTGATGAGGGTGGTCTTGCCGGCGCCGTTGGGCCCGATGAGCGCGTGGCGCGCGCCCACCGGCAGCGACAGGCTGATCTCGCTGTTGGCCAGCAGCCCGCCGAAGGATCGGGAGAGTCGCTCGGTGCGCAGCGCGGCGCTCACCGGGCCGCCCTCCCCGGGAGGCGCGCTCGCAGGCGATCGGCCATGCCCATGATCCCGCCCCTTCCGAAGAGCACGGCGGCCACCAGGAGCAGCCCCAGCCAGAACTGCCAGTAGGTCGGGTCGATGCCCGAGAGGTAGTTCTGGGCCAGCATGAAGAGCGGCGCGCCCACCAGCGCGCCGTAGAGGCGCCCGGTGCCTCCCAGCACCAGGATGATGAGAAGCTCCGCCGACCGGGTGAAGCCCAGCACCTCCAGGCCGACGAACTGCGTGGTCTGCGCCAGCAGGGCGCCGGCGACGCCCGCCAGGCCCGCCGAGAGCGCGAAGACCGCCACCAGGCGCCGGCGGACCGGGGTCCCCAGGGCCGGCATGCGCCTGTCGTTCTCGCGGATGCCGCGGAGCGAGAGCCCGAAGGGCGAGGCCACCACGCGCCGCGCCAGCGCGAAGCAGGCGAAGAGCACCAGGAAGCTGTAGATCCAGGCCGCCCTCCCCTCCAGGTCGAAGGAGAAGCGCCCCAGCAGCTTCCCCATGGCGACGCCGCCCAGGCCGTCGACGCCCCCGGTGACCGAGGCCGCCTTGTTGGCCGCCTCGTAGACCAGCTGGCCGATCCCCAGCGTCACCATGAGCCGCGCCAGGTCGCCGCCGCGCACCACCAGGAAGCTGACCAGGAACCCGACCGCGGCCGCCAGCGCCCCGCCTGCCGCCAGGCCGGAGAGCGGCTCGCCCCAGCCGTGCGCCGCCAGCAGGCCGGCGGTGTAGGCCCCGATGCCGAAGAAGGCGGCATGCCCCAGCGAGACGATGCCGGCGTAGCCCAGGATCAGGTCGAGCGAGAGGGCGAACAGCGAGGTGATGAACACCTGGCTCGCCAGCACCAGGTAGCCGGGGAAGAGGAAGTAGCAGGGGATGGGCGCGAGCCAGAAGGCGATCTCCAGCGGCCCCCAGCGGTCGTGCGGCAGGCGGGAGCTCGGCTCCGGCGCACCGACCTCGGCCCGGCCCCCCGCCGGCTCGACCCTCACGCGCGCCTCCCGTAGAGGCCCGCCGGGAAGAGGATCATCAGCACCACCATCAGGGCGTAGATGATGAACGCGCCGGCCTCCGGCACGTAGTACTTGCCGGCCACGTCGAAGACCCCGAGCACGATGGCGGCCACCGCCGTGCCCTTGATGCTGCCGGCCCCTCCCACCGCCACGGCGAGCAGGAAGTAAACCAGGTACTTGAGCGCGAAGGTGGGGTCGAGCCCGAGGATGTCGATGCCCAGCGCCCCGCCCAGGCCGGCCAGCCCGGTTCCCATGGCGAAGGTGACGCTGAAGACCCGGTTGACGTCGATCCCCAGGCCGGCGGCGGCGGTCTGGCTGTCGACCGCGGCCCGCACCCGGGCTCCGAAGCGCGTCCTCCCGATGAGGAACTCCAGGTCCACGGTGATGAGCACCACCAGCGCCACCAGGAAGAGCCGGTACTTCCCCAGGTCCACCCCGGCCAGGTGGAGCTGGCCCCGCAGGAAGGGGGGCAGCTCCACCGGCTGCTGGCTGGGGCCGAAGGCCCAGGTGGTGGCGGCCACGGCGACGAAGGTGAGCCCGATGGAGAACAGCACCTGGTCGAGGTGGGGCGCCCGGTAGAGGCGGCGGTAGAGCGCGCGCTCCAGCACCGCCCCCAGCAGCGCCACCGCCAGGAAGACCAGCGGCAGCGTGACCAGGAAGGGAACCCCCCGGCGCATCAGCGCCACGCAGGCGTAGCCGCCCAGCATGGCGAACGCGCCGTGCGCCAGGTTGACGAAGTTCATGAGCCCCATCGTCACCGACAGGCCGTTGCTGATGAGGAACAACAGGCTGCCGTAGGCGAGCCCGTCGAAGAGCACGCCGATGAGGCTGGTCACCATCGGGCTCCCGGACCTACTTTCCCGGGTCCTTCACCTCGGGGAACTTCTCGAACTCCACGTTGTACCAGTGGCCGTCGCGCTTCTCGACCTTGCGGATGTACACCGTCTGCACCACGTCGCGCGTCTCGGGGTCGATGGAGATGGGCCCGCGCGGGCTCATGTGCTTCCACCCCTTGAGGACCGCCATGGCCTTGTCGCCGTCGATCTTGCCGCCGAGCTTCCTGGCCACGTCGTAGATGGCGGCCATGCCGTCGAAGCCGCCCACGGCCATGAAGTTGGCCCGGCCCAGGCTCCCGGCCACCTGCTGGTAGGCCTCGAGGAAGGCCTTGTTCTCGGGCGAGTCGTGGGCGGCGGAGTAGTGGTGGCTGGTGATCATCCCCTGGGCCACCTCCCCCATGGCATCGATGACGTGGTCGTCGGTGACGTCGCCGGTGGCGATGACCTGGATGCCCGCCTCGGCCAGGCCCCGCTCGCGGAAGCCCTTCATGAAGGCGATGCCCTGCTCGCCGGCCGGCAGGAAGACGAACACCGCCTGGGGCCGCTCGTCCTTGATGCGCTGGAGGAAGGGGGCGAACTCGGGGCCGCGGAGCGGCGTCCGGATCGAGTCCACCACCTGGCCGCCGGCGGCGGCGAAGCTCTTCTTGAAGGCCGCCTCGGCGTCGATGCCGGGGCCGTAGTCGGCCACCAGGGTGAAGACCTTCTTGATCCCGTTGCGGGCCGCCCAGGTGCCCATGGGCGCCGCGTCCTGGGCCAGGGTGAAGGACACCCGGGCCACGTAGGGCGACTTGGCTGTGATGATCGACGTCGCCGCGTTCATCACGATCATGGGCTTCTTGGCCTGGGTGGCGATCTCGGCCACTGCCAGGGCCTCGGGGGTGAGCCCGAAGCCGGCCAGGAAGTCCACCTTCTCGCGCACCACCAGCTCCTGGGCGTGGCGCTTGGCCACGTCCGGCAGCGGGCCGGTGGTGTCGCGGACGATGATCTCCACCTTGCGGCCGGCCACCTTGTCGCCGTGGAGCTTCATATAGGCCTTCATGCCGGCCTCGATCTCGCGGCCGTAGTCGGCAAACGGCCCGGAGAACGCGGCGATGAGACCGATCTTGAGGGGCTCCTCCGCCCCGGCGGCGGATGCCGCCAGGACCAGCAGCGACGCAGCCCAGAGACGCACGTTGCCCATGCCATCCTCCATTGCCTTCGCGAACGCCCGCCGCCGGCGCCCCTAGCGGAGCCGGTAGCGCTGGATCTTCCCGGTGGCCGTCTTGGGCAGCTCCTCGACGAAGTGGATGCCGCGCGGGAACTTGTAGGGCGCCAGGTGGCCCTTGCAGTGGGCCATGAGCTCCTCGGCCAGCGCCGGGGACGCGGCGGCGCCGTCGCGCAGGACCACCCAGGCCTCGGGCTTCACCAGGCCGCTGCCGTCGGGGCGCCCCACCACCGCCGCCTCCAGCACCTGGGGGTGGTCCACCAGCCGCGCCTCGATCTCGATGGGCGAGCACCAGATGCCGCCCACCTTGAGCATGTCGTCGCTGCGCCCGCAGTAGTGGTAGTAGCCCTGCTCGTCGCGGGTGTAGGTGTCCCCGGTGTTGAGCCACTCGCCCACCATGGTCCGCGCCGTCCGCTCCGGGTCGTTCCAGTAGTGGGGGGCCATCGAGGGCCCCTGCGCCTGGAGCCGCCCGGGCACGCCGGGCCCGACCTCGGCGCCGCCCTCGTCGACGATGCGCACCCGGTACCCGGGCACCGGCTTCCCGCTGGTCCCGGGCCGCACGTCGCCGGGGACGTTGGAGAGGAAGGTGTTGAGCATCTCGGTGGAGCCCAGGCCGTCGAGGATCTCGAGGCCGGTCCGCTCCTTCCAGCGGCGGAAGATCTCGGCCGGCAGGGGCTCGCCTGCCGAGACGCACAGGCGCAGCGAGGAGAGGTCGGGCCGGCCCTGCTCCAGCGCCTGGAGCTGGGCGGCGTACAGGGTGGGAACGCCGAAGTAGACGGTGGGGTGGAAGCGCTCGACGGTCGCGAGGGTGTTGGCCGCCGTCGGGCGCGCGTCGAGCAGCACGGCGGTGGCCCCGGTCCACAGCGGGAAGGTCATGGCGTTGCCCAGCCCGTAGGCGAAGAAGAGCTTGGCCGCCGAGAAGATGACGTCGTCCTCCCGCAGCCCGAGCGCGTCCGCCCCGAAGAGCTGGCTGGTGGCCACCATGTCGCGGTGCCGGTGCACCACGCCCTTGGGCTTCCCGGTGGAGCCGGAGGAGTAGAGCCAGAAGCAGGGGGCGGTGGCCGCCGCCGGGACCGCCCGGAGCTCGGCCGGGGCCCCGGCCAGCAGCCGGGCCAGGCTCCGCTCGCCGCCCTCCACCGGCAGGGCCAGGGCGGGCCCCGGGCGCGCTGCGGCCAGGGCCGGCTCCACCTCGGCCGCGAACTCCGGCGACCAGGCCACCGCCGAGCAGGCCGAGTCCTCGACGATGCCCCGGTAGTCGGCGGCCCGCAGGATGGTGTTGAGCGGCACGGGGATCAGGCCCGCCTTGATGGCTCCCCAGAACAGGTAGAAGAACTCGGGGCAGTCCTTCACCACCAGGAGCAGGCGCTGGCCCCGGGCCAGCCCCTGGCCCAGGAGGGCGTTGCCGCACCGGTTCACGTTGGCGGCCAGCTCGGCGTAGGTGACCTCGCCGGCGGCGGTGCGGATGGCCACCTTGCCGCCGCGCCCCTCGGAGAGGTGGCGGTCGACGAAGGGCACCGCGGCGTTGAAGCCAGCCTCGAAGGTGATGGCGGTGGGGGACCGCGACCGGTCGACGGTGACGCCCGTGTCCGCCATGGCGCTCATCCGGCCGCGGCGAGCTCCCGGAGCGCCCGGGCGGCGTACTCCCTGGCCACCTGCTTGCGCCAGGAGAGGCCGAAGTCGGTGTTCTGCATGGGCTTGGCCACCTTGGCCACCAGGCCGGCCGCCTCCCGGACCACGTCCTCCTCGCCGAGCCGGCGGCCGACCAGGAAGTCGCCGGCGGCCCGCGCCTCCTGCGGCCGCGAGCCGGCGCCGGAGACGAAGATGCGGGCCGACTCGACGGCGCCGCCGCCGGAGAGGCGCACCCGGGCCGCCACGCCCAGCACCGGGAAGTCGAACGACCCGCGCCGCCGCAGCTTCTGGTAGCTCTGGCGCTCGCCCGGCGCCGCCGGCGGCAGGTGCACCGCCGCCAGGATCTCGTCGGGCCGGCGCGAGAGGTGGCGGATGCCGTCGTCGGCGAAGAGGTCGGCCACCGGGATGCGGCGCTCCCCGGCCTTCGAGACCAGGGTCACCTCGGCGCCCAGGGCGCACAGCACCGGCGCGGTGTCGGAGGACGAGACCGCCCAGCAGCGGTCGGACCCCGGCGCCACCCAGCACACGTCGCCGTCCTTCTTCATGCAGAAGCCGATGCTCTCCCGCCACTCGTGGGTCTGGTCGTAGTAGCTGCAGCGGGTGTCGAGGCACAGGTTGCCGCCCAGCGTGGCCATGTTGCGCAGGGGCGGGGTCGCCACCAGCGAGGCGGCCCGCGGTAGCGCGGGCCAGGCCGCCAGCGCGGGGTCGCGCTCGAGGTCGGAGAGGTGCGCCATGGCGCCCAGGGTGAGGCCGCGGCCGGGATCGCCGGAGCGGGCCCGGAGCTCGGGGACGCCGCGCAGGCCCACCACCGTGGCCGGCGTCTGCTGCCGCCGCTTCATGTTGGGGAGCAGGTCGGTCCCCCCGGCCAGGGGCGCGGCCTCGGGCCCCAGGTCGGCCAGCGCCGCGGCCGCCTCCGCCAGCGAGCGCGGGGCCAGGTAGCGGAAGCGCGGCAGCCGCATCATGGCTTGGCCGCCTCCGCCCGGCGGGCGGGCCGGGCCTTCTCGCGGCGCGGCTCGTTCACCGCGCTCCCGTCGCCTCCCTCCCCCGGGGGCGGGACCACCAGGGCCTCGGGCCAGGGGACGGCCGGGAAGGAGTCGGGGCCGAAGCGGCGCCCCGCCGACTTCAGCGCCGCCAGCACCTTCTCCGGCGTCACCGGCACCTCGTCCACGCGCACGCGCACCGCGTCGTAGACGGCGTTGGCCACCGCCGGCGGGATGGGGAGCAGGGGGCCCTGTCCCACCTCCTTGGCGCCGAAGGGCCCGTTGGGCTCGGGCTCCTCGACGAGGATGGTCTCGACCTCCGGCATGTCGAGGGTGGCCGGGCTCTTGTACTCCAGCATCGAGGGCGCCTGGTGGACCAGGGCCCCCGAGAGCCGCGGGGGCAGCCGCCGGAAGGACTGCTCCTCCATCAGGGCCTCGCCGAGCCCCATGTAGACCGAGCCCTCCACCTGCCCCCTCACCAGCACCGGGTTCAGGGCCCGCCCGATGTCGTGGGCCACCCAGACCTTGACCACCCGCACCTGGCCGGTGGCCTCGTCCACCTCGACCTCCACGACCGCGGCGGAGTACGAGTAGGCCGGCGACGGGCCCACGCCGCCGCCCTTGTAGCGGCTCGGGGGCGGCGGCGGCCGGTAGCTGCCCACGGTCCCCACCGTCCCGCCGGCGGCCTCGGCGCGCTGCACGGCCTCGGAGAAGGCCAGGCCTCGGGAAGGATCGGAGGCGTCGAAGACCCGCCCGCCGCCGAAGGCGACGCGCTCCACCGGCACCTCGAGCCTCTCCGCCGCCGCCGCCGCCAGCCGCTCCCGCGCCCGGCCGGCCGCCTCGACGGCGGCGTTCCCCATCATCAGCGTCACGCGCGAGCTGTAGCTGCCCAGGTCCACGGGGGTGAGCGCGGTGTCGCCGGTCACCACCTTGACGTCCCCGGGGAGGAGTCCCAGCACCTCGGCCACCAGCACCGCCAGCACGTTGTCGGCGCCCTGCCCCACCTCGGCCGAGCCGCAGAAGGCGGTGACCCCGCCGCCGCGGTCGAGCAGGAGCTGCACGCCGCTGTGGGGCATGTCGTTGAAGTAGATGGGCAGGCCCGCCCCGCACATGTAGGCCGAGGAGGCGATGCCCAGGCCGCGCCCGCGGGGGAGCTTGCGGAAGCGCTCCTTCCAGCCCGAGGCGGCCACCACCGCCTCCAGGCACCGGACCAGGCCGATGGTGCGGACCTTCATCCAGTTGGCGGTGAGGGTCTGCGGCGCCACCGCGTTGGCGATGCGCCACTCGGCCGGGTCGCGCCCCAGCTGCTCGCAGATCTTGTCGACGTGCACCTCGAGGCCGAAGCGCGGCTGCGGCGTGCCGTGCCCGCGCTTGGGGCCGCAGGGAGGCTTGTTGGTGAAGGTGCGGCAGCCGCGGAAGCGGTAGCGCGGCATCCGGTAGGTCACGGTCTCGAGCGCGCCGGTGTAGAAGGTCGAGGCCACGCCGTAGCTGCCGTAGGCGCCGCCGTCGAGCAGGGTCTCGAGGGAGTGGCCGGTGATGCTCCCGTCCTTCCCCACCCCGGTCCGCATGCGCATCAGCACCGGGTGGCGCCCGCGGTGGCAGTAGAAGACCTCCTCGCGGGTGAGGGCGATCTTCACCGGGCGGCCGGTGACCAGGGCCGCCTTGGCGGCCACGATCTCGTGGTTGAAGGGATCGGTCTTGCCGCCGAAGCCGCCCCCCTGCGGCGGCGCCAGGATGCGGAGGCGGCCCGGCGGGAGGCCGAGCACCTTGGCGGCGGCGCGGTGCAGGTAGTGCGGGGTCTGGGTGCTGGAGGCGATGGTGAGCAGGCCGTCCGGGTCGAGGTAGGCGAGCGTGGCGTGCTGCTCCAGGGCCAGGTGGGTGTTGCCCTGGTAGAAGAAGAGATCCTCGAAGACCCGGTCGGACCCGGCCAGCGCCGCCGGCACGTCGCCGAAGTCGAAGCCCACCGCCTTGTGGACGTTGCCGCCGTCGCCGTAGTCGTGGATCCGCGGCTCGGGGTGGGCGAGCGCCTCCTCCGGCGAGGCGATGGTTGCGAGCGGCTCGTAGCGCACCGACACCAGGCGGGCCGCCTCCTCGGCCAGGAGCTCGTCCTGGGCCACCACCGCGGCCACCGGATCGCCGACGAAGCGGACCTTGTCGGTGCACAGGGCGTGCTCGTCCTGGGAGACGGGGAGGATGCCGAAGGGCACCGGGAAGTCGGCCCCGGTGAGCACCGCCCGGACGCCCTCCAGCGCCAGCGCCCGGCCGGCGTCCACGGAGAGGATGCGGGCGTGCGGCACCGTCGAGCGCACCAGCTTCATGAAGAGCATGCCCGGCAGCGCCAGGTCGTCGGCGAAGCGGGTCTCGCCGGTCACCTTGCCGCGGGCGTCGACGCGCCGCAGCGGCTTGCCGACGGCGCCGAAGGGGCCCCCGCCGGGCTCACGCGCCATCGCCGCCTCCGCCGTGGACCGCCGGGAGCCGCGGCGGGGACGCGGGCTCGCCGCGCAGGACCCGGCCCGCCGACTCCACCGCCTCGTAGATCTGGAGGTAGCCGGTGCAGCGGCACAGCTGGCCGGAGAGCGCCTCGGCGATCTCCTCGCGGCTGGCGTCGGGCTTGCGGTCGAGGAGCCACCGGGCCGCCACCAGCATCCCCGGGGTGCAGTAGCCGCACTGGGCCGCCCCGTGGTCGGCGAAGGCCGCCTGCAGCGGGTGGAGCTCGGGCCCGTCGCGGAGCCCCTCCACCGTGGTGACCTCGCGCCCCTGGCACTCGACCGCGGCCACCAGGCACGACAGCGCCAGCTCGCCGTCGAGGATCACGGCGCAGGCGCCGCACTCGCCCAGCTCGCAGCCGTGCTTGGTGCCGGTGAGGAGCAGGTCCTCGCGCAGCACCTCGAGCAGGGTCTTCCAGGACTCGACCACCACGTCGCGCGGCTCGCCGTTGACGGTGAGCGCGAGCCGCAGCTTCTCGCGGGGCGAGGCGGGCAGCGGGACGAGCGGTGCGTCCATGGGCAAGGGAGGGAACGGGGCCTGAATGGTAAAACGGTAAGGCATTACCATAAACCCTTCCCGGCGGCGGCTGCAAGCAGGCGGGGAGGGGGCGCGCCCAAAAGACAAACCCCGGCCCCGCGCGAGCGGGACCGGGGTCGGAGATGCGATCCGTCCGGGACTAGAAGAAGTAGCCGCCCGAGACGATGAACTGGTACGCGGACGTCGACTTCTTGCCGCCCGGCGCGGCGAGGTTGCCGAGCAGCCAGTCGGTCGAGTTGGCGTAGTACTCGGCCGCCAGGGCGTAGCCGCCGTCCATGAAGCGGAGCATGCCGCCGTAGAGCTGGTTGGCCTGGCGGAGGCCGGTGTTGGCCTCGGTGAGGACGGTGCCGGCCGGGTTGCCCCAGTTCTGGAGATCCTTCTTGTTGAGGTCGGCTGCGCCGTAGATGGCCCAGATCGAGATCTGAGGGGTCGCGAAGACGCCGAGCTGGGCGAAGTACTCGAGGTCGGCGATGTCGCCGAAGTTGAGCAGGGAGCCGGCCATCGGCGCGGTGCCCCGGCCCTGGTAGATCTGGGCCATGAGGGTCACGGGAGCGAAGGTGAGCGCGCCGCCGCCCGTGACGGCGTAGCTGGCGAGGCCCTTCTTCACCGAGCCGTCCTGCAGGGTCACGCCGTTCGGGTTGTTGGTGCTGCCGAAGCCCTTGAGGTCGATCGACTCGTAGGAGCCGCCGAGGAAGCCCATCCAGTTCAGGTTTCCCGACTTCCCGCTGGCCTTCACCCGGGCCACGACCTGCGGCATGCTAGATGCCCAGGCCATCGAGATCTGGTTGGGGGCGTTGCCGGGGTAGACCGTCGCGCCGGCCGCGTCGGCCCACTTGCCATGGGAGAGCTCGCCGCCGATCTCGAGGGTCATGCCTTCCATGGGCATCGCGTGGTTCACGCGGAAGCCGATGGTCCGCCAGCCGATGCTGCCGGCGCCGAAGGTCACCGGGTTCGGGATGTGGGCCACGCTGGCCGGGATCTGCACCAGGAGCATCTGGGCGCTGTGCTGGCCGGCGTCGAAGGTGGTGTTGCCGAACTTCAGCTCGCCGAACGCCTGCCGGAGGCGGAGGTTGGGCGACTCGTAGCCGAGGGCGCCGGCGTTCGAGTTCCCGAAGAGGTCGAACTCCATGTAGGCCCGCGGAACCGCGCCGAAGGCCTTGGGCCCGGTGAGGATGAAGATGGGCCGGGTCTCGCGGGCGTCGCCGCCGAGGAAGGTGCCCGTCTTGTCAGTCGTGCTTCCCGGGCGCTTCAGCGTGTTGGCGGGGGCGGGGGCGGAGACCAGGAGGCCCTGGCCCTGCCCGTTGGCGAACGTCTGGTCCTGGATGTACAGCGAGCCCACGACGAATCCGTGGAACTCGAACTTTGGACCTTCCTGGGCGCTTGCGTTAACGGCCACGAGGGCGAGCGCGAGCAGCGAAGCGGTCAATATGGAGCGCAGGGCTTTCACGTCAGGTTTCCTCCGTCGTTGTACGCGTCGCCGGTCCGCCGCGGAGCGGTGACGTCATTTACTGCGGGGGTGAACCGATTCTCGGTGAGACTTTCTCGCCCGAACGGGATTCCCGCTCAAGGCGGGGTGCGTCAAGGACATACCACCACTCCGGCGTATCCGTTCGGTCCAAGCAGGCGTTGACTTGTGATTCCACGTTGTTGGCGCCGCACCATACCACCTGCGGGGGCCCGCTGCGAAAATAGTTGTGAAGGCTGACCGGTACCCCGATGGAGGGGTCCTGGTACGGGTCGCGCGGTCGGGGGACGGATGGCCGGGTACCGGCCGATGCCTCCCGGTCGCTTGCACAACCCTCCCCCCTGTCGTAGGAACGTGCAACCTCGAGTCACATCCGGAGGAATGCACATGCACTTTGCTGGCCGGAGTTCACTGTTCGTCGCCATGGCCTTGGCGGCCGTCGGCCCCGCCCGGGCCGAGACGGTCGTCAAGATCGGCGCCGCCCTCAGCATGACCGGGCCGGCCGCCGTCTACGGCGCCACCCAGAAGGCGGGGATCCTGGCGGCGGTCGACGAGATCAACAAGAGCCACATGCTCAAGGGCGTGAAGCTGGAGGCGGTCATCGAGGACGACGCCTCCACCAAGGAGCAGGGCATCGCCGTCTTCCAGCGCTTCATCAACAGGGACAAGGTCGCGGCCATCATCGGCCCCACCCTCTCCAACACCGCCACCGCCGCCGACCCGCTGGCGCAGGCCGCCGGCGTCCCGGTGGTGGCCGTCTCCAACACCGCGCCCAAGGGGATCACCGACATCGGCGACCACATCTGGCGGGTCTCGCTCACCGAGTACCAGGTCATCGCCCCGGCGCTGAAGCGCATGCAGGCCCGGCTCGGCTTCAAGAAGGCCGGGCTGCTCTACGGCAACGACGACGCCTTCACCCAGGCCGGCTACAACGTGATGAAGGCCTCCCTGGAGGCGACCGGCATCGCCATCGTCGGGACCCAGACCTTCGCCAAGCCGGACAAGGACTACAACGCGCAGCTCACCGCGCTCAAGGCCCTCTCCCCCGACATCCTCATGGTGTCGGCGCTGGCCGAGAACGCGGCCGGCATCGTGGCCCAGGCCCGGCAGCTGGGCTGGAACGTTCCCATCTGGGGAGGCAACGGCTTCAACAGCCCGGCCTTCATCAAGAACGCCGGCCCGGCCGCCGAGGGCGTGTACGTGGGCACCGCCTGGAACAAGGCCTCCACCGACAAGGCGAACCAGGACTACCTGGCCCTGATGAAGTCCCGCGGCGTCGACCCCGACCAGTTCTGCACCCAGGCCTACGTCGGCGTCCACGTCATCGCCGAGGCCATCAAGCTCTCGGGCATGAAGGGGACCCGCGCGGCCATCGTGGCGGGCTTCCACAAGGTGAAGGACCTGCCCACACCGCTCGGCACGTTCTCCTTCAACAAGGACCGCGACGGCGACCACGCGCCCTCGCTGCAGCAGGTGAAGGACGGCAGGTTCCAGATCGTCCCGTAGCAGCGGAGGAGGCCGGAGGCGGGCGTGGGCCAGCAGATCATCAACGGGCTGTTCCTCGGAAGCATCTACGCCCTCTTCGCGCTCGGCTACACGCTCGTCTTTGGCGTCCTCGACATCCTGAACCTGGCCCACGCCGCGGTCTTCATGCTGGCGTCCTTCGTGGCGCTGGCGCTGGTGGGCCACGGCATCCCCATCCTCCTGGCGCTGCCGCTGGCGGTGCTCTTCGCCGGGCTGCTGGGGGTGGCGCTGGAGCGGATCGCCTTCCGGCCCCTGCGCGGGCGGGCCGACTCCAACATCTCCGGGCTCATCAGCTCGCTGGCCATGGCCACGGTCTTCGAGGCGGTGGCGCTCGAGATCTGGGGGCCGAACATCTCCCGCTTCCCCTTCGGCACCGTCCCGGAGACCCAGTTCTCGCTCTTCGGCGGCGTGGTCTCGAAGCTGCAGCTCGCCATCATCGCCGTGGCGGTCGTCCTCTTCCTGGCGCTCACCTGGCTGGTCAAGGCCACCCGGCTCGGGCGCGAGGTGCGGGCGGTGGCCGAGAGCCCGCGCGCCGCCCGCATCCTGGGGGTGGACGTGGACCGGGCCATCTCCGCCTCCTTCTTCATCTCGTCGGCGCTCGGCGGCGCCGCCGGGGTGCTCTTCGGGCTGGCCTTCAACTCCATCTCCCCGGACATGGGGCGCAGCGTGGAGCTCAAGGGCCTGGCGGTGATCATCCTGGGGGGGATGGGCTCCATGCCCGGGGCGGTGATGGCCGGCTTCGCGCTCGGCCTCACCGAGGTCTTCGTGGTGGCCAACCTGGGGGCCTCCTGGCGCGACGCGGTCTCCTTCGCCGGCCTGTTCCTGGTGCTGGTGCTCCGGCCGCGCGGCCTCCTCGGGACCGCGGCGCTGCGCGAGGCCTGAGCCGCGGGCATGTGGGAGCAGCTCGCCGACCTCTACGCCACCTACCAGTCGACGCTGGGGTACATCGGCATCAACTCGCTGCTGGCGCTCTCGGTGTACACCACCCTCTCCTGCGGCCAGCTCGCCCTGGGGAGCGCCGGCTTCGCCGCCATCGGCGCCTACGCCGCGGCGCTGCTCACCATGAGGGCCGGCGCCCCGTTCCCGCTGGCGCTGCTCGCCGCCGCCCTCCTCCCGGCGGCGGTGGCCGTGCCGCTGGGCCTCCCGGTGCTGCGGCTGCGGGGCGTGTTCCTGGCCATCGCCACCATCGGCTTCGGCGAGGTGGTCCGGCTCGGCATCGTGAACTGGGACTACGTCAACGGCGCCCAGGGCATCGTCGCCATCCCGCAGAAGGCCAGCCTGTGGATGATCTTCCTGGCGGTGGCGGTGGCCCTCTTCGCGCTCGGCCGGCTGCGGGGCTCGAAGTGGGGCTTCGCCCTCGAGGCCATCCGCGAGGACGAGCCGGCGGCCCGCACCATGGGGATCGCCACCACCTCCTACAAGCTGGCCATGCTGGTCGCCGGCGCGGCGCTGGCGGGGGTGGCCGGCGGGCTGGAGGCGCACTTCACCTTCATGGTGGCCCCCAACGGCTTCGGCTTCGGCCGGGTGGTGGACATGCTGGTCTTCGCCATGGTCGGCGGGGCGCAGGTCTTCTGGGGGCCGGTGGTGGGCGCCGCCTTCCTCACCCTGCTCCCCGAGATCCTGCGCGAGGTCGCGCCGCTGGTGGGCATCGAGCCCGGCCCCCTGCGCCTGATGGTGAACGGGTTGGTGCTGCTGGCGGTGATCCTCTTCCTGCCCAACGGCATCGTCTCCCTGCCGCAGCGGCTGCGCGAGCTGCGCCAGGCCCGGAGGGCGGCGGCGTGACCGCCCTGCTCCGGCTCGAGGGCCTGGAGCGATCCTTCGGCGGCGTCCGCGCCGTCGACGGCGCCACCATGGCCGTGGAGGCGGGCCGGGTCCACGGCCTCATCGGGCCCAACGGCGCCGGGAAGACCACCGTCATCAACCTGGTCTCCGGGCTGCTCTCCCCGACCGCCGGGGCCATCGCCTTCGACGACCGGGCCATCGCCGGCCTCCCGCCGCACCGCATCGCCGCGCTGGGCGTGGCCCGCACCTTCCAGAACATCCGCCTCTTCCCCGACCTGTCGGCGCGGGACAACGTGCTGGTGGGCCAGCACCTGGTGCGCCGCCCCTCGCTCCTGGCCCGGATGCTGATGCTGCCGCGGGCGCGCGCCGAGGAGCACCGGGCCCGGGAGCTGGCGACGGCGCTGCTGGAGCGCGTCGGCCTCTCGGAGCGGGTGGGCGAGAAGGCCCGGAACCTCTCCTACGGCGAGCAGCGGCGGGTGGAGATCGCCCGCGCCCTGGCCTCGGAGCCGCGGCTCCTGCTCCTCGACGAGCCCACCGCCGGGATGAACCCGGTGGAGGTGCAGTCGGTGGCCGCGCTCATCCGCAAGGTGGCGGCCGAGGGGCACTCGGTGCTGCTGGTGGAGCACAACGTGCGCCTGGTGATGGACGTCTGCGACCGGATCACGGTGCTGAACTTCGGCAAGGTGATCGCCGAGGGGAGGCCCGCCGAGGTGGCCACCGACCCGGCGGTGGTGGCCGCCTACCTGGGGAACCCGAAGTGACCACTGCGCCCCAGGCCCCGCTCCTCGAGATCGAGGACCTGCACGTCGCCTACGGCCACGTGCAGGCGGTGCGCGGAGTGTCGCTGGCGGTCCCCGAGGGGCGCATCGTCACCCTCATCGGCCCGAACGGCGCCGGGAAGACCTCGATCCTCTCGGCGCTGGCCGGGCTGGTGCGCCCGCGGTCCGGGGCGGTGCGGCTCGGCGGCGTCGACGTCACCGGGCTCCCGGCCCACCGGGCGGTGGCGGCGGGGCTGTCGCTCGTGCCCGAGGGCCGGGCCATCCTCGGCCGGATGACGGTGGAGGAGAACCTGGTGCTCGCCGGCGAACGTCGGCAAGGGCCGAAGGCCCTGGCGGCTGCAATTGACGAACAGTGCAAACGCTTCCCCATCCTGGGCGAGCGGCGGCGGGCCCCCGCCGGCACGCTCTCCGGCGGGGAGCAGCAGATGCTGGCCTTCGCCCGGGCGCTCCTGGCGAGGCCGCGGGTCCTGCTCCTCGACGAGCCTTCGATGGGCCTCTCGCCCATCCTGGTGGAGCAGATCTTCGAGATGGTGGAGGCCATCCACCGGGAGGGCGCCACCATCCTCCTGGTGGAGCAGAACGCCCGCCTGGCGCTCGCCATCAGCGACTACGCCTACGTGCTGGAGCACGGCCGGCTGGCGCTGGAGGGGCCGTCGAGGGAGCTG
>DATIFE010000074.1:0-11720 GCA_035455425.1 Anaeromyxobacteraceae bacterium | reverse complement strand
CGCCCGCGGGGGGGCTGGGCGCCGCGCGTCGCGCCCTGGCGCAGGCGCGGCAGGCGCTGGCCCGGGGAGGTGGCCCGTGATCCGCGCCGCGCTCATCGGCCTGGTGCGGCTCTACCAGGTCGCGGTCTCGCCGCTGCTGCCGCCGTCGTGCCGCTTCACCCCCAGCTGCTCGGCGTACGCCGCCGAGGCCCTGCGCCGGCACGGCGCCGCCCGCGGCAGCTGGCTGGCGGTGCGGCGGCTCGCGCGCTGCCACCCGTTCTGCGAGGGCGGGATCGATCCCGTCCCCGGTCAAAGGTAGGAAGCCAGTGGGTCCAGAAAACCGACGCATCCTCGTCGCCGCCGTGGTCTCGGTCGCCATCCTGCTGCTCTGGCAGGTGCTCTTCCCGAGGCCCAAGCCGCCGGAGGCTCCGCCGGAGAAGCCCGCGCCCGCGGCGGCGCGGACCGAGCCCTCCGCGCCGGCGGCCCCGGCCGCGCCTGGTCCGGGGGCGGCGCCCGCGCCGGCCGGCCCCGAGGAGCTGGTGGTGCTCGAGACCGCGGAGTTCCGCGCCACGCTGACGAGCCACGGCGGGGCCATCCGGAGCTTCGTCCTCAAGGGGTCGAAGTTCCAGCAGGAGGTGGGGGGGAAGACGGTGCCGGTGGAGCTGGTGCGGGCGGCCCCGGGGTCCCCGCTGCCGATGGCGGTGTCCCTCTCGCCCGAGCTCGGGGGCGCGGCCCGCCCGGAGGCGGACCCGACGCCGCGCGCCGCCATGCGGGTGGCCTCGCGGGACGCGCGCAGCGCGACCTTCGAGGGGACCGTGGGTGGTTCACGAATAGTCAAGACCTTTTCGCTCACCGGCCGGCCCTACGAGCTCGCCCTGCGCCTGCAGATCGCCGGCGAGCGCAGCGGGTCGGCCGAGCTCCTGTCCACCGGCTTCCTGGCGCCCGACGCCCCCAAGCCGAGCTTCTTCTCCGGCGGCGCCTTCGTCGACTTCGTGCGCCCCATCTGCCGGGCGGGCGACAAGACCGAGCGCTTCACCAGCGACAAGGCGGAGGAGAGGCCGCCCGGCGCGGTGGCCTGGGCGGGGGTGGAGCAGTTCTACTTCCTCACGGCGGTGCTGCCGGAGAAGCCCGAGGGGGAGTGCATCTTCCGCCGGGGCCCCATCGCGGGCGAGATCGCCAGCGCGGTGCGGCTGCCGGTGGCCGGCTCGCTCGACGTCCGCTTCAACGTCTACATGGGCCCGAAGGAGACCGAGCTCCTCAAGGCGGAGGGGCGGAACCTCGACGAGGCCATCGACTACGGACCCATCACCCGGTACTTCGCCTTCTTCGCCCAGATCCTGATGCGGCTCATGCGCTGGTTCCAGGGCTTCGTGGGGAACTGGGGCATCGCCATCGTGCTGCTCACGGTGACCGTGAAGGCGGTGCTGCTGCCCCTGACGCTGAAGTCGCTGCAGTCGATGAACGAGATGCGCAAGCTCCAGCCGGAGATGGAGAAGCTGCGCGCGAAGTACAAGGACGACAAGGAGCAGCTCAACCAGGCGGTGATGAAGCTCTACCAGGAGCACAAGGTGAACCCGCTGGGCGGGTGCCTGCCGCTGCTGCTGCAGATGCCGGTCTTCTTCGCCCTGTGGGGCGCGCTGCAGACCTCGGTCGAGCTCTACCGGGAGCCGTTCCTCTGGATCCACGACCTCTCGCTCCACGACCCCATCTACGTGCTGCCGCTGGTCATGGGCGGGTCGATGTTCCTGATGCAGAAGCTCTCGCCGCAGCCGGCCGACTCGACGCAGGCCAAGATGCTGCTCTGGTTCATGCCCATCTTCTTCACCTTCATCATGTTCCAGCTGCCGGCGGGCCTGGCCCTGTACTCGCTCGTGAACAACGTGCTCTCCATCGTGCAGCAGCAGATCCTGATGCGGCGGCCGGGCGGGGCCCTGGCGAAGCCGGCCGCGTCCTGAGCCGATTGCCGGGCAACCCGCAGCGCGCCACGGAGGAGAGGGCCAGATGAACGAGGAACGCGCGACGCCGCCTCCCCGCGAGGCGCCGGAGAAGGTGAAGGGGGCGGCCGACTTCTGCCGGGGCCTGCTCGAGCGGCTGGGCGCCGAGGTGGACGTGGAGGTGCAGGAGTCTCCCGAGGCCATCGCCGTCTCGCTGAAGCCGCGGGCCGGGAACCAGGTGGAGCTGGGCTCGGCCCTGGTGGAGGCCATCCAGGTGCTGGCGAACCGGGTGGTCAACGCGCGGGCCGAGGGGCGCAAGTGGGTGAACCTCGACGTGGGCGGCTTCCGCGACGACGCCGACCCGGCGATGAAGGCCATGGCCGAGCGGCTGGCGGCCAGCGCCCGGAGGACGGGCCAGGTGCTGGCCGTCGCGCCCATCAGCGCCCGGGACCGGCGCCAGATCCACCTGGCCCTGGTGGACGCCGAGGGCGTGTCCACCCGCAGCGAGGGCGAGGGGCTCTTCCGCACCCTGCTCATCGTGCCCGGGAAGGCGCCGCGGCCGGGAAGCGGGTAGCCCCTTGGCGCGCCAGCGCACGCGCGAGGAGAAGCTCTTCGGGGCGGCGGTGCTGCGCCGCTCCTTCGAGCTGCGCGGCGAGGACCAGGGCAAGGCCTTCCGCGCCGTCTACCTGGGCGTGCTGCGCGACCTCGGGCTCACCGACGAGGAGGTGGCCGAGTACCAGGCGGCGAACGCCGCGCGGGTGGACGCGGCCGTGGGCCGCGGGCGGTCCTCGGCGTGAGGGCGCCGTTCCGCGAGGTGCTCGAGGCCGGCCTGGCCGCCCTCGGGCTCTCGCTGGAGGCCGGCGCCCCCGAGAGGCTGGAGCGCTACGCCGACCTCCTCCTCCGCTGGAACCGCAGGGTGAACCTGACCGCGGTGACGGACCCCGCCGATCTCGCCGAGAGGCACCTGGTGGACAGCCTGGCGCTGCTCCGGGTCCTGGGGCCGGCCCGCAGCCTGCTCGACGTGGGAAGCGGTGCCGGGCTGCCGGGGATCCCGCTGGCCATCGCGCGGCCGGCGCTGGCCGTCACCTGCTGCGACGCGGTGGCGAGGAAGGTGGCCTTCATCAAGGCGGCCGCCGCGGCCCTCGATCTCGGCGTGCGCGGGGTCGCCGTCCGCGCGGCGGGGGAGCCGGCGCGGGAGGGGCTGCCGCTCGCCGACCTGGTCGTGTCCCGCGCGCTGGCCGACCCGGGGCGGTGGCTGCCGCTCGGGGCACGCTACCTGGCGCCCGGAGGGCGGCTGGTCGCCATGCTGGGGCGCGAGGCGGAGGAGGCGGCGCTGGCCGAGGTGGGCCGGGCCAGCGCCCTGGCGCTGGAGCGCGTCGATCGCTTCGCGCTGCCCCGGTCGGGCGCCTCCCGGGCGAACGCGGTCTTCCGGACCGCCTGACGCCCCGGTTCCACGTGGAACGTTCCACGTGGAACCGCCCTGTCAGACCCCCGATCGATGCTGCGGCGGCTCGCGCACCTTCCGCGCGAGGGGAGGACGCGATCTTGCTCCGAGCCCTCGAGGGCGGTAGACCCGCGAAGACAGGCACGAAGATGCCCCGGACCCTGACCATCGCGAACCAGAAGGGCGGCGTGGGGAAGACCACCACGGCGGTCAACCTCGCCGCCTCGCTCGCCGCCGCCGAGCGCCGGACGCTGCTCGTCGATATCGACCCCCAGGGCAACGCCGGCTCCGCGGTGGGCGTCTCCCGCGACGAGGTCGAGGGGGCGAGCCTCTACGAGGTCCTCCTCGACGGCCGGCCGCTCTCCGAGGTGATCCGCCGGACCGAGCTCAAGTTCCTGGACCTCGCCCCGGCGAGCCGCCACCTGGTCGGCGCCGAGCTCGAGCTCGCCGGCGCGGAGCGGCGCGAGATGCGCCTGCGCGACGCGCTCCAGCCGGTGGTCGGCGAGTACCAGTACGTGGTCGTCGACTGCCCGCCCTCCCTCGGGATCCTCACCCTCAACGGCCTGGTCGCGGCCCAGGGGGTGATCATCCCCATCCAGTGCGAGTACTACGCCCTCGAGGGGCTGGCCGACGTGCTGCGGACCATCGAGCTGGTCCGGGAGGGGACGAACCCGGGCCTCTCCGTCGACGGCATCGTCCTCACCATGCACGCCCCCAACAACCTCGCCGTCCAGGTGGTCGACGAGATCCGCACCCACTTCAAGAAGCAGGTCTTCGAGACCGTCATCCCGAGGAACGTCCGGCTCTCCGAGAGCCCGTCGCACGGCAAGCCGGTGCTCCTCTACGACGTGGCCTCCAAGGGGTGCCAGAGCTACCTGGCGCTGGCGCGCGAGGTGGTGCGCCGGTCCGCCCGGCTCGGGAGGGCCGCATGAGCATCGCCGATCGACGCCGCCCGGCCCTGGGGCGGGGCATGGCCGCCCTCCTCGGCAACGCCCCGGCGCCGGCGCCGGCCCCCGCCGGCCGGGCGCTGCTCCAGCTCCCCATCGAGGCGGTGGAGCGGAGCGCGCGCCAGCCGCGCAAGCGGTTCGACGAGGCACGGCTCGGGGAGCTGGCGGCCTCCATCCGCGAGCACGGCGTGGTCGAGCCCATCCTGGTGCGCCGCGAGGGCTCCCGCTACCGGATCGTCGCCGGCGAGCGCCGCTGGCGGGCGGCGCAGCGCGCCGGCCTGCGGGAGATCCCGGCGCTGGTCCGGGAGGCCACGGACCGGGAGGCCTTCGAGCTGGCGCTGGTGGAGAACCTGCAGCGCCAGGACCTGAACGCCATCGAGGAGGCCGAGGCCTTCGAGGTGCTGGTGCGCGAGCACGGCCTCACCCAGGAGCAGGTGGCGTCCAAGGTGGGCCTCGAGCGCTCGACGGTCGCCAACGCCCTGCGGCTCCTGAAGCTGCCCCCGGAGGTGCGCGACGCGGTGCGCGGCGGGGAGCTGGAGATGGGGCACGCCCGGGCGCTGCTGGCGCTGGAGCACGGCGACGCCATCCGCCGCGCCGCCCAGCGGGTGCTGCGCGAGGGGATGAGCGTCCGAGCCGCCGAGGCCCTGGTGCGGGAGCTCCTCGGCCGGGGCAGGAGCCCGAGGCCGGGCCCGGCGGAGACGCCGGCCACGCGCGACCTGGCAGCCCGCCTCTCGCGCCGGCTCGGCTGCCGCTGCCGCGTGCAGCCGCGCTCGAAGGTGGCCGGCAGGCTCGAGATCGAGTACACCTCCCTCGAGGAGCTGGACGGAATCCTGCAGCGGATCGGCGCGTAGCGGACGGCGGGGGCGGCCGGTCTCTCACCGAGGAGCCTCACCCCATGGCCATGCTGAAGCGAGACGACGGACCCGTCCCCGCGACCCCCGCGAGCGACCTCAACGCGCTCCTGGGCCGCGGGTCGGAGTTCGAGGGCAAGCTCACCTTCGAGGGGACCGTCCGGATCGACGGGAAGTTCTCGGGCACCATCGTCACCGGGGACGTGCTGGTGGTGGGCGAGGGGGCCAAGATCTCGGCCGAGATCAGCTGCGGCACCCTCATCGTCCACGGCGAGGTGCAGGGGAACGTGCGGGCCAAGTCGCTGGTGGAGTTCCACCAGCCCGCGCGCGTGCGCGGCAACGTCGAGACCCCCTCGCTGGTGATCGAGAAGGGCGTGCTCTTCGAGGGGCAGTGCAAGATGGAGGGGCTCGGCTCCGGGACGGTGACTCCATTCCCCGAGCCCAGGGCCGAGCCCAAGATCGATCGCTGAACCGCGGTCGGCGATCAGACCACCTTCACCTGCACCGTCTTGGGCTTCGCCTCCGCCTTCTTCGGCAGGTGGACGCTCAGCACGCCGTTCTTCGACTCGGCCCGGATCTTCTCCGGGTCCACGGTGGCCGGCAGCGAGAAGCTGCGGTTGAAGGCCCCGTAGGAGAGCTCGATGCGGTGGTAGTTGTCCTTCTTCTCCTCCTTCTCCAGCTTCCGCTCGCCCTTGAGGGTGAGGACCCCGTTCTCGAAGCGGATGTCCACGTCCTTGGGCTCGACCCCGGCGAGGTCGAAGCGGAGGGTGAGCCCCTCCTCGTCCTCGTAGATGTCGGCCGCCGGCGTCCAGCCGAGCGACTCGCCGGCCCGGTACGCCATCCGGTCGTCGAGGAAGCGGCCCATCTCGTCCTGCACGCGGGCAAGCTCGCGCCAGGGATCCCATCTCGTCAGCAGTGCCATGATCTTTCCTCCGTTTTTCCCTTTCTGTCGGGCCCGGTGAACGTAAGGCGCCCCCCGGGTCTGTCAAATCGGGGCTAACCGCTGGAAGAAACGGGGAATTGAGGACGGCTATCGCTTGACCTCCCCGGTCGGGCGTGCTAAGCGGGGCGCCCCCATGATCGTCGGATCCATCTCGCGCAGGTACGCGAAGGCACTGTTCGGCCTGGCCGTCGAGGCGGGCAAGGTCGAATCCTGGGCCCAGGGCCTGGAGGCGCTCAAGAAGGCGGTCGATTCCTCGCCCGAGCTGCGCGAGCTCCTCGGCAGCCCGGTCTACTCCCGGGAGCAGCGGCAGGGGCTCGCGGCGCGCCTGGCCCAGGCGCTGGCCCTCGACCGGGAGCCGGCCAGCCTCCTCGCCCTCCTGGCCGATCGCAACCGGCTCGGCTACCTGGCCGGCGTGGCCGAGACCTTCGGCCGGCTCGCCGACGAGAAGCTGGGCCGGGTGCGGGCGCGGGTCGCGAGCGCGGTGCCGCTGGCCGAGGCCCAGGCCGCGGCGCTGGCCCAGCGGCTGGCGGAGGCCTCGAAGGCCGAGGTGATCGTGGAGCGCGTCGTCGACCCCTCGCTCCTCGGCGGCGTGGTGGCGCAGGTCGGGAGCCTGGTCTACGACGGCTCGCTGCGCTCCCAGCTCGAGGAGCTGCGCCGCGCCATGAAGCGGTAGCCCCCCTCTTCCCCGGAGCACCGGAGATCGAAAGAATGGAAATCCGCGCCGACGAGATCAGCCGCATCATCCGCGAGCAGATCAAGGACTACGGCAAGAAGGTCGACGTCGCCGAGACCGGCACCGTGCTGCAGCAGGCCGACGGCGTGGCCCGGGTCTACGGCCTGGCCGGGGTGGCCGCCGGCGAGCTGGTGGAGTTCGGCGACGGCACCCGCGGGCTGGTGCTGAACCTCGAGGAGGACAACGTCGGCGTCGCCGTCATGGGCCACGCCGAGGCCATCCGCGAGGGCGACACCGTCAAGCGGACCGGCCGCATCGCCGAGGTCCCGGTGGGCGAGGAGCTGCTGGGTCGGGTGGTGGACGGTCTCGGCAACCCCATCGACGGCCGCGGGCCCGTGGCCGCGAAGCAGACCCGCAAGGTGGAGATCAAGGCGCCCGGCATCGTCAAGCGCAGGTCGGTGCACGAGCCCATGCAGACCGGCCTCAAGGCCATCGACGCCCTGGTGCCCATCGGGCGCGGCCAGCGCGAGCTCATCCTGGGCGACCGCCAGACCGGCAAGACCGCGGTGGCCATCGACACCATCATCAACAACAAGGGGAACGCCCTCTACTGCTTCTACGTGGCCATCGGGCAGAAGCAGTCCACCGTGGCCCGGGTGGTGGACAAGCTGAAGCAGTACGGGGCCATGGAGTACACCACCGTGATCGCGGCCAGCGCCTCCGATCCGGCCCCCATGCAGTACCTGGCGCCCTACACCGGCGTCACCATGGCCGAGTACTTCCGCGACTCCGGCCGCCACGCCCTCATCATCTACGACGACCTCTCCAAGCAGGCGGTGGCCTACCGGCAGCTCTCGCTGCTGCTGCGCCGCCCGCCCGGCCGCGAGGCGTACCCGGGCGACGTCTTCTACCTCCACTCCCGCCTGCTGGAGCGCGCCGCCAAGCTCTCGGACAAGGAGGGGGGCGGCTCGCTCACCGCGCTCCCCATCATCGAGACCCAGGCCGGCGACGTGGCGGCGTACATCCCCACCAACGTCATCTCCATCACCGACGGCCAGATCTTCCTGGAGTCCGACCTCTTCTACCAGGGCCAGCGTCCGGCCATCAACGTGGGCATCTCGGTCTCCCGCGTCGGCGGCTCGGCGCAGATCAAGGCCATGAAGCAGGTGGCCGGCACGCTCAAGCTCGAGCTGGCGCAGTACCGCGAGCTGGCCGCCTTCGCCAAGTTCGGCAGCGACCTCGACAAGTCCACCCAGGAGACGCTGGCCCGCGGCGAGCGCCTGATGGAGGTGCTGAAGCAGGGCCAGTACCAGCCGCTCTCGGTGGAGAGGCAGGTCATCCAGATCTACGCCGGCACGCAGAAGGACGCCGCCGGCCAGGGCTGGATCCGCGAGGTGCCGGTGGAGGAGGTCGGGCGCTATCTGCGCGAGCTGCTCGAGTTCCTCGACGGTCGCCACCCCGGCATCGGGCGCAAGATCGCCGAGAAGAAGGCGCTCGACGACGACACCCGCAAGGCGCTCGACGCCGCCCTGCAGGAGTTCAAGGGCATCTTCCGGGCCGAGCCCAAGGCGTAGGGAGCCCGAGGAAACCGTGCCCTCCCTCCGCGACATCCGCCGCCGCATCGGCTCCGTCCGAAGCACGCAGCAGATCACCCGGGCCATGAAGATGGTGGCCGCGGCCAAACTCCGGCGCGCCCAGGACGCCATCCAGAGGGCGCGCCCCTACGCGGTCCTCCTGGACCAGGCCCTGGGGCGCATCGCCCAGCGCGCGGGCGCCGACGAGGCCGCCGGCCACCCGCTGCTCGAGGCCCGCCCCATGCGCAGGGTCGAGCTGGTGGTCATCACCTCCGACCGCGGCCTGGCCGGGGGCTTCAACTCCAACATCGGCCGGCGGGTGCAGCGCTTCCTGGTGGAGAACGGCGACCGGTTCGAGCAGATCCAGGTCGCCACCATCGGCAAGAAGGGGCGCGACTTCCTGCGGGCCCGGCGCATCGCCATCCGCAAGGACTTCACCGGCGTGCACTCCCAGCTCGGCTTCGAGAAGGCCCGGGAGATCGCGCGCGAGTACGCCGAGCGCGTCCTGGCCGGCGAGGTGGACGGGGTGTTCCTGGTCTACAACGAGTTCAAGAGCGCCATCTCGCAGAAGGTGACGCTGAAGCAGCTGCTCCCGGTGGAGACCTCCGGCGAGGCCGGGGCCGCGGCTGGCGTGGACTTCCTCTACGAGCCGGCGAGGCGCGAGCTGCTCCAGGACCTCGTGCCCCGGCACCTCGACATGCAGGTGTGGCGCGCGCTCCTCGACTCGGCCGCCAGCGAGCACGGCGCCCGCATGACCGCCATGGAGTCCGCCACCAAGAACGCCACCGAGATGATCGCCGCGCTGTCGCTCCAGTACAACCGCGCGCGACAGGCCTACATCACCAAGGAGCTCATGGAGATCGTGAGCGGCGCCGAGGCCCTCAAGTAGGGCGGCGGCCGGCCCCCCGGAAGGAAGACATGTCCCAGACCCAGACCCAGAACGGCAGGATCACCCAGGTCATCGGACCCGTGGTGGACGTGGAGTTCCCCCCCGGCGCGCTGCCCCAGATCTACACCGCGCTGTCGGTCACCAACCCGGCCATCGACGGCCGCGCCGACAACCTGGTGGTCGAGGTGGCCCAGCACCTGGGCGAGAACACCGCCCGCTGCGTGGCCATGGACTCGACCGACGGCCTGCAGCGCGGCATGCCGGTCCGCAGCACCGGGGCCCCCATCAGCATGCCGGTGGGCAAGGAGGTGCTGGGGCGCATCCTCAACGTGATCGGCGAGCCGGTGGACGAGCGCGGCCCGGTGGCGGCCAAGATGTTCCGCCCCATCCACCGGCCGGCGCCCTCCCTCACCGAGCAGAACGTCAAGATCGAGGCCTTCGAGACCGGCATCAAGGTCATCGACCTGCTCGCGCCCTACCTGCGCGGCGGCAAGATCGGCCTCTTCGGCGGCGCCGGGGTGGGCAAGACGGTGCTGCTCCAGGAGCTCATCCGCAACGTCGCCCAGGAGCGCGGCGGCTTCTCGGTGTTCGCCGGCGTGGGCGAGCGCACCCGCGAGGGGAACGACCTCTACCACGAGATGATGGAGTCGGGCGTCATCAACAAGGACGACCTCTCCAAGAGCCAGTGCGCCCTGGTGTACGGGCAGATGAACGAGCCGCCCGGAGCGCGCGCCCGCGTGGCCCTCTCGGCCCTGGCCATCGCGGAGTACTTCCGCGACGACGAGGGGCGCGACATGCTGCTCTTCATCGACAACATCTTCCGCTTCACCCAGGCGGGCTCCGAGGTGTCGGCGCTCCTGGGGCGCATCCCCTCCGCGGTGGGCTACCAGCCGACCCTCTCCACCGAGATGGGCGAACTGCAGGAGCGCATCACCTCGACGTCGAAGGGCGCCATCACCTCGGTGCAGGCCATCTACGTTCCTGCTGACGACCTCACCGACCCGGCCCCGGCGACCGCCTTCGCCCACCTCGACGCCACCACCGTGCTCTCCCGCAAGCTCACCGAGATCGGCATCTACCCCGCGGTCGATCCCCTCGACTCGACGAGCCGCATCCTCGACCCCCTGGTGGTGGGCGCGGAGCACTACCAGGTCGCCCGCCAGGTCCAGGAGACGCTCCAGACCTACAAGGACCTCCAGGACATCATCGCCATCCTGGGCATGGACGAGCTCTCCGAGGAGGACAAGCTGGTGGTGGCCAGGGCCCGCAAGATCCAGCGCTTCCTCTCCCAGCCCTTCTTCGTCGCCCAGCAGTTCACCGGCAGCCCCGGGAAGTACGTGAAGCTCCCCGACACCATCCGCGGCTTCAAGGAGATCGTCGAGGGCAAGCACGACGAGCTCCCCGAGCAGGCCTTCTACATGGTCGGCGGCATCGAGGAGGCGATCGAGAAGTCGAAGAAGCTGGCCGAGGGGTGAAGCCATGGCCCTCGAGCTCGAGATCGTCACCCCGGAGAAGCGCGTCGCCACCGCGACCTGCGACGAGGTCCGGGCGCCCGGGGTCCAGGGGGGCTTCGGAATCCGCCCCGGCCACACACCCTTCGTCTCCATTCTCGAGCCGGGCCGGCTCACCGTGGTCGCCGGCGGGCAGGAGGTGCACTACGCCATCGGCGGCGGCTTCCTCCAGGTGGCCGACGACCGGGTGATCGTGCTCGCGGAGACCGCCGAGGCGCGCGAGGAGATCGACCTCGAGCGCGCCCGCCGGGCCTTCCAGGAGTCGAACGAGCGGCTCCGTTCCCTCACCGAGCAGGACGAGCACCACGCCATGGAGGCCGCCCGGGTGAAGCGAGCCGCGGCCCGGATCTCGGTCGCCGGTTGACCGCGGTCAAGGCTGCGAAGGCCGCTTCACGCCGTGACCGGGAGGCACGCGGCGAAGTACCGCCCTTCTGCGGGCTTGCGCGGGGCACGTGAGTTGCTCCACCCTCGCTCGATGCGCCTGGCCATCATCGCCCTCGCCACCCTGTTCTTCTTCGGGTGCCAGACGGTGCAGGTGCGCGCCGGGCCCGGGCTCGCGGTCCCGCCTCCGCCGCTCCGCGTGGCCCTCGCCGAGCCGGAGCTCGACCTGTGGATCGAGGGGAGCGGAGAGGTCACCCCGCAGGAGACCGACCAGGGGCTCCAGGCGGCCCGGGCCGCGCTCGGCGCCTCCCTCGACCGCCCGGGATTCGCGCTCGCGAGCGAGGCCGACGCGGTGCTCCTGGTGCACGAGCAGGGCGTGGCCCGCACCGACGGGCGGCGGAGCGCGCAGACCGCCGCCATCGTGGGCATCGTGCTCGTGGTCGCCGCCATCGTGGTCCTGATCGTCGCCTCGAGCCGGGGCGGCAGCGGCTCGCGCGCCGGCCCCGCGGGACCGGCCCGGGCGGCCCCGCCGCGCGCCGGCTTCCGACCGGGCTATCGCCCGTACCCGCCTGCTCCCGGGCCCTGGTTCGGCTG
>DATIFE010000073.1:0-4257 GCA_035455425.1 Anaeromyxobacteraceae bacterium | reverse complement strand
GGAGTCGCTGCGCCACTTCAAGCGCACCTACAAGCAGGCGCTGCGGCGGCAGATCGCCAGCGGCCAGTACAACTACCTGCGCCCGACCGTGGTCCCCATGCGCGAGGACCGCCGCTACCGCACCTGGAAGCAGGTGGCGCTGCCCGAGACCAACGCGGTGGTGATCTACATGATGGACGTGTCGGGCTCCATGGGCGACGAGCAGAAGGAGATCGTGCGCATCGAGTCCTTCTGGATCGACACCTGGCTGCGGCGGCACTACAAGGGGCTGGAGACCCGCTACATCATCCACGACGCGGTGGCGCGCGAGGTGGACCGCGAGACCTTCTTCCACACCCGCGAGTCGGGCGGCACCATGATCTCCTCGGCCTACAAGCTGTGCCGGGACATCGTGCAGGCCGAGTACGGGTCGAGCTGGAACATCTACCCGTTCCACTTCTCCGACGGCGACAACTGGAGCGCCGACGACACGCGCCTGTGCGTCGACATCCTCCGCGCCGAGCTCCTGCCGGTGGTGAACCTCTTCGCCTACGGGCAGGTGGAGAGCCCCTACGGCTCGGGCCAGTTCGTCAAGGACCTGCGGGAGTCGGTGGGGGCCGAGGAGAACGTGGCCCTCTCGGAGATCGCCGACAAGGAGGCGATCTACGCCAGCATCAAGCAGTTCCTGGGCAAGGGGAAGTAGCCTTGGACCGCGCCCACGCCCTGCCGCCCCACCTCCACGACATCCGCCGCAAGGTGGAGGAGTACGCCCGCGGCTACGGCCTCGACTTCTACGACACCATCTTCGAGGTGCTGGGCTTCGAGGAGATCAACATGGTGGCCGCCTACGGCGGCTTCCCCAACCGCTACCCCCACTGGCGGTTCGGCATGGAGTACGAGCGCCTCTCCAAGGGGTACGAGTACGGGCTCTCCAAGATCTACGAGATGGTCATCAACAACGACCCCTCCTACGCCTACCTGCTGGAGTCGAACCCCGACGTGGACCAGAAGCTGGTGATGGCCCACGTCTTCGGCCACGGGGACTTCTTCAAGAACAACTTCATGTTCCGGCACACCAACCGGAAGATGATGGACCAGATGGCGAACCACGCCACCCGCGTCCGCCGCTGCCAGGACGCCCTCTCCGACGGCAAGCGCTCCGGGGTGGAGCTGGTCGAGGACTTCGTCGACCGCTGCCTGTCGCTCGAGAACCTCATCGACTACCAGTCGCCCTACGTGCGGCGGCGCGCCGACAAGGAGCAGGAGGAGGCGCAGCGGCCCAAGGTGGCGGTGGGGTTCAAGACCGACCGCGAGTACATGCGCGAGTACATCAACCCACCCGACTTCCTGGAGCAGCAGCAGCGGCGCATCGACGAGGAGCAGAGCCGGGCGCGCAAGGTCCCGGAGCGGCCCGAGCGCGACGTGCTCCTCTTCCTGCTCGAGCACGCGCCGCTGGAGCGTTGGGAGCACGACATCCTCTCCATGCTCCGCGAGGAGGCCTACTACTTCGCCCCCCAGGGCCAGACCAAGATCATGAACGAGGGCTGGGCCACCTACTGGCACTCGAAGATCATGACCGAGAAGGCGCTCGACGCCTCCGAGCTCATCGACTACGCCGACCACCACTCGGGCACCCTGGCCACCTCGCCGGGGCAGCTCAACCCCTACAAGCTGGGGGTCGAGCTGTGGCGCGACATCGAGGACCGCTGGAACAAGGGGCGCTTCGGCAAGGAGTACGACGAGTGCGACTCCTTCGAGGCGCGGCTCAACTGGGACCGGAAGCTGGGGCTGGGCCGTGAGAAGATCTTCGAGGTCCGCAAGCACTACAACGACGTCACCTTCATCGACGCCTTCCTCTCCCCCGAGTTCTGCCTGGAGCAGAAGCTCTTCACCTTCGCCTTCAACGACAAGCACCAGCGCTGGGAGATCGTGGAGCGCGAGTTCCGCAAGGTGAAGGAGAAGCTGCTGCAGATGCTGACCAACTTCGGCCAGCCGGCCATCGCCGTCGAGGACGGGAACCACCAGAACCGCGGCGAGCTGCTGCTGGTCCACCGGCACGACGGCGTCGACCTCAAGCTCGACTACGCCCGGGACACGCTCAAGAACGTCCAGTCGCTCTGGCGGCGGCCGGTGTGCCTACACACCCGGGTGGACGGCCACGGCGCCGAGCTGCGCTTCGACGGCCAGGAACACACCGAGAAACGGATCGACCTGTGACGCGGGCGCCGATATCGTCCAGGGCCCCCGCCGGGCCGCCCGTGCCGCATCCGCCCTTGGGAATCGCCCGCCGATCCTGATACATTCCGCCCCGCGTGTCCTTCGCCGACCAGCCGCGCCCGCCCCGGGGACCCGTGCTCGTCGCCAGCATCGCGCTGGTGGCCGTTCTCGGAGCCGCCGCCCTCGGGGCCGGCGGAGCCCTGCGGCTTTCCCCCGCGGCCCCTGCGGAGCCGGCGTACGCCGCCGCGCCGCTGGCCGTGCCGAGCGCGCCGGCGCAGGCGGTGGCCGAGCCCCCGCCGCTGCGGCTCACCTCCCGCGTCGTCCGGGTGCAGCGCAACGGCACCCTGGCCCGTGCGCTCGGCGATCTGGGGCTCGACGGCCCGCAGGCCGCCGCGGTGGTGGCCGCCCTCCGGGGCCAGGTGGACTTCACCCGGGTCCGGCCCGGCGACCAGGTCCGGCTGGAGCGGATCGAGGGCGAGAAGGCCGTCCGGCGCCTCTCCTACCGGCAGGGGCCGGCCGACGAGTGGATCGTCGAGCCGGGCCCGGGCGGCGCGCTCGCGGCCCGCAAGCGGCAGGTGGACATCAGCACCCACCTGGCGCGGGTGGCGGTGGACATCCAGAGCTCGCTCTACGATTCCCTGCAGCAGGCGGGCGAGGACCCGGCCGTGGCGGTGCTGGCCAGCGAGGCGCTCGCCTGGGACGTGGACTTCTACCAGGACGTCCGCAAGGGCGACCGGATGGCGCTGGTCCTGGAGAAGGTCTACGCCGACGGCCGCTTCCTCCGCTTCGGCGAGGTCCGGGCGGTGGAGTACACGGGCGAGGTGGCGTCGCGCCGGCTCTACCTGTGGCGCGACCCCGAGGGGCACGAGAGCTACTACGACGACGACGGCAACAGCGCCCGGCGCGGCTTCCTCAAGTCGCCCCTGCGCTACGCGCACGTCACCTCGCGCTTCGGCGGACGCCTCCACCCGCTGCTGGGATACACCCGGGCGCACCAGGGCGTGGACTACGCAGCCCCGACGGGCACGCCGGTCTGGGCGGTGGGCGACGGGACGGTCCTGTTCGCCGGGAAGGCCGGCGCCTGCGGCAAGTCGGTGATCCTGCGCCACCGGAACGGCTACAGCACCCAGTACTGCCACCTGTCGTCGATCGCGGTGCACCGGGGCGATCGCGTGGCGCAGAAGCAGCTCATCGGCGCCAGCGGCCAGACCGGCCTGGCGACGGGTCCCCACCTCCACTACGCCGTGAAGAAGGCCGGCACCTACGTGAACCCGCTCCAGCTCCGGCTGCCGCGCGAGGCACCGGTGCCGGAGAAGTGGAGGGCCCAGTTCGCCCGGGCCATCGCCCCGCTGCAGGCGCAGCTGCAGCAGTCCGGCGTGGTGATGCAGTAGCGTTCCGCTCGTCCCGAGCGTAGCGCCCTCCCGCCCTTCGACTCCGCTCGGCCCTCCCGCCGGGAGGGCGCGAAGTCGAGGGACGGGCCTCGCTGCGCTCAGGGCGAACGGTCGGTCAGCGCCGCCGCCGCCGCGCCCGCTCGGCCGTGAGCTGCCGGCCCTGCCACTCCTTGCCGTGGAGCGCCGCCACGGCGCCCTCGAGGGCCTCGGGGGCGACGAACAGGTAGCTGTGGCTGCGGCGGACCTCGACGCCGAGCAGCTCGGCGGCCGGAGCCAGCGCGGCGACCGCGGCGCGCACCTGGGCCTCGTCGGCGCCGTCCTTCTCCCCCAGCGTGAGGAAGATGCGGGCGCGGCGCGGGCCGGCGGCCTCGCCCTCGGCCTCATCCGCCGCGGGCTGCAGCGTGGCGGGCACCTCGGTCACCCGTGGGCCCGGGGAAAGGGCCCTGGGGCGCGGCCCCGGCGCCGCATCGCGCGGCTCCGGCGCGGCGCCTGGCTCCGGCGCCGCCTTCGGCACCGCCCCGGCCTCCAGCTGCCGGCTGGCCTCGAAGATCTCCCGGTCCGAGGGGCCCGTGCGCGCCGCGCGGGCGTCCCCGTTCCCCCGGGGCGGACGCGCCTCGCGGTCGCGCGCCGGCCGGTCGCCCCGCTCCGCGCGGCGCTCCCGCTCGCCCCG
>DATIFE010000072.1:0-28337 GCA_035455425.1 Anaeromyxobacteraceae bacterium | reverse complement strand
GACGACGAGCTGTCGCGGGCCCGCTACGCCTTCGACTGGAACCGGCAGTTCGCGCTCTCGCTCGACCCCGAGACCGCGCGGGCCATGCACGACGAGACCCTGCCGCACGAGGCCTTCAAGTCGGCCGAGTTCTGCTCCATGTGCGGCCCGAAGTTCTGCTCCATGAAGATCCACACGCACCTGGGCGACCTGGCCACCCGGTGCGACGTGGCGCCGGCGGAGGAGGCCAAGCCCGACGTGGTGCACCTCGGGAGGTAGCCCGCCGGCTACTTCCCCCCGCCCTCGACCCGCTTCCCGGCCCTGACCCAGCCCAGGATGCCGTCCGGCATCACGAAGACGTTGGAGTAGCCCAGCCTGGCCGCCTCACGGGCGGCCGCGTGGCTGGCCATTCACTTCGGGCCGGTGCAGTAGAAGACGAGCCGCGTGCCCCTGTCGGCGGGCAGGAGACTCGCCAGGCTCCTGC
Organism: Anaeromyxobacteraceae bacterium; assembly: GCA_035455425.1. Classification (GTDB taxonomy): domain Bacteria; phylum Myxococcota; class Myxococcia; order Myxococcales; family Anaeromyxobacteraceae; genus JACRMN01. The sequence continues at coordinate 27,874 of DATIFE010000072.1, read as the reverse complement.
CGACGATGTGGACCGCGCCGGGCAGGTGGTGCTTCTCCCAGAGCTCGGGGACGTTGGCGTCGAAGACCGCGACGCCCGGCTGGCCCAGGACCTTCTCCACCTCGTCCAGGGTCATGGTGCCGTAGGATTCGCCCCCGGCGGCGGCGTGGCACCCGGCGAGCGCCAGGCCGACCGCGAGCAGGGGGAAGAGCGAGCCGGGCCTCATGGAGCCTCCTCCGGGGTGACCCGCGAAAGATGCCCGGGAGGGGGTGCGCCGACGACTCCCGTTCGGGTCGGATGGGATCAACCGCCCACGCCGGACATGGGAAGGAGCGGCCCGGGCCCGGCCGCCCCCATCTCGTGGCGGGCCGCCTTGCCCAGGAGCGCGGCGCGTATCTCGCCGGCGATGGCGGCGTCGGTGGCGCCGGCGCGCAGCAGGGGGACGAGGGGCACGCGGTCGCGCCCGCCGAGGCAGGAGCGGAGGGCGCCGTCGGCTCCGACGCGGACCCGGTTGCAGCCGTCGCAGAAGCTCTCGGTCATGGCGCCGATGAATCCCACCAGCCCGGCGAGGCCCCGGGACTCGCCGCGCAGGTGGTAGGCCGGGCCCCAGCCGCGGGTGGCGTCCGGCGACAGGCGCACGCCCTGCGCCCCCAGGAGTTGCTTCACCTCGGCGGTGGGGACGGGCTCGCCCGGCCCGAAGGGCATGAGCTCGATGAAGCGGGGCACGGCCCCGTGGCGCCAGGCGAACCGGGCCAGGTCGCCGAGCTCGCCGTCGTTGACGCCGCGCACCACCACCGCGTTGAGCTTCAGCGAGGCGAACCCCGCCGCCGAGGCGGCGGCGATCCCGCGGAGGATGCGGGGGAGGTCGGCGGCGCGCCCGGAGAGCGCGGCCAGGCGCCCCTCGTCGAGGGTGTCGAGGGAGACGTTGAGGCGGGACACCCCCGCGGTGCGCAGGGGCGCGGCCAGCTCCTCGAGGCGCTGGCCGTTGGTGGTCAGCGCCACCTCCTCGATGCCCGGCGCCGCGGCGGCGTCGGCGGCGACGTCCAGCAGGTCGCGCCGCAGCGTCGGCTCGCCGCCGGTGAGGCGGACCCGGCGCACGCCCAGCCCGGCGAAGACCCGGACCAGGCGGGCGGCGTCCTCGCGGGAGAGCCCGTCGGCCGCGCCGTCCGGGGCCGGCGAGCAGTAGCTGCAGGCGAAGTTGCACCGGGCGGTGAGCGAGAGCCGGAGGTAGGTGACGGACCGCCCCCGGCCGTCGACGAGTGGCGCGGCGCCGCTGTCCCTTGCCCGGGTCACGCGGCCGACTCTAGACGAGGCGCGGCGATTGGTGAAGCGCGGCCGGGTGCCGCGGCCGGCCGGTCAGGTGCCGCGCGCGGGCCGGGCCAGCGCCGCCCAGGTGGCCTCGTCGATGGAGAGGAAGGCGGCGATGCAGCGCGGGTCGAACTGGGTGCCGGCGCAGCGGGCGATCTCCTTGCGCGCCTCGGCGAAGTTGGTGGCCTTGCGGTAGGGGCGGTCGCTCATCAGGGCGTCGAAGGCGTCGGCCACCGCGAAGATCCGGGCTCCCACCGGGATGGCCTCGCCCACCAGCTTCCGCGGGTAGCCTCCTCCGTCCCAGCGCTCCTGGTGGCTGAGCACGATCTCCGACGCCGCCTTGAGGAAGGGGATGGTCCGGATCATGCGCCAGCCCATCTGCGGGTGGAGCCGCATCTCCTTCCACTCGTCCTCGGTGAGGGGCCCCTCCTTGAGGAGGATGGCGTCGCGCACGCCGATCTTGCCGATGTCGTGGAGCAGGGCGCCGCGCCCGATGTCCGGCAGGTGCGCCGGGGCCACCCCCACCTTCTCGGCGATGGCGACGGTGTAGCGCACCACCCGCTGCGAGTGGTCGCTGGTCTCGTGCTCCCGGGCGTCGAGGGCCTGGACCAGGGCATGGAGGGTGGCGTGGTAGCTCGTCTCCAGATCCCGGAGCGCCCGCGAGAGCTCGGCGGTCTTCTCCCGGACGCGCGACTCCAGGCTCGAGCGATAGCGGGTGCGGGCCAGGTCCAGCCGCCGCTTGGCCAGGGCGCGCTCGATGGCGCGCACCAGCTCCCCGATCTTGGGGGGCTTGAGCAGGTAGTCCGCCGCGCCGCGCCGCAGGCAGTCGACCGCCAGCTCGGTGTCGCCGAAGGCCGTGAGCACGATGACCGCGGTGCTGGGGAAGTCGCCGCGCAGCCGGTCGAGGAGCCAGAGCCCGTCGCGGCCGGCCATCCGCATGTCGGTGAGGACCAGGTGGTACTCGCGCTCCTTGCAGGTGCCCAGCGCCTCCTCGGCGCTGGTGGCGGTGCCGATGAGGTACCCCTCCTCGGCGAGCAGGGTCCCGATGACCTCTCGCACCCCGTCGTCGTCGTCCACCACCAGGATGCGCGTCGGCGCCGCGGGTACCGTGGAAGGCCCCGGGACCTCGGCTTCGACTTCAGACCCGCTCGGGTATCGCACCATGCGATTGTAGACCCAGGGTTCGAGGAGCGGCCACCGGCGCCGGGCGACCCATGTGAGCGGAACATCATGCGTCCTTGACCCGAACCGGTAAACTTCTATCTTGAGGCCAGGTCCCGCCATGCCCCCGCTCCCCCCATCGAGACTGCCGCGCCCGGCGGACGAGCCGGGTCCGCCCGCCGGCCGGGGAGAGCTGCTCGGGGAGCTGCGCGCGGCCGGGATGCCCATGGGCGAGAAGAAGCCCGGGTGGCTGCGCGTCCCGGCGCCCGGAGGCGAGCGCTACCTCGCGGTCAAGGAGACGCTGCGCCGGCTCCGCCTCCACACGGTCTGCGAGGAGGCCCACTGCCCCAACGTCGGCGAGTGCTGGGGCGGGGGGACCGCCACCGTGATGCTGATGGGCGACACCTGCACCCGCGCCTGCCGGTTCTGCAACGTGAGGACCGCCGCCCGGCCCCCGCCCCTCGACCCCGACGAGCCGCGGCACCTGGCCGACGCCGTCCGCGGCCTGGGCCTCGACTACGTGGTGGTGACGAGCGTGGACCGCGACGACCTCCCCGACGGCGGCGCCGCCCACTTCGCCGAGGCCATCGTGCGCCTGAAGGAGATCCCGGGGCTGCTGGTCGAGGTGCTGACGCCCGACTTCCGCGGCGACGCCGAGGCGGTGCGGGCCGTGGGGCGGGCCGGGCCGCACGTCTTCGCCAACAACCTCGAGACGGTGCGCCGGCTCACGCCCGCGGTGCGGGACGCCCGGGCGGGCTACGACCAGACGCTGTCGGTGCTGGACCGGATGCGCCGGGAGTTCCCCGGGGTGGTGACCAAGTCCTCGCTGATGGTGGGCCTGGGCGAGGGCGAGGGGGAGCTGGTCGAGGCGATGCGGGACCTCCGCGGCGCCGGCGTCGAGATCCTCACCCTGGGCCAGTACCTGCGCCCCTCGGCCCGGCACCTGCCGGTGGCCGAATGGGTGTCGCCGGACGCGTTCCGGGCCCTGCGGCAGGCCGGGGAGGAGCTCGGCTTCCGGTACGTGGCCGCCGGCCCGCTGGTGCGCTCCAGCTACCGCGCGGCCGAGCTGTTCCTGCGCGGCGAGATCGCCGGCCGGCGCGGCGGCATGCCGGCCCCGGGGGAGGGGGGAAGCCATGCGCCGAACGCCTGACGTTCCCGAGCTGCGCCGCCGCCGCGGCAACGGCAGCGAGAAGGCCGAGGAGAAGGGCGAGGCCGCCCCGTCCGGCCCCGAGCGCGAGTACCCCCTGGAGCGCGTCCTCGCCGACGACGGGAACGCCGACCCGGCGCGGGTGACCATCCCCGACGCCGAGCTGCTCTCGCTCTACCGCTGGATGCTGCTCTCGCGGCAGCTCGACGAGCGCATGGTGGCCATGCAGCGGCAGGGACGCATCGGCTTCTACATCGGCGCCGTGGGCGAGGAGGCCAGCGTCTTCGGCTCGGCCGCGGCGATGGAGCCCGGCGACTGGATCTTCCCCTGCTACCGCGAGCACGGGGCGGCGCTCCTGCGCGGCATGCCCCTCGCGACCTTCGTCTGCGACATGCTCGGCAACTCGGGCGACCTCATGCTGGGCCACCAGATGCCCTGCCACGAGGCCTGGCGGCCGGGGCTCTACACCTCCATCAGCTCGCCCATCGGCACCCAGATCCCCCAGGCGGTCGGCGCCGCCTGGGCCGCGCGCATCAAGGGCGAGAAGATGGTGTCGCTGGTGTACTTCGGCGAGGGCGCCACCAGCTCCGCCGACTTCCACACCGGCCTCAACTTCGCGGGCGTCCACAAGGTCCCGACGGTCTTCCTCTGCCGCAACAACGGCTGGGCCATCAGCGTGCCGCGCGAGCGGCAGACCGCGGCCGAGACCATCGCCCAGAAGGCGGTGGCCTACGGCATCCGGGGCGAGCGCGTCGACGGCAACGACCTGCTGGCGGTCCACGCGGCGACGCGGCGGGCGCGGGAGCGGGCGGCGGCGGGAGAGGGGCCCACCCTGCTCGAGTGCGTCACCTACCGCCTCGAGGGGCACTCCACCTCGGACGACCCCAAGGCCTACCGGCCGCCGGAGCTGGTCGAGCCCTGGCGCAAGAAGGACCCCATCCTGCGGCTGCGGATCCACCTCGGCATCCGGGGTCTCCTCCCCGAGGACCTGGACGCGCGCATCCGGGCCGAGGTCCACGAGCAGATCCTGAAGGCCATCAAGGAGGCCGAGTCCCTGGATCCCAGGCCGCCGCTGGAGACCATGTTCCAGGGCGTCTACGCCGAGCCGCTGTGGCAGCAGCGGGAGCAGCTCGAGGACGTGCGCGCGGCCGTGGCCGCGGACCCGCGGGTCTCGAACCCGCGCTCGCAGGGCTAGCCAGCCCGCGGGCCGGCTGCGGGAGAGGGGAGGGCCACCATTCCCACCTACAACATCATCCAGGCAGTGAACGACGCCCTCAGGCTGGAGATGCGCCGCGACCCGAACGTGGTGGTGCTCGGGGAGGACGTGGGGCGGTTCGGGGGCGTCTTCCGGGCCACCACCGGGCTCTACGAGGAGTTCGGCCCGGACCGGGCCATCGACACGCCGCTGGCCGAGGGCGGGATCGTCGGCACCGCCGTGGGCATGGCGCTGTACGGGCTCAGGCCGGTCCCCGAGATCCAGTTCGCCGACTTCATCTTCCCGGCCATGGACCAGATCGTGAACGAGGTGGCCAAGTACCGCTACCGCTCGGGCGGCCAGTGGTCCTGCCCGCTGGTGATCCGCTCCCCCTACGGCGGCGGCATCCGCGGCGGCCACTACCACTCGCAGTCGCCCGAGGCCCACTTCATCCACACCCCCGGCCTCAAGGTGGTGGTGCCCGCCACCCCGGAGGACGCCAAGGGGCTGCTCCTCAGCGCCATCCGCGACCCCGACCCGGTGCTCTTCTTCGAGCCCAAGCGCGTCTACCGGGCCGCCAGGGGCGAGGTGCCCGAGGGCGACTACACCGTCCCCATCGGCCAGGCGCGGGTGACGCGCGCAGGCCACCAGGTGACCCTCATCGCCTGGGGCTCGATGTGGCACGAGGCCGACCAGGCGGCGCGCGAGGCCGAGGCGGACGGCATCGACGCCGAGGTGCTCGACCTGCGCTCGCTCCAGCCGCTCGACGTCCAGGCGGTGGTCCGCTCGGTGACCAAGACCGGCCGCGCCGTGGTGGTGCACGAGGCGCCGCGCACCTGCGGGTTCGGCGCGGAGCTGGCGGCGCTGATCCAGGAGCGCTGCTTCCTCCACCTCGAGGCCCCGGTGACGCGCGTCACCGGATACGACACGCCCTTCCCCTACACGCTCGAGAACGAGTACCTGCCGCGCGCGCCCCGGATCCTGAAGGCGCTGCGGGAGATCGTCGCCTACTGACCGAGGTCCGCATGTTCCGGTTCGTCCTTCCCGACATCGGCGAAGGGGTGGTGGAGGCGGAGGTCCAGCAGTGGTTCGTCAAGCCCGGCGACCACGTGGCGGAGGACCAGCCGCTGGTGGAGGTGATGACCGACAAGGCCACGGTCACCATCCCCTCGCCGCGGCGCGGCACCATCACCAAGCTGCTGTGCCCTCCGGGCCAGATGGCCAGGGTCCACGAGCCCATCCTGGAGATGGTCGAGGACGTCCGGCCCGAGCGCCTGCCGCCGGCCGAGATCGGCCCCGGGGAGCACATGCCGGCGCCGGAGCCCGAGCCCGGCAGCGAGGCCCTCGAGGCGCACGCCACGGGCGCGGCGGCCGCGGCGGCGACGGCGCCCGCCCGCGGCGGCAAGGCGCTGGCCACCCCGGCGGTCCGGGCCCTGGCCCGGCAGATGGGAGTGGACATCGGCGGCGTGGCCGGCACCGGCAAGGGCGGGCGCGTGACCCGCGAGGACCTGGAATCGGTGCGGCACGGGAGGAACGGGAAGGCGGCCGCGCCCGAGCCGCCGCCCGCGCCCCAGCGGCCGGCGCCCTTCGCGGCCGCGCTGCCCTCGGCGCCGCCGGTGACCCTGCCGCCCACCGAGGACGAGGTGCTGCCCCTGCGGGGCGTCCGCCGGCGCATCGCCGAGCGGATGGCGCAGTCGAAGCGCACCGCGGCCCACTTCACCTTCGTGGAGGAGGCGGACGTCACCGAGCTCAAGAAGGTCAGGGACCGGATCGCCGCCGCCGCCGAGGCGCAGGGGGTGAAGGTCACCTTCCTCCCCTTCCTGGTGAAGGCGGCGGTGGCGGCGCTGAAGAAGCACCCCTGGCTCAACGCCACGCTCGACGAGGCCCGCAGCGAGATCCGGCTGCGGCGCCAGTACCACATCGGCATCGCCTCGGCCACCGAGCAGGGCCTGATGGTGCCGGTGGTGCGGAGCGCCGACAAGCTGTCGCTGCTCGACCTGGCCCGCGAGATCGAGCGGCTGGCGGTCGCCAGCAAGGCGGGGCGGGCGCGCCCCGAGGAGCTCACCGGGTCGACCTTCACCATCACCAGCCTGGGGGCGCGGGGCGGGCTCCTGGCCACGCCGGTGATCAACTACCCCGAGGTGGCCATCCTGGGGGTCCACCGGATGCGGCCCACGCCGGTGGTCCGCGACGGGCAGATCGTGGTCCGCGACATGATGAACGTCTCCCTCTCCTCGGACCACCGGGTGGTGGACGGCAACGTGGCGGCGGAGTTCACCTACACGCTCATCCGCTACCTCGAGGACCCGAACCTGCTCTTCATGGAGATGGTCTAGGACATGGCGACCAAGACCTTCGACGCGGTGGTCATCGGGGCCGGCATGGGGGGCTACGTCTCCGCCATCCGGATGGCGCAGCTCGGCCTCAAGGCGGCCCTGGTGGAGAAGGAGGCCACCCTGGGGGGCGTGTGCCTGAACTGGGGCTGCATCCCCTCGAAGGCGCTCATCGCCGCCGCCAACCTGGCGGAGGACCTGCGCGGCGCGGCCGCGCGCGGCATCTCCGCCGAGGTCCGGGTGGACGCGGTGAAGCTGCGCGCCTTCAAGGACGAGGTGGTGAAGAAGCTGGTCGGGGGGGTGAGCCTCCTCGAGAAGGGGAACGGCGTGGAGGTGCTCCGGGGCACGGCCGCCTTCGTCGGCCCGGGCGCCATCGAGGTGAAAGGGAAGGACGGCACCGACCGGGTCGAGGCCCGGGCCTTCGTGGTGGCCACCGGCGCCCGGCCCGTCGAGATCCCGGGCTTCCCCTTCGGCGGCGACGTCTGGAGCGCCCGGGACGCGGTGGACCTCCCCGAGGTGCCCGGGCGGCTGGCGGTCATCGGCGGCGGCGTCATCGGGCTGGAGCTGGGGACGGCCTACGCCAAGCTGGGCTCGAAGGTGACCGTGATCGAGGCCCTGCCGCAGATCCTCACCGGGATCGACCCCGAGGCGGTGCGGCTGGTCGCCAAGTCGCTCCGCCAGCGCGAGGTCCGGGTGCTCACCAGCGCCAAGGCGCGCGAGCTGGGCAAGAAGTCCGGGGCGCTGGTGCTCACGGTCGAGGCGGAGGGCAAGCAGGAGGCCATCGAGTGCGACAAGGTCCTGGTGGCCGTCGGCTTCCGCCCGGTCACCGAGGGGCTGGGCCTGGACCGGGCGGGGGTGAAGCTCACGCCCCAGGGCTTCGTGGAGGTGGACGAGCGCTACCGGACCAGCGTCCCCTCCATCCACGCCGTCGGCGACCTCACCGGCCCGCCCTTCCTGGCGCACAAGGCGGCCAAGGAGGGGGAGATCGCCGCCGAGGTGATCGCCGGGAGGAAGTCGGCGCGGGACTGGGTGGCCATGCCGGCAGGCATCTTCACCGACCCGGAGATCGGCGCGGTGGGCCTCTCCGAGGAGGAGGCCCGCAAGGCGGGCTACGATCCCATCGTCGGGAAGTTCTCCTTCGGCGCCCTGGGGCGGGCCATCGCCATCGGCCACGCCGAGGGGTTCGTGAAGGTGGTCGCCGACCGCGCCTCCAAGCTGCTGCTGGGGGCGGTCTTCGTCGGGCACGAGGCCGCCGACCTCGTGGCCGAGGCGGCGCTGGCGCTGGAGATGGGCGCCACGCTCGAGGACGTGGCGCTGACGGTCCACGCCCATCCCACCATGCCGGAGGCCTTCCAGGAGGCCTGCCTTTCCGCCATGGGCGAGGCGATCCACATGCTCAACCGGCCGGAGCGGCCCCGGAAGGCCTAGGCAAGTCGAGGTCGTGCGCAAGCTCCAGGTCCACCGGCTCGGCCGCGTCGAGTACCAGGACGGCCTGCGCCTCATGCAGCTCGCCGCGGCCCGGCTCCGGCCCGGCGACCCGCCCGGCACCGACTACCTCTTCCTGCTGGAGCACCCGCCGGTGGTCACGCTGGGGCGGGGCGCGGCCCGGGGCAACGTGCTGGCCTCGCCGGCCTGGCTGGAGAGCCGGGGCTTCGAGGTGCACCAGACCGACCGCGGCGGCGACGTCACCTACCACGGGCCGGGCCAGATCGTGGGCTACCCGGTGCTCGATCTCTCCGACCGGCCCGACGTGCGGAAGTTCGTGACGGCGCTCGAGGAGGCCATGATCCGCGCCTGCGCCGACTGGGACCTCGAGGCGGGCCGCCACCCCGAGCACCGCGGCGCCTGGGTGGGCAGCGACAAGATCGGGGCCATCGGCGTGCACTTCTCGCGCTGGGTGACGAGCCACGGCTTCGCCTTCAACGTCGATCCCGACCTGTCCCACTTCCAGGCCATCGTCCCGTGCGGGATCTCCGACCCGCGCCTCGGCGTGACCAGCCTCTCGCGCGAGCTGGGCCGGCGCGGCCGGCCGGCGCCCGCCCGGGCCGAGGTGGAGGAGCGGCTCGCCTCCCACCTGCCCGGGCTCCTGGGGCGGGAGCGGGAGGACGCCGGCATCGGGCGCCACACGGTCTCGGTGGTGCCGCTGGGCGAGGACGGCCGGGTGCTGCTCCTGCGCCGCACCGAGGAGCGGGGCGGCTTCTGGCAGCCGGTCACCGGCCGCATCGAGCCCGGGGAGACGCCGGCCGGGGCGGCGCGGCGGGAGCTGCGGGAGGAGACCGGGGCCGACGCCCCGGTGGATCCGCTGGGCTACGAGCACGCCTTCGGGCTGGAGCCGGAGATCGCCGCCCGGCTCGGCGGCGCGCTCACCGCCCGGGAGACCGCCTTCACCGCCCGGCTCCCGGCGGGCTTCGCCCCGCGCCTGGGCGAGGAGCACGCCGGGTGGGCCTGGCTCGCGCCCGGGGAGGCGCTGCCGCTGCTGCGCTTCGCGGGGCTCCGCAGGGCCGTGCGCCTGGCGACGGGAAGCGGACTGCGGCTCGGGGGCGGCGGGGTGGTTCGCTGAGGAAGCTCCACCCCCGTCGCCCCCCGAAGCCGGGATCAAGTCGGCCCGAACGGCCAACGGCAGGTCGCGGGAAGCATGGCGCCGGCCCGCACCGCCGGCAACATCGCTTCGCTGTGGCTTGTCGCCGCTCCTCGTCGAGGCGAGGGGGCCGCGGCCGGGTGCCGCACGGGCCCTCCCACGATCACGGGTCGAGCGCGCCCTCGTCGACCAGCCGGCAGACCGCCTCGATGTCCCGGTGCAGCTCCCGGTCGTGGAGCAGCGGGGGCACCTCGGCCCGGATCCGCTCCCAGGCCCGGGCCACGCGCGCCGCCGGGCGCACCGGCCGGCGCAGCTCCACCGCCTGGGCCGCCACCAGGAGCTCGATGGCCAGGCAGGTGCGGACGTTCTCCACCACCTGCCGCGCCTTCAGGGCGGCGGCCATCCCCATGGAGACGTGGTCCTCGCGCCCGGCCGAGGAGGGGATGGAGTCCACGCTGGCGGGGTGGCACAGGATCTTGTTCTCCGAGACCAGCGCCGCGCTCGTCACCTGGGCGATCATGTAGCCCGAGTCGAGCCCGGGGCTCTGCGCCAGGAAGGGCGGCAGCCCCGAGAGCGAGGGGTTCACCAGCTGCTCCACGCGCCGCTCCGAGATGGTGCCCAGGTGCGAGGCGGCGATGGCCAGCACGTCGAGCGCCAGCGCCACCGGCTGCCCGTGGAAGTTGCCGCCGGAGACGATCTCGCCCGAGCCGGCGAAGACCAGCGGGTTGTCGGTGGCCGCGTTCACCTCGCGGGCCAGGGCGCCGCGGCAGAAGGCGATGCCGTCGCGGGCCGCCCCGTGGACCTGGGGCATGCAGCGCAGGGAGTAGGGGTCCTGGACCTTGTGGCAGCCGGGTCCCTGGTGCGAGGCGTTGAGGGGGGAGTCGGCCAGGAGCTGGCGCAGGTGGGCGGCGGCCGCGAGCTGCCCCGGCTGCCCGCGGGCCTCGTGGACCTCGGCCCGGAAGGGCCGGTGCGAGCCCAGGAGCCCCTCCAGCGTCATGGCGCCGGCCAGGTCGGCGACCCGGCACAGGCGCTCGGCCCGGAGCAGCGCCAGGGCCCCCACCGCCGCCATGGCCTGCGTCCCGTTGACGAGCGCCAGCCCCTCCTTGGGAGCCAGGGTCAGGGGGGCCAGGCCGACCCGGGCCAGGGCGGCGGCGCCCGGCATCCGCTCGCCGCCGACCCAGGCCTCGCCCTCGCCGATGGCCACCAGCGCCAGGTGGGCGAGCGGCGCCAGGTCCCCCGAGGCGCCGACCGAGCCGCGCTCGGGGATCACCGGCACGGCGCCGCGGTTGAGGAGCTCCACCAGCAGGTCGATGGCCGCGGGCCGGATGCCGGAGAGCCCCTTGGCGAGGACGTTGGCTCGCAGGAGCACCAGGGCGCGGGCCTCGGGGACGGGCAGGGGTTCGCCCACGCCGGCGGCGTGGGAGAGGACCAGGTTGCGCTGCAGCCGGAGGAGGTCGGCGTCGGGGATCCGCACCTCGGCCAGCGTGCCGAAGCCGGTGTTGATGCCGTAGTGGGCCTCGCCGTCGGCGAGGCGCGCCTCCACCAGCGCCCGGGACTCCCGCACGCGCTCGCGGGCCGCGGGCGACACCTCGACCCGGGCCTCGCCCCGGGCCACCGCCTCCACCTCCTCCAGGCCCAGCGTGTCGCCGTCGATGAGAACGTGCCTCATCCCGCCCTCCCGCGGCCCGCCGGCTGGCTTCTCCAGCGATTCGTTGACGGATCCGGTGGCCTTACATACACTCCCCGGTCCCGATTTTCAGCCCCGCAGCGCGGAGGACCGCTTGGCACTCATCGTCCAGAAGTACGGTGGCACCTCGGTCAAGGACACCGAGCGCATCAAGGCGGTGGCGCGGCGCGCGCTGGACACGCAGAGGCGGGGCAACGACGTGGTGGTGGTGGTGTCGGCCATGGCGGGCGAGACCAACCGCCTGCTGAAGCTCACCCACGAGGTGAGCCCGCGCCCCGACGAGCGGGAGCAGGACGTGGTGGCCGCCACCGGGGAGCAGGTGACCATCGGCCTGGCCGCGCTGGCGGTGCAGGGGCTGGGGGGCAAGGCCCGCAGCTTCACCGGCCCGCAGGTGCGCATCCTCACCGACAGCGCCTTCTCCAAGGCGCGGATCGTCTCCATCGACGACCGGAAGCTGCGGGAGTCGCTCTCGCGGGGGGAGATCGCGGTGGTGGCCGGCTTCCAGGGGGAGGACGACGAGGGGAACATCACCACCCTGGGGCGCGGCGGCTCCGGCACCACCGCGGTGGCCATCGCCGCCGCCCTGGAGGCCGACGCCTGCGAGATCTACACCGACGTGGACGGCGTCTACACCACCGACCCCAACGTCTGCCCGGCGGCGCGGAAGCTCGACCGCATCAGCTACGAGGAGATGCTGGAGCTGGCCGGGGCCGGCGCCAAGGTGCTGCAGATCCGGTCCGTCGAGTTCGCCATGAAGTACGAGGTCCCACTCTGGGTGAAGTCCTCGTTCACCAACGACCCCGGCACCCTGTGCTGCGCGGAGGATCCGAGCATGGAGCACGTCGTCGTCAGCGGCATCGCCTATGACAAGAACGAGGCCAAGGTCTCGCTCCGCGGGGTGAGCGACAAGCCCGGCGTGGCGGCCCGGATCTTCAAGCCCCTCTCGGACGCCAACATCGTGGTGGACCTCATCGTCCAGAACGTCTCCCAGAGCGGGAAGACCGACCTCACCTTCACCGTGGGCAAGACCGACCTGCCCAAGGCGCTGGAGGTGATGAAGCGGGCCCTGGCCGAGATCGGGGCCGAGAAGATCGACACCGACGACAAGATCGCCAAGGTCTCCATCGTCGGCGTGGGCATGCGCAACCACGCCGGGGTGGCCTCCAAGGCCTTCGAGGTGCTGGCCAACGCCGGCATCAACATCGAGGCCATCTCCACCTCGGAGATCAAGGTCTCGATGGTGATCCAGGAGAAGTTCATGGAGCTGGCGGTGCGCGAGCTCCACTCGGCCTTCGGCCTCGACGCCAAGGCGTAGCGCCCGGCCCCCGCTGGCGCGCCGGTTGCTGGGGCGGGGGGCGTGCTCGCCCGCCGCCTCGCCACGCTCGCCGTCGCGCTCCTGGCGCTCGTCCCCGCGGGCGCCCGTCTCCTCCTGTCGCGGCCCTCGGCGCGGCGCCCCTGCCAGGTCGAGGGGCGGGGCGTGCCGCCGCGCCACTGGATCGGCTGCGCCGCGGACGGAGGGCCGTCGCGCGACCTCGACGGCCGGGAGCGCCTGGCGCTGGGCCTGCCGCTCGACCCCAACCGCGCCCGGGCCGAGGAGCTGGCGCTGGTGCCCGGGCTCTCCGGGCGGCTGGCGGCGGCCGTGGTGGCCGACCGGGCGGCGCGCGGCCCGTTCGCCTCGGTGGAGGACCTCGAGCGGGTGAAGGGGATCGGGCCGGCGCGCCTGGCCCGGGCCCGGCCCTGGCTGGCCGTCGGCCGGGAGCGCCGGGGGCCGACCGCGCCCCCGCGCGCCGTTGCGGGCGCCCCGCCGCCACCTTAGGGCAGGGCGATGGACCTGCTCGTCGTCGGCCTGCTCTACACGCTCGATCCCGCGCGCCCGCGCGCCGAGGCGGCCCTGGCGCGCGATGGCCGATTCGCCTGCGTCGGGTCGCTCGCGGACTGCGAGGCCCGGGCCAGGCCCGGGGCGCGCCGCCTCGAGCTGGGCGCCGGGAGCGCCGTCCCCGGCATCGCCGACGCCCACGGGCACGTGCTCGGCTGGGCCCGGTCGCTCGAGGAGGTGAGCTGCGCCGGCCTGTCCACCCCGGCGGAGTGCGCGGCGCGCGCCGCCCGGCGGGCCCGGTCGCTTCCAACCGGCGCCTGGCTCCTCGGCCGCGGCTGGGACCAGAACCTCTGGCCCGGCGCCGCCTTTCCCGACGAGCGGGAGCTGTCGGCCGCGGTCCCCGACCGCCCCGCCCTCCTGATCCGGGTCGACGGCCACGCCGGCTGGGCCAACGCCCGGGCGCTGGCGGCGGCCGGCATCGGCGCGGCGTCGCCCGACCCGCCGGGTGGCCGCATCCTCCGCCGGGCCGACGGCTCGCCCTCCGGGGTTCTCGTGGACGCGGCCCTGGAGGCGGTGGCGAGGAGGGTCCCGGAGCCCACGGACCCGGAGCGGGAGCGCCTCCTCTCGGCGGCGCTGGCCTCGCTGGTGCGGCTCGGGCTCACCGCGGTCCACGACGCCGGCGTGGACGGGCCCACGCTGGAGGCCTATGCGCGGCTGGCGCGCCAGGATCGGCTCCCGCTCCGGGTCTACGCCATGCTCGACGGCATGGCGCCCGAGGCGGTCCTGCGGGAGCAGATCGACCGCTGGCGGCGGGAGCCGGTGATCGGTCGCCTCGAGGTGCGGGCGGCCAAGCTGTACGCCGACGGCGCGCTGGGGAGCCGGGGCGCGGCCCTGCTCGCCCCCTACGCCGACGACCCGGGCACGACCGGCCTCCTCCTGCTCCAGCCGGCGGAGCTGCGGGCGCGGCTCCGGCTCCTGGCCGGGGCCGGGCTCCAGCCGGCGGTCCACGCCATCGGCGACCGGGCCTGCCGCGAGGTGCTGGCCGCCTTCGAGCAGGTCGAGGCCGAGCTCCCGCTGCGCGCCCTGCGGCCGCGGGTGGAGCACCTCCAGATCCTGCGCCCGGAGGACGCGCCGCGGCTGGCGCGGACCGGAGCCGTGGCCTCGATGCAGCCCACCCACGCCACCAGCGACGGCCCCTGGGCGGAGAGGCGCCTGGGCCACGGGACGCCGGCGCAGCTCGGCGCCTACGCCTGGCGCCAGGCCCTGGAGTCCGGCGCGGTGCTGGCCTTCGGGTCGGACTTCCCGGTGGAGAGCCCCGACCCGAGGCTGGGGCTGGTGGCCGCCGAGGAGCGCATCCCCGCCGGAGCCCGCGAGGCCTGGATGCCGGGGCAGCGGCTCTCCCGCCTCGAGGCGCTGCGGGCCTTCACGGCGGGGGCCGCGTACGCCGCGCGCGCCGAGGGTCGCCGCGGGATGATCCGGGAGGGCTTCGACGCGGACCTCACCGCCTTCGGCGGCGACGTGATGGCCGTCCCGGCGGCGGCGCTCCGGGAGCTGCCGGTGCGGGCCGCGGTGATCGGGGGGCGGGTGGAATTCGAGCGCTGACTGCAGCCCGACCCTGCTTCGCAGCGGCTCAGGAGCGCCCGAACAGGTCGGCCACGCCGACCACCAGGTTGCCGGCCGGCACGGCCTGCCGGCCCACGTAGAGCGTGTCGTTGACCAGCCGCCCGGTGGCCGGGTCGTTGGTGCGCGTCGGCCAGGCCAGGTTCAGGCGGACGCGCGCCACGCCGCGGGCCACGCGGTGGAGGACCACCGCGGTTCCGTCGGGATCGGCCCGGGCCACCAGGCCGGCGTGGGCCGGGGCGCCGCCCGGCCGGTCGGCCAGGAAGACCACGTCGCCGGGCTCGAGCCGCCGGCCGGCCCTCAGGGCGCCCCGGCGCTCGGCCCAGGCGTGCAGCCCGGCGGCGTCCGTCACCGCGGGCGGCAGCGGGTGGCCGGCGCGGGCCATGGAGACGCGCACCAGCGCGGTGCAGCCCGCGCCCCAGTCCACGCCGCCGACGGTCAGGCTCCGCCGGCCCACCAGCGAGGAGGCGGTCTCGACCGCGACGCGGGCCTCGCGGTTGCGCGAGGCCGCGTCGGGGTCCCGCCCGGTCGCGTGGGCCGGACCGGCGCCCCCGGCTTCGGGGGCGCCGGCCCGATCCGCGCTCGCGGGCGGCGGGGGCAGGGAGCGACGGGCTGCCAGGCTGGCCGAGGAGCACCCGGCGCCTGCGGCGAGCAGGGCGCAGGCGAGTCGGAGCCGGCTGGCCGTCATGGCGCGATGCTATGCGGAGGTGGCGGCCCGTCCAGTTTTGCTGCTACGGTCACTGAACGCATGTCCCGGCACTACCAGCTGCAGCCCCCGGCCAGCGCCCGCGGAGCGCTGAACACCGAGGGGCTCCTCAACGACGAGCAGCGCGCCGTGGTGGAGGCGGGCGACGGCCCCATCCTGGTGATCGCCGGCGCCGGATCGGGGAAGACGCGCACCCTCACCTGGCGGGTGGCGCGGCTGCTGCACGACGGCGCCGCGCCGGAGTCCATCCTCCTGCTGACCTTCACCAACAAGGCATCGCGGGAGATGCTCCGCCGCGTCGAGGAGGTGGGGCGCATCGACACCCGGCGCATCTGGGGCGGCACCTTCCACCACGTGGCCCACCGCGTCCTGCGGGACCACGCCGAGCAGCTCGGCTTCACCCGCGGCTACTCGATCCTCGACCGGGAGGACTCGCGGGACGTGATGAGCGCCGCCATCGCCGACTGCGGGCTGGCGGTCGGCTCGCGGCGCTTCCCCAAGGCCGACGTGCTCATCGACCTCGTCTCCATGGCGGTGAACGCGCAGACCCCGCTGGCCGACGTGGTGGCCGACCGGCGGCCCCAGTTCCTGCCGCTCTCCGACGAGATCCTCCGGGTGGCCCGCCGCTACGCCGAGCGCAAGCAGCAGATGAACGCCATGGACTTCGACGACCTGCTGCTCCACTGGAAGGCGCTGCTGGCCGAGCGGCCCGAGGTCCGGCAGGCGCAGGGGGAACGCTTCCGCCACGTGCTGGTGGACGAGTACCAGGACACCAACAAGCTGCAGGGGGACATCGTCGACCTGGTGGCCGGGGTCCACCGCAACCTGTGCGTGGTGGGCGACGACGCGCAGTGCATCTACGGCTTCCGCGGCGCCCACTTCGCCAACATCCTGGAGTTCGAGCGGCGCTACCCCGACGCCCGCCGCTTCGACCTCACCGTGAACTACCGCTCCACCCCGCAGATCCTGGAGCTGGCCAACCGCTCCATCGCCCACAACGTGAAGCAGTTCCAGAAGGAGCTGTCGGCTGTGCGCGGCGAGGGGCCGCTGCCGGGGCTGGTGCCCTGCCGCGACGTGCAGCAGCAGGCGGCCTTCGTGGCCCAGCGGGTGCTGGAGCTGCGCGACGAGGGCATCCCGCTCCCGGAGCTGGCCATCCTCTACCGGGCGCACCACCACTCGATGGAGATCCAGTTCGAGCTGGCCCGGCGCGGCATCCCCTTCGTGGTGCGCAGCGGGGTCCGATTCTTCGAGGCCGCCCACATCAAGGACGTGCTGGCCCACCTGCGCTTCGCCCGCAACCCGGGCGACGAGCTGGCGCTGAAGCGCTGCCTGCGCCTCTCGCCCGGCGTGGGAACGGCCACGGCCGACCAGGTCTGGGCGGCCCTGGTGGCCCGGCGCCGGCACGGCGCCGGCGCGGTCGAGGAGCTGCTGGCGCCCGACGTGGCCGGCCAGGTCCCGCCGCGGGGGCGGCCCGGCTACCGCAAGCTGGCGGAGCTCCTGCGGGCGCTGTCGCGGCCGCCGACGCGGGACCTCCCCGGCGAGTCGATCGAGAGCGTGCTCGACGGCGGCTACGAGGAGTACCTCCGGGCCGAGTTCCTCAACGCCGACTCCCGCGTCGAGGACGTGCGGCAGCTGGCCGAGTACGCCCGCGGCTACGAGGACACCGAGGCCTTCCTGGCCGAGGTGGCGCTGCTCACCGAGCTGACCGCCGAGACCGTGTCCGAGGGCGGCGAGCCCGACGAGAAGATGGTGCTCTCCAGCGTCCACCAGGCGAAGGGGCTGGAGTGGCGCGCCGTCTTCCTGGTCTGGCTCGCCGACGGGCGCTTCCCCAGCGCCCAGGCGCTGCGCGACCGGGACGGGGAGGAGGAGGAGCGCCGTCTCTTCTACGTGGCCTGTACCCGGGCCCGCGACGAGCTCTACCTGTGCTTCCCGCTGGTGGCCGCGCCGCGCGACCGGGAACGGGTGGTGCTCAAGGCCTCCCGCTTCCTGGAGGAGCTGCCCGGCGAGCCGCCGGTGTACGAGCGCTGGCAGCTCGACGAGCCGCCGGGCGCGCCGGCGCTGGCCGGGGCCCCGGCGCAGGCCGCCCTGCCGGCCTCGGCCGCCGCGGCGCGGATGGCCGCCCTGGAGCTCCCCGACCTGTTCGGCGGCGGCGGCGAGGAGGAGGACGGCGGCGGGGACGTCCCGTTCTGAGGCGGAGAAGGGGCCTCCCCTGTCCTCGCGTGCTACAAGGGAAGGGCAATGTCCTCCTCGCCCGCTCGCGAGAAGCCCATCCTCGGCATCGACCTCGGCACCACCAACACCTGCGTGGCGCACGTGCGGAACCGCATCCCCCGCGTGGTGCCCACCGACAAGGGGAGCCTGATCCTCCCCTCGGTGGTGGCGCTCTCGGCCAAGGGCGACTTCCTCGTCGGGGGCGCGGCCCGGGACCAGATGGTCACCAACCCCCAGAACACCATCTACGGGGCCAAGCGCCTCATCGGCCGCAAGTTCGCCTCCAAGGTGGTCCAGGAGCTGCGCAGCTACTACGCCTACGAGATCGTCGAGGGGCCGCAGGGGGAGGCGGCGGTGCGGCTCGGCGGCAAGATCCACTCCCTGCCGCAGATCAGCGGGATGGTCCTGGCGCACCTCAAGACGGTGGCCGAGACCTTCCTCGGGCACCCCATCGGCCAGGCGGTCATCTCGGTGCCGGCCTACTACAACGACAACCAGCGGAACGCGGTCAAGGAGGCCGGGCGGCTCGCGGGCTTCGACGTGAAGCGCATCGTCAACGAGCCCACCGCCGCCGCGCTGGCGTACGGCTTCAACCGCGGGCTGGACCAGCGGATCATGGTGTACGACCTGGGCGGCGGCACCTTCGACGTCTCGGTGCTCCAGCTCTCCGGCAACGTCTTCGAGGTGCTGGCCACCGGCGGCGACACCTTCCTCGGGGGCGTGGACTTCGACAACCGCGTCATCGACTGGGTGCTCGACGGCTTCTGGAAGCAGCACAAGGTGGACCTGGCGGCCTCGCCCATCGCCATGCAGCGCCTCAAGAACGGGGCCGAGGCGGCCAAGATCGACCTCACCCTGATCCCCAACGTGGTCATCGACCTCCCCTACATCGAGGAGAAGAAGGGGAAGCCGCTCGACATCCGGATGCCGCTGTCGCGGACGCAGCTCAACGAGCTCACCATCGACTTGGTGGAGCGGACCTTCGTCATCTGCGACCGGGTGCTGGAGGAGAAGGGCATCCACCCCCGGGACATCGACGAGGTGATCCTGGTCGGGGGCCAGTCGCGCATGCCGCTGGTGCAGGAGCGGCTGGTGGCGCACTACGGGCGCCCGCCGCGCAAGGGCGTCCACCCGGACGAGTGCGTGGCCCTGGGCGCGGCGCTGCTGGCCGACTCGCTCGACCAGATCGACGCGGTGACGCTCATCGACGTGCTCTCCATGCCCATCGGCATCGCCAACCCGCAGAACCGCATCCGCCGGGTGCTGGAGAAGAACACGCCCATCCCCGCGTCGCGCTCCTTCCGCATGCCGCCGCCCCACGAGCCGGGCCAGCCGGTGGAGATCGACATCTACCAGGGAGACTCCGAGGAGATCGTGGACAACGAGTTCCTGGGCTCGATCCGCCTCCCGGCCGCGGCCACCGGGCGCCGCATCGACTTCAAGCTCGACGAGGAGTGCCTGCTCAAGGTGAGCTTCGACGACCCGGAGAAGGGGATGCGCGAGCTCTCCTTCGCCACCCGCGACACGCCCGAGTCCCTGCGGCGGGCGCTGGCCGAGGACAGTGCCCGGCGCTCGGCGGCGCAGCGGGCGGGGCCGGAGGAGCGCCGCGGCGGCGGCCTCTTCGGCTGGCTGCGGCGAGGATAGCGGTGCGCTTCCCCTCGCCGGAGTGGGCCGCCGCGCTGGTGGCCGCCCTGAACCGACAGCCCGACCTCCCGTCGGCGCTCTCCGGGCTGGCCGCCGACCTGGCCGCGGTGGTCGAGGCGGAGCCGCCGGCGGTGCCGGAGGACCTGGCGGTGTGGGGCCGGCACCAGGGCGGGCGCATCGCGGAGTGGCGCATGCTCGAGGACCCCGACGAGATCCTGGAGATCGAGCCGGCCTACGTGGTGCGGGCCTCGTACCGGGTCTGGAAGGCGCTCCTGCGCGGCGAGGACCCGCTCCAGGCGGCGCTGTCGGGCCGCGTCCGCGTGCAGGGGGACCTCGAGGCGCTGGTGCGGCGCGCCCGCTTCCGCCACGTGGTCGACGCGGCGCTGGCCGCCGTGCCCACCGCGTTCGCCGACGAGGCCGGAGGCATCCGGTGAGCAAGGGGCTCCTCGGCTGGCTGGTGGAGGAGGGCACCCGGGCGGTGGGCCGGGCGGCCGGGGCGGTCCTCTCGGACCAGCGCG
Organism: Anaeromyxobacteraceae bacterium; assembly: GCA_035455425.1. Taxonomy (GTDB): domain Bacteria; phylum Myxococcota; class Myxococcia; order Myxococcales; family Anaeromyxobacteraceae; genus JACRMN01. The sequence continues at coordinate 7,971 of DATIFE010000072.1, read as the reverse complement.
GCCAGGAGGCCGCCGCGCGCGCGGTGGGCATGGCGCAGCGCGGGCTGCAGACGCTGGAGGCGGTGCAGGAGCAGGCGCTCCACGCCTTCGGCCTCGCGGCCCGGCCGGACTACGAGGAGGTCCGCAAGCGCCTGGCGCGCATCAAGCGCAAGGTGCGCGACATCGACCGCAGGATGGGCGCGGCGGCGGCCGGCGGCGCGCGCGCCGATCGCGGTCCGGCGGGCGGCGGGGGGCCGGGCCGGCGCGGGACCCGTTGACTCGCCTCCGGGCCGACGGCATACTCCCCCGCCCTGTAGCGCCGGGCGCTTAGCTCAGCGGTAGAGCACTGCCTTCACACGGCAGGGGTCGCAGGTTCGAAACCTGCAGCGCCCAAACGTGGAAGGGGGCCGGGCTCACAGGGGAATCCCCGTGGCCCGGCCCCTCCCACTTCTCCTGCTCCCGCGGCCCTTGCAGTACCGGTGCCGTCGGGCGACCTTCCACCGCCGGGCTCGCTGTATCAACCTTTCGTGAAATTGGTGCCCGGGCTTCGGCGGGGCAACAACACCCGGTTTGGCCGGAAGCGGCGGGCGCCTGCTTCCCGGACGCGAGCGACCCAGAAGAGCCGCTCGCTGTTCTTGCCCTGGATCAAGGCCGTCGCCTATGTGCGTCCGATCACCACGAGAGTCCAGTTCGGCCCCAAGGGGAGACCAATGATGGGCAAGAGAACGATTCTGTCCGGGATGGTGGTCGCGTGCCTGGCGCTCCTCGCAGCGCCGGCTCCAGCCCGGTCGTCCGACAAGGAAGTGGCGGCGGAGATCATCGCCAGCGTGAAGGCGCAGTGGGCGGCCGGGAACATGAAGAACACGCCCGAGGCGATGAAGAACGTCGCGGACGACTACACGGAATTCAACGGGGACTTCTCGACCCGCCTCGACGGGAAGGCGATCAACGTCCGTCTCTCCGAGGCCGCCGACAAGGACCCGGGCAAGACGCTCGTGTCGGAGATGGCGAACGAGAAGGTGCAGGTGTACGGCAGCACGGCCATCCTCACCTACAACTACGTGGGGATGACCCAGGACAAGGACGGGAAGACCACACCGAGCCGCGCCAAGTCCACCCGCGTCTACGCCAAGATCAACGGGAAGTGGATGCTCGTCCACGCGAACTTCGCGCCCGACCCGTTGCCCAAGCAGTAGTCCCCTCGGCGGGTCCGCCCGGTGGTTCTCCCGGAGCCGCCGCGGCGGCCCGTCGCGGATGGTCACCCGGATGAATTGGCGGCGAGAAGCTGCTGCAGCCTCTCCAGCCCCGGACGCACGTTCTCGGCGAACCGTTTGCGGGCCCGCTGCACGCGCGGCTCGTCGGCGTACCGCCGCAGGCCCCGGGACGGATTGAGCCGGGCGCGCTCCAGCCAGTCGCTCAGGGCCGCGTCCTTCGACCACAGGTTGTCGGCCCCCATTCCGATGAGCGTGCCGCGCACCCAGTCGAGCGGGACGTCCGGCAGCCGGTTCGGCGGGCAGAGCCGGTTCTGCTCGGCGAGGTCGCCGCGCGTGGCCTCCACGAACCCGACGAGGGCGGCATTGAACGGGATGAGGCCCGTCCGGATGGGCTGCAGGGTGATGCGGTCGGCCGTGAAGATGGGGACGGCGGGAGCCGGGTTCAGCCCCGGGGCAGCGCAGTGCACGTGCAGCTGGCGCGAGCTGGTGGGGATGGTGCCCTGGTCGAGCACGATGGCGTCGCGCTCGATGCGCCGGACGCGCCCGAGCCGCACCACGCCGGCGATGCGCCGGAGCTGCTCCAGCTCGCCCGCGCTCGCGGTCGGGGCCTTGTACATGGTGGGCGCCACGCCCTCGTCGACGCGGAGCAGCTGCCCGGCCGCGTTCAGCCGCTCGAACAGGTCGTCGAGCGACGTCGCCTGGGCCGCGGCCTCGACCTGCAGCGAGAGCCCCTCGAACAGGGTCCCCACCAGCTCGCCGCCCTGCACGAAGGCCCGGTTGTTGAGCCAGGCCTCGCGCGGCTTGATCCAGCGGATGTCCTCCGGCGGGACGCCGGCCTCGAGCAGCCACAGGCAGGCGTCGATGGCGGTCTTGCCGGCCCCGATGATCACGTAGCCATCGGCTCGCTCCGCCACCTGCGAGAGCTCGTTGATGGGCACGCAGCGCGCCGCCGGCCCGATCTCGAAGGGGGGCTGGTAGCGGGCCGGCACAAAGGGCTCGAGATACCGGGCGTCCACGTGCTTCCTGCGCACCACGACCTCGTAGGCGTCGCCGGACACGCGCGAGACGAACCGGTGCGGGCCCAGGTAGTCGCACATGGGGAAGTAGCGCACGCGCCCGGAAGGGAGCAGGCGCTGCTGCATGACCCGGTCGTAGTAGCCGCAGATCTCGGGAGCGCTGGCCCGCTCGTAGAGACCCTGGTTCGGCCCGTGCCGGTCGATGGTCTCGCCGCCGAGGGGCAGCGAGTTGACGCCGTAGTACGCCGACGGCTGGTGCAGGCGCACGAACGGGTAGGCGTCGTTCCAGTGCCCGCCGGGCGCGTGGCGCCGGTCCACCATGACGACGTCGGCGTCGGAATCGGTCACCAGCGCGTCGGTGAAGGCCATGCCGGCCGCGCCGCATCCGACCACCAGATAATCGGTCTCGAGGGTTCGGTTCGCCATGCTCCCTCCCCGGGCACCGCAGCACCCCGGTGCACGCGCATCAGGATCCGGAAGACCACCCCTTCGCCTCCCGCTCGCGCAGCGTGCGGATCCGCCGCGCGATGCGCCGGGCGTCGATCGCCATCTCGCGCAGGTTGCCGGTGGGCGGGGTGGAGAAGCCGATGAAGTGGAGGCCCGGGGCCTCCGGGACCTCCTCGGGGCCGTTGGCGCGCGGCCACCCCTCTTGGTCGAGGACGCCGAGCGGGCCGAGGAGCCGCTCGAGCCCGGGGCGGTACCCGGTCGCCGCCACCACCACCTCGGGCCGAATGGCGCTCCCGTCCCGCAGCCGCACCGAGGGACCGTCGAAGCCTTGCACCGCCGTCACCACGGTCAGGCGGCGCGCCCGGAGCGCGGCCACGAGGCCGGCGTCGATGATCGGGATCTGCCCGTCCCGGACCATCTCCGTGTAGATCCCGCGGTCAGGCGCCGGGACCCCGAGCGCGCGCAGGTCGCCCACGGTGAGGCGAGCCGTGGCCCCTGCCACGGCGTCGGCGAGCGCCAGCGGGAGCCTCGCGAGCGCGATGGAGACGAGCTGCGCCGGGACCACACCGGCGACGGTCCGCAGCACCACGTTGGGCGGGCGGCGGATGGACAGGCGCACGCGCGAGGCTCCCTGCTCGACGAGGTCCACCGCGATCTCGGCGCCGCTGTTCCCGGCGCCGACGACGAGGACGTCGCGCCCCCGGTGCTCGGCGCCCGACCGGTACTGGCTGGAGTGCAGGAGCCGGCCGCTGAAGCCCTCGCGCCCGGGCCAGCCCGGGATGAGGGGCACCTGGTTCTGCCCCGTCGCCACCACCACCCGGCGGCAGTCCACCGGTCCCCGGGAGGTGGCGACGCGCCAGCCGGCCGCCCGTCGCTCGAGCCGCTGCACCTCGGTGTCGAGCCGGATGTCCAGCCGGTGGTGGCGCGCGTACTCCTCGAGGTAGGCGACGAAGTCGTCCCGCGCCACCCAGGGCCCGGCGCGGCGCGGGATGGGGAGGCCCGGAAGCCCGGAGAGCCAGCGGACGGTGTGCAGGTGCAGGCGGTCGTAGTGGCCGCGCCAGCTCGCGCCCACCGACGGCGCCCGCTCGAGGATCAGCGCGGGGATGCCGGCCCGGCGGAGCGCGGCGGCGGCCGCGAGCCCGCCCGGTCCCGCGCCCACGACCATCACCTCGACTCCGGCCGCACCCGTCATGCCCGCTCCCCCGCCATGGGGCACCGCGCGGCCCAACCATCGCCTCGGGGGCCGCATCGCCGCAAGCGGCGGGACCCAAGCAGGGTGCGCACGGGTGTATCGTTCCCGGCGTCGACGCTGGAGCGAGCGCGGGAGGCCCGCACGCGCACCCTCTTCCTGAGCTTCGTCACCACGGCGGCCCTCGCCGCGTCCGCCGTCGCTGGCGCCGGCGAGACGCCGCAGCCGTCCGGTGCACCGGCTCCCGCTCCGGAGCGCGACGGCGCCGTCGCGCCCATCGACTGCCCGCTCCACCAGGGAGGCGTCGATCCGAGGGGGATGCGGCCCTTCGCCGAGACCGAGAGGTGGATCGAGTACCTGGACAAGCCCGAGCGCGCGGAGTGGCAGAAGCCCGACGCGGTGGTGAGGGCGCTCGGCCTCCGGGGAAACGAGACGGTGGCCGACCTGGGCGCGGGCTCGGGCTACTTCACGTTCCGGCTGGCGAGGGCGCTGCCCAGGGGGAAGGTGGTCGCGACCGACGTCGATCCGGAGATGGTGCGGCACATCCACCGCAAGGTGATGGAGGAGCACGTCCCGAACGTGCGGGCCGTCCTGGTGGGTCCGGAGGATCCCCGCATCCCGCCCGACGCGGACATGGCGTTCGCGTGCGACGTCGTCCACCACGTCTCCGATCGCGACGCCTGGCTGCGCAAGGGCTTCGAGGAGATGAAGCCCGGAGCCAGGCTGGTGGTCATCGAGTTCAGGGAGGGGAAGCTGCCGCAGGGCCCGCCCGAGGCGATGAAGATCCCCCGGGCGAAGCTGCTCTCCATGCTCGAGGGCGTGGGCTTCAGGCTCCGCCTCGATCGCCCGGAGCTGCTCCCCTACCAGCACTTCCTGGTCTTCGAGAAGCCCGCGGGCGCCGCGGGCGCCCACCGGCTACCGTAGCGGCCCGCCATCCGCTGCCGCCGGGGCGGAGCCCAGCTCCCATCCCCAGGTGGCGTCGAGGCAGGGGAAGGGCGGCCACAGGAACCGCGACCCGTAGGGGAGCTCCGCCCAGGAGAACCAGGCCCCCGCCCGGAGGCGGAACCGGCTCGACGGCCGCCACTCCGCCAGGGCGGTGCCCTCCCAGGCCTGGCGACCGCCGCGCAGGCCCGGCATGGCGAAGGCATCGACGGCCAGCCGGTAGCGGAAGGGGCCGCCCAACGGGCCGTCGGCCGCCAGCCCGGCGTCGAGCGACCAGCCGGTGAACCAGGCGGCCATCCGCGGCCAGACGAAGTGCCACTCCACCTGGCTCCAGAACCGCGGGCCGTCGAACGAGGTCAGGTTCGTCGCCAGCCTTCCCCCGGCGCGCGCCGTGAGGAGATGGCGCTCCAGCCCGACGCTGGCGAGGAGGTGCTGGCTCGTGGCCAGGATGTGGGGGTACCGGACGTCCGCAGGCACGATGCCGCCGGTTCCCTCGCGGGACAGCAGCCGCATCATGGGGGTGGGGTAGAGGAGGCCGTGGACCGTCGCCAGGGCGACGCCTCCCGGCTCGCCCCAGGCCACCTTCAGCTCGGCGTTCGGCGCCACCAGGAAGAGCACGGGGTGGCCGGACAGCTCGAGGCGGTCCGTCAGGCCGTAGCGCAGGGGCGAGAAGACCCCGGTCTCGAGCCTTCCCGCCGGGAGGACGCGGGCGGTGTCGTCGGGGAAGGGCTCGCCCGCCCGGGCCAAGAGTGGCACGGCGAGCAGCAGGGCGAGGATCCGGGCGGTCACGGGATCTGGAGCTCGGCGACCAGGGGCACGTGATCCGAGAGCAGGATCGCGTCCTGGAGGACGGCTGCCCCCAGCCAGGTGCCGCTGGTGAACAGGTGGTCGAGCTTGCGGTTCAGGGGGAAGCGCTCGTCGCCGACGAAGGTGTACCAGGGACCGGGATCGGCCCCGAAGGCCGCCGGCGTCACGTCGGGCGTGAACCGCGCGTAGAGGCCGTCGAGCCAGGTGCCCTCGCCGCAGTAGTCGTCGGGGGTGAACCGCGCGTCGCCGCACGCCGCGTCCTCGGGGAAGCTGGCGCACACCGGCGAGGTGGGCGGGATGGCGTTCAGGTCGCCGCCGCCGACCAGGCGGTGGCCCTGGGCGGCGTGCCCGGCGAGGATGGCGGTGAACTGGTCGAGGTGCCTCTGCTTGGTGCCCATCTCGGCGAACGACTCGGCGTGGACGTTCACCACCCACAGGTCGCCCAGCCCCGGCACCTCCACCCGCACCTCCAGGGCGTTGTGCTTGATGTAGAAGTAGCGCTCCAGGACGTCCTGCCGGTCGCTGAGCGCCAGGGCGATCCGCCGGGCCTCGGCGATGGGCCAGCGCGAGAGCACGGCGTTTCCGGAGTCGACGGGGCCGATGCCGTCCGAGGGCACGAAGTCGGCCCGCCAGTCCGCGGCATAGGCTCCCCAGTTGAGCCCGGCGCCGTCGAGGATCATCTGCACCTCGTCGAGGTAGGCGGCCCGCTTCGACCGGCGCGTGTCCACCTCCTGGAGCAGCACGATGTCGGGTCCCCAGGCCCGGATGCGCTCGGCGACGGCCGCGACGTTGCCCCGCACCTCGTCCTCGGTGAGCAGGGTGCGGGTCCCACCGCACTCGAAGAAGAAGCGCAGCCGGGCGCCCCCGTACTTCACGTTCCAGGTCATCACCCGGATGCTTCCGGCGGGCGCCGGGGCCGGCGAGGGCGCCGAGGCCCGGTAGCGCTCGGCCTCCTCGATGGACCGGAAGCGGGTGTGGAACCAGTCGCAGCCACCGAGCGCCAGCGCGGCCAGCGCGGCTGCGGTCCCGATGCGCATCGCCCCTCCCGGCCGGCATGCTCCGCCGCGGCCTCCGCGCGGTCAAAGCGGCATGCGGCCGCGCCGGCGAGCCGTCCCCGGGCGCCGCGCGCGGGTCCGACACCGCGCGCGAACCCGACTGCGAGTGACGGCGCCGGCCCCGCCGCGGGCGACGAATTGCCGCGGCCGTCTCGAGCACTTCCGCGTTGACGGCATCGCGCACGCCCCCCCCCAGATTGGGCGCGCACCGGTTCGGCCGAGGGCTCGATGCCGACCGCGACGACGGACAGGCCCTACCGCGGGCAGGACGAGCCCCATCGCCGACCCCGCTGCCACACCACCACAGGGAGGTCGTCCATGAGGAGAGCAATCCTTTCCGCGGCGATGGTCGCCGCAGGCTGCGCCACCACCGGCGCGCCGGCAGGGCCCTACGTGTCGCCGCAGTTCTGCATGCCGTGCCCCATCCCCTGCTACCCGATCCCCGCCTGCTATCCCAAGGCGGCGGCGGCGCCGGCTCCTGCTCCGGTCGTCGCGGCGCCGGTGCTGCCGACGGCGGCCCCCGCGTTCTCCCCCGCGGGCGGAACGTTCACGGGGCCCCAGAGCGTGAGCATCAGCTCGGCGACGCCGGGCGCCGTGGTCCGGTGCACCACCGACGGCAGCGAGCCCAGCGCCGCCTCGCCGGAGTGCCCCGGCCCGATCAGCGTCGGCACCGGCACGACCACCCTCAAGGCCATGGCCACCTCGGCGGGCGCCCCCGCCAGCCCGGTCTCCACCGCCACCTACGTCGTCGAGCCCCCGCCCCCGCCTGCTCCTCCCGCGCGCGTCTCCGTGACCAAGGAGAAGATCGAGCTCAAGGAGAAGATCTTCTTCGACACCGGCAAGACCAGCATCAAGCCCGAGTCCTTCGGGATTCTCGACGAGACGGCACAGGTGCTGAAGGATCACCCCGACATCGGCAAGGTCGTGGTCGAGGGGCACACGGACAGCCTGGGCAAGGCGGCCTCCAACCAAAAGCTCTCGCAGGGCCGGGCCCTCGCGGTCGTGAAGTACCTGGAGGGCAAGGGAGTGGCCGCCAGCCGGCTCGAGGCCAAGGGCCTCGGCGAGACGAAGCCCATCGCCGACAACGCCACCGCCAAGGGGCGCGAGGCCAATCGCCGGGTCGAGATGGTGATCGTACACTAGGAGCGCACGGCGCTCGGTGCCCGACCCCCCGGGGGGCGGGCGCCGCGCGGCCGGCAGTGCCCGATCTCACCGCGCCCCCGGGGCGCAGAGGAGGAAGACCATGGGTTTCACCTCGGAGTTCAAGGCGTTCGCGATGAAGGGGAACGTCGTCGATCTCGCCGTCGGCGTGATCATCGGCG
>DATIFE010000071.1:0-17726 GCA_035455425.1 Anaeromyxobacteraceae bacterium | reverse complement strand
GCGATGGCCCGGTCGCCGGGCGCCGCGGACCTGTGCCTCCCCAGCGCCGCGAGGAGCACGAAGGCCGCGCAGGCCGCTCCGGCGCTGGCGGCGACCCGGCGGCGGCCCTCCCGCCGGAGGTCGGACAGGATCGCCTGCGAGGCCCGGGCCAGGACCTCCTGGGGCAGCGGCGTCGGCTCCGCCTCCCCCAGGAGCGCCTGGAGCCGCTCCGCCTCCCGCAGCGCCCGGGCGCACCCGGCGCAGCCCCGGGCATGCGCCCCCGCCTCCTCGCGCTCGGGATCGCCCGGCGGGAGCGCCGCCAGGCCGGCGGCCTCCGCCCGGATGCGCGCGCAGTCGATCACGACCCGTCCTCCGACACCAGGTCCGCGAGCGCCGCGCGCAGCTCCCCGTAGGCCCGGAAGGCGCGCAGCTTGGCCGCCCCCTCGGAGATGCCGAGCGCCCTGCCGATCTCGGCGAAGCCGAGCCCCTCGAAGCGGTGCAGCTGCAGGACCACGCGCTGCGCCTCGGTGAGCTGCCCCAGGGCCGCCCGGACGCGGTCGCCGCGCTCGCGCGAGAGGGCGTCGGCGCCCGGATCGCCCGGGTCGGCCGCGGCGGGCAGGTCCTCCTCGCGCAGCTCCTCCTCGGCGGCGCGGCCCTGCCGCCTGGCCCAGTCGGCCCGGACGTTGGCGGCGATGGCGAAGACCCAGGGCCGCAGCCTCTCGCCCGGCCGCCAGCGGCCGCGCGCGCCGTGCACCTTCAGGAAGGTGGCCTGCAGGAGGTCGTCGGCGGTGGCGGCGCCCGCCGAGCGCCGGAAGAAGGCGTGGAGCGAGGGGGCGAGCCTCTCGAAGAGGCGCCGGAACGCCGCCGCATCTCCTCCGACGTAGGCCTCCATCAGGGCCTCCTCGCTCTCCTCTCCCCGCATACGCATGGCGCGCCGAGGAGGTTACGCGGCCGGCTGCGGCCGGCAAGTCGAAGGCCACGCCCCGGCCGGGAGGGTAACCGCCGCCGGGCGGGAAGCGTACCCGGGTGCGAAGCAGGAGGAGACCTCGCATGAGCGCAGGACCCGCACTCGCCCCCCCCGCCCTCCCTCGCGCCGCCCGGCGCGCGGCGCCCCCCCCCGAGGACGCGGCCACCGTCCGCCGCATCCTCCGGGGAGACGGCGCGGCCTTCGCCGGGCTGGTGGAGCGGTACCACGGGTCCTTCCTGCGCCTCGCCGGCGCGCTCGTGGGCGACGCCGCGGCCGCCGAGGAGGTGGTGCAGGACGCCTGGATGGCGATCCTCGAGGGGCTCGCCGGGTTCGAGGGCCGCTCCTCCCTCAAGAGCTGGATGTTCCGGATCCTGGCCAACCGGGCGCGGACGCGCCGGGCGCGGGAGGGACGCAGCGTCCCCTTCTCGCGGCTCGAGGCCGGCGACGGGGACGGCGAGCGGGAGCCCTTCGACGCCTCCGGGCGGTGGATCGATCCCCCCGGCCGCCGCGAGGAGGAGACGCCCGAGGCGCTCGTGGCCCGGGCCGAGACGCGGGCGGTGCTGGAGGAGGCCATCTCCCGGCTCCCGGCGGCGCAGCGCGCCGTGCTCACCCTGCGCGACGTGGAGGGCGTGGACCCGGAGGAGATCTGCGCCCTCCTCGGCCTCAGCGCGGGGAACCAGCGGGTGCTGCTCCACCGGGCCCGCGCCCGGGTGCGGGCCGAGCTGCAGGGCTTCCTCCGCGGCGGGGAGGGCCGGCGTCAGCGGGCGTAGCCGTAGCTGCCGTGCTCCACCCGCACCACCGTGCCGTTCTCCAGGGTGGCGAACTGGACGAAGCTCCGGGGGCCGAAGTCGTAGGTCCAGACGTCCACCCGGACGAACGAGCCCCGGCCCGCCGCGTCGCCCCGCTTCTCCAGCCTCGACTCCTGGATCGCCGGTTCCCCGCACTTCGCCAGGAGGTCGAGCTTGGAGTCGCCGACGTGGATGCCCGACCCGTCGCAGCGCGGGCGGCCCCGCTCCTGGTGCTCGGCGAGCTTCTCGGGCGGGTACCCGTAGCCGCCCCGCTCCACCAGGGCCACCTTCCCGTCCACCAGGGTGACGAACTGCAGGAAGCGGTCCGGGCCGAAGTTGTAGGTCCACCGCTCGACGGCCGTCTTGCGCCGCCAGCGGTCCTCCACCAGGCTGGGCGGGCCGCACTTGCCCAGGAGGTCGATCATCGCGTCGCCGACGGAGACGATGCCGCCGTCGCAGCGGATCGAGTCGGCGCGCGCGGCCGCGGGAGCGAGCGCCAGGGAGAGCGCGAGGATCCTGGAAGCCGGGATCATGGCGTGAGCCTGCCTCCCCGAGGATACCCCCGCGGCCGCGGCAATGCTCACCGCGGGCCGCACCCGGCCCAGACCGGGATCCCCTGCAGGTCGCGGAGCGCCACCGCGGTGTCGCCCTTCTTCACCACCTGGGCGATGACCGCCGGCTGGCCGCGGAAGGAGACCCTCGACCCGGTGATCTCCACCTGGTCGCCGGCCGCCAGCGCCAGGCCCTGCTCCTTCAGGAACCAGGAGGGCCCGAGGTGCACGGCCACCGTGCCCTCGGGGGCTTCCAGGCTCAGGTGGACGCCGCCGCCCCGCCGCCCGCCGCCCACCTGCTCCACCGCGGCGATCTTGCCGCCGAGCGTGGTCACCGTCTGGGGATCGTAGAGGCGCGGGCCCCGCGCGCGCGGGCCCCTAGCGCCGGCACAGGGCCGGGCCGGAGCGGCCGGAGCCTCTTCCGCCCCGGCCGCCAGGGGCGCCGCTGCAAGGGCCGCCGCCAGCGAGAGCGCCATGGTGGTCTTCATGTCTTCCTCCTCGGATGTCCTGGGATTTCCCCGGTGGGATCCTCGGGCGCGCCGCCATGGCGCCCGCTCCGGTTCACCCCTGGCGGGCGGGAAGGTTGGGCGGGGGGGCGCGGCCATCGGTCGCACCGCCCCGGCCCTCAGGGCGAGGAGCCGCCCGGCTCCGGCGGCAGGGTGAACTCCCAGGCGCACCAGACGTCGCCCTCGGCCCGGGGATCGGGGGGACAGGCGAGGCACCGCGTCCGGATGCGCGGGTCGACGGTCCGGGCGAAACCCTGGTACTCGACGATGCCCACCGACTTGCAGGGAAAGTCGGGAAGCCCCTTGCGCTTCCTCGCGGATTGCACCCGGCAGTCGCGCATGGCGAACACCGCCCGGCGCTCCGTGGCCTCGACGACCTCCTGGACGTTGAGCCGGGCGTAGAGGCGGTGCTCCAGGCACTCGAGCAGCGCGGGGATGCCTCCGCCGGGCTCGAGGCCGAGCCGCTCCATGATCCGCTGCGCCTCGACGACGGTGAACCGCTCCCACGCCGCCCGGTCGGCGGCGATGGCGGCCTCCATCCCGAAGGCGGCCTCCACCGCCTGGAACCACAGCCCGTCGTGCGCCAGCCAGTTCTTGGCGTCGTCGAGGGCGATGCGGACGAGCTCCTCCCGGGGGAGCTCCTGCAGCCGGTCTGCGGCCCCGGCTCCGGGCCGGGGCTTCACCCCTTGGGATGCCATGCGGACCCCCATCCTCGTCCGAGCGCGGCGGCCCGCGAAGGATTCGCGGGCGGGCCCCGCCCGGGCGCCGCGACTCCCCTCCCGCGGCCCCGGCTCCAACCCGGTGGGCGAGGTCGCGCCGCGACCGGGAGGCGTCCCATGGACCACGAGGCCGCGATGGGCCTGCCCGAGTGCCGGAGGATCGTCGGGCTCCTCTCCGATTACCTCGACGGCGAGCTCGGGGAGACGGACCGCTGGTCGGTGAAGCTGCACCTCGACGCATGCCTCGCGTGCACCCGGCTGGCGGCGGAGCTGGCGGCGACCGTCCAGGCCCTGGGGCGCCTGGCGGGGGCTCCCTGCGCCGGGCACCGGCTCCCCGGCACTCCCCCGGAGAGGTCCTGAGGGGCCGCCCGTCCCCCGGGATCCGGCCGGTGCCTACCCGCAGCCGCCGGCGATCTTCTTCTTGGCGCCGCCGGCGGGGGCCGCCTTCTTGCGCGACCCGAGCAGCGTCGGCTGGTAGCTCGCCCTGGCGAGCGCCTGCAGCGCCTCGGAGGTCCGCGCCCGGGCCGCCGGGTCGGGCCGGGCGAGGTAGCCGTTCACGGCCTCCACCGCCTCGCCGTAGCCGGCGGGCGGAGCGCTCTCGGCGAAGAGCGGCACCGGCAGGGACAGCGCCAGGTACCAGGCCCGGGCCCCGTCGGCGAGGAGGTGGACCGGGTGCGCCGGCCCCAGGGCGCGGGCGTCGGCCGCGACCTTCCTCGCCACCTCGTCCTTCCCGGCGTAGAGCAGCACCGGCGCCTGCCTCGCCAGGGCGGCGATCTCGGCGGGGGCGGCGCCCGGCATGCTCCTGGCGCCGGGCAGGTGGTAGCGGGCGAAGGCGTCCGCCGGGCGCAGGTCCACCACCGCCGCGCCGCGGTCCACGATCAGGGCCGCCGCCTTCCAGACGTCGAGGGCCAGGTCGGCGGGCCTGGCCGACAGGTCCGGGGGGACGTCGGCGCGGGCGCTGCGGCCGGTGACGGCCACGGCGACCAGGTAGATCCCGGCCAGGCCCGCGAGGATGCCGGCTCCCAGCTTGGCGTTGAAGCGTTCCATGGCTCCCCCCTCAGGCTGCGGCCGAGATGTCGTCGTCCGCGGCCGCGGCCCGGCTGGCTCCGCCCCGCGCGTTCACGGCCCTCTCGATCCGGCCCACCGCCGCGAAGGCGCCGATGGCGAAGAGGGCCACCAGGAAGACCATCGAGCCCGACGACAGGTGCAGGGCCTCGTGGAGCAGCACCCGGCCGCGCGCGCCCGCGTCCTGCAGCCCCCGCAGGTCGCCGAAGCCCAGGGTGAAGAGGACCGAGCCCAGCACCAGCCCGCCGATGAAGAGCGCGGCGTCCACCTTGCCGGAGGCCAGCCCCACGATCGAGGTCCCGGGGCACCAGCCTCCGACGATGAACCCCGCCCCGAAGACCAGCCCCCCCACCAGCGCCGCCCACAGGTAGGTGTCGAGGATGCCGATGCTCGAGACCGGCAGGATCCGCAGGAGGTCGAGGAAGTAGAGGCCGATCATGGCCGTGACGATGGCCGTGAACATCACCCGCAGGACGCGGAAGTCGCGGCCGTAGAAGACGCTGGTGAGGTTGGTGGAGCGGCCGAAGCCGGCGCGCTCCAGGGCCCAGCCGAAGCCCAGTCCGACCAGGACCGAGATCAGCATCTCGCTGCCGTGGGAGAGCTTCAGAACCTGGCTCAGCGGTCCATCCATGGCGTCACCTCAGATCCACAGGCGGCGGGCGAACCACGCGACGGCGTAGGCTCCCCCGAAGACGGAGAACATGAAGACCCAGCTCCCCAGCGCCAGCTGCGCCCCGCCGGTGAGGGCCTGGCCCGAGGTGCAGCCGCGAGCGATCTGGGCCCCGAAGCCGGCCAGCACCCCGCCGGCGACGGCCGCGATCCAGCGGTGCTCCCGGCTGGCGCGCGGCCCCTTCAGCAGCTCGACCCGGAAGCGGCCGGCGGCCAGGGCGCTGGCCGCGCCGCCGATGGCGGCGCCGACCGAGAGCCAGACGATCCAGGCGTCGAGCGAGGAGCGGGTGGGCGAGAAGAGGGAGCCGATGTTGCCGTTGTCCTCGGCCCAGGTCGGGTCGGCGGCGTGCAGCGCCGCGGCGCCGAGGTGCTTGAAGGTCCCGCTGGCGCCGAGCCCGCGGCCGGTGAGCACGAAGGACGCGAGCAGGACCAGCCCCAGGACGATCCCCGCCGCATACGGGTTCCAGAACGGCTTCTCGGTCTTCACGTCAGCTCTCCTTCCCGGTCCGCGAGGGCGGGACCGCTTCCAGCCGGGCCACCCACTTCGGGCTGTGGTGCCGGGCGTGCTGGTAGTCGATGTGGCCGGTCACCATCGACCGCAGCGCCGGCCGCTCGTCGGCGATGACGGCCGCCATGGTGAGGTGCACCCCGACGCCGACCAGCATCAGGACGATGGCCAGCTTGTGGACCAGGATGGCCGCCGCCACCGCGTCGGCCGGCCCCAGGTGCAGGGTCATGACCAGGCCGCTGCCGATGATGGCCGTGGTCCCGGCGAGCACCGCCACCGCGAACAGCTTCTGCCCGGCGTTGTACTTGTCCTGGGGCGGCAGCGGCTGGGGGGCGAGCCCGATCATGGCGAAGGGCTTCATCACCAGCCAGCGCAGGTCGTCGCGGGTGACGCGGACCTCCTCGAGGACGTGCCGGGGCCCGTGCTTGAAGACCAGGAAGAGCGGGACGATCAGCGCCGCCCAGAGGAGGCCCCAGAGCACGTGGAGGCGGATGAGGCGCTCGGCGCCGCCCAGGAGGCCCGAGAGCCAGCGCGGGAAGCCGGCGCCGAAGATGGCGAAGCTGGCGGACGACATCAGCGCGGTGCCGGTGGAGAGGAGCAGCGCCCAGGACAGGGCGTTGAACCAGTGGAGGAAGCGCATCCCGCGGCGGTGGCGGAAGAGGTAGCGCTCGTGCCGGGCGGCGGCCGCGGCCTTCGCCAGCGGGGGCGGCGGCGCGGCGGGAGGCACCGGCCCGGCCTGGCCCTGCTCCTCGCGCCGGACCCGGTCGGCCCGCGCCTTCCAGTTGATCACCAGGCCGCCGAGGATGGAGCCGGCCACCGCGGCCGGGGCCACGTCGCGCGCCAGCGGCAGGGACCGGCCCCAGGTGCGGGTGAGCCAGGACTTCCGGGGCGCCCGGAGGAAGCCGGCCGCCAGGATGCGCTCGCGGTGCGGATCGCCGGCGTACAGGGTCCTGGGCCGGGGGTCGATCTCCGGGGTGGCCAGCGGCTTCGCCCCGCGGGTGCGCGCGAAGGCGGCGATGGCGCTCCCCGGGTCGTCGAGGTCCCCGAAGATCCGGCACTCGGCGGGGCAGGTGGCCACGCAGGCCGGCTGCTCGCCCCGCGCCACGTAGGGGGCGCACAGGTTGCACTTCTCCACCACCTTCTTGGCCGGATCCACGTGGCGGGCGCCGTAGGGGCAGCTGGAGACGCAGTTGCCGCAGCCGATGCACACCTGGGCGTCCACCGTCACCACGCCGGTCCTGGGGTCGACGAAGGTGGCGCCGGTGGGGCAGTCGGCGGTGCAGGGGTGGTCCTCGCACTGCATGCACAGCCCGGGGTAGAAGCTCAGCGCCAGGTCCTTCCCGCGGGTCCCGCTCTCGACGGCGTGCACCCAGTCCCGGGCCGCCCCGGGCCCCGAGTCCCACTGCTCCTTGCAGGCCGAGACGCAGGCCTTGCAGCCGACGCACAGGTCGAGGTCGATGCCCATGGCGTAGCGCATCTCAGGCCACCTCCGCGGGCCGGGCGGCGCGGACCGTCACGAACTGGGTGCGCATGCCGGTGGACCCGCTGATGGGATCGACGGCGTACATGTCGATGACGGCGGAGTCGTCGCCGCCCTTCCCGTCGGCGCGCCGGAGCCCCGGGGAGCGGTGGCCGAAGCCGTGGACCATGTAGACCGAGCCCTCGGGCATCCGCTCGGTGACCTTGAGCGCCATGGGACCGGTGGCGTCGCCCCGCGGGTTCGACACCATCACCGGCTGCCCCGGCGAGAGCCCGAGGCGCGCCGCCGCCGCCGGGCTCATCCACAGGGCGTTGGTGCCCTCGAGATCGGAGAGGATGGGGTTGTTCTGGGTGCGGCCGAAGGTGTGCAGCGGGCTGCGGCCGTAGAGCAGGCGGAACATCCCCGGCGTCGGCTCGTCCAGGGGGCGGTAGACGGGGAGCGGATCGAAGCCGGCGTCGGCGAGCTGCTTCGAGTAGAGCTCCACCTTCCGCGACGGGGTGTGGAACTCGTAGGCCGCGCCGTCGGCGAGGTAGAGCGGCGTCTTGCGCCCGGGGAAGAAGATCCCCTTGGCCTTGAGCTCGGCCAGGCTGGTGCCCGCCCCGCGGAGCCGGGCCTCTAGGTACTCCTCGAAGCCGTCGAAGGCGAAGAAGTCGCCCACGCCCAGCTCCCGGGAGAGCTCCTGGGCGATGCGCCAGGCGGGCCGCGTGTCGTGGGGGCTCTGCACCGCCGGCTGGCGCAGCCCGACGAACGGCCGCTTGCCGTAGCCGATCTGCAGGTCGTCGTAGCGCTCGAGGTAGGCGTCCTCGGGGAGCAGCACGTCGGCGTAGCGGGTGATCTCGGTGGGGAGGATGTCGCAGACCACCAGCAGGTCGAGCTGGCCGATGGCCTCCAGGGTCTCGCGCCGGTTGGGCATCGCCTGGACGAGGTTGGTGCCGTGCACGAACCAGCCCTTCACCGGATAGGGCTTGCCGGTGCGCGTGGCGGTGCGGATCCCGTTGGTGGTGACCTCCTGCTCGAAGGGGAAGGAGCGGGCCGCCCGGTCCACGTCGGCCGGCAGGTCGGGGAAGTCCGGCGCCGGGAAGTCGGGGACGCTGGCCCGCTCCGCCCGGTAGATGCCGCCGGGCCGCCACCACGCCCCCAGGAGCGCCGTGAGGATGGCCTGGCCCCGGGCCCGCTGGGTGTCGGCCTCGCCGTACCAGGCGGTGTGCCGGCCGGGGTGGACGGCCACCGCCGGCATGGCCTGCACCATGAGCCGGTAGGCGCGGACGATCTGCTCCTCGGGCACGCCGGCCTCCGCCGCCGCCCAACGGGGGGTGAAGGGCCCGACGTGGCGGGCGAGCTCCTCGAAGCCCGTGGTCCGCTCCCGCACCCAGGCGCCGTCGAAGGTGCCCTCCTTCACGAGCAGGTGGACCCAGGCCAGGATCACGGCCAGGTCGGAGCCCGGCTTCACCGGGAGCCACACGTCGGCCTTCTGGGCCACGGTGGAGAAGCGGGGGTCGAGCACCACCAGGGAGGCGCCGCGGGCCCGGGCCCGGACGAACTCCTGCATCTGGCTGTTGTGCGCGTTCTCGCCGAGGTGCGACCCGAAGAAGACCATGCAGCGGGTCTCCTCGAGGTCGAGCGGCTCGGGCGAGCCCATCTTCTCGCCGAAGGTGAGGGCGTAGCCGACGTTGCGCGAGCCCTTGCACTGCGCGTAGGAGGGCCCGGCGTAGTTGGGGGTGCCGTAGGCCACCATCATCTGGCGGATCAGCGGGCCGCCGCTGCCGTGGTAGAAGAGCGCCAGGGCCCGGGCGCCGTGCCTGGCCTTGATGTCGGCGAAGCCCCGGGCGATGGTCTGGTAGGCCTCCTTCCACCCGGCGCGGCGGAACTTCCCCTCCCCGCGCTTCCCGGTCCGGATCATCGGGTACCGGAGGCGGTCCTCGTCGACCACCGAGCCGGCCCCGGCGTTGCCGCGGCCGCAGAGCTTGCCGCGCGAGGTCGGGTAGTCCGGGTGGCCCCGGAGCGAGAGGACGCGGTTCCCCTTCACGCGCGCCACCTCGCCGCAGTTCCAGAAGCACAGCTCGCAGAAGGTGGCCACCTCGCGGTCGGGCGCCGGCGCCTCCTCGCCGGGCGCGATCTCGAGCGCCCGCGCCGCCCGGGGCAGGGCGGTACCCCCGGCGGCCAGCCCCGCCGCCGTCTTGAGGAAGCTCCGCCTGGCGATGCCCTTCGAGCGATCCGGCATGTTCCGTTTCCCCGTGGCGCGCGTCTCGTCGCAGGGGAAGCCACTGCGCGGGGCGTGCCCGAGGTCGCCCGGCCCTGGAATCGATGGGTTGAACGATGAGGCTCTTACGTGCAGGAACGCAACGTTTCATGTAGGATGAAACGTCTCGACTCAAAATGAGGCAGAACGTGTCAACCCGGAATGCCCGCCGCTCCCTTCCCGTCTTTGGCCCGGCCCCCTCGGCCGACCTGGCCTTCGCCGCGGTGAACGCCGCCTTCGGCTCCCTGGGCCGGGTGTGCATGGCGCTCGATCAGGGCTTCCGCATCCGGCACGCCTCGGAGCACCTCGACGCGCTCCTCGGGCGCGGCGCGGCGGACCGGGTCCGGGGCCAGCCCATCGAGACCCTCCTCGGCAGCGAGCTGTTCGGCCCCGAGGGCCCCCTGCGGCAGTCCCTGCTGGCCGGGGAGAAGCGCGAGGGCTGGCGCGCCTTCCTCCAGGCGGAGGGGGCCGGGGGCCCGCGCCTCATGTCGGTGACGGCTGCCCCGCTGCAGCACGATCGCCACGGGGTCTGCGACCCCGGAGCCCTCTACCTGGTGGTGCTGCGGCCGGCGGACGACGCCGCCGAGGAGGGCGGGCCCATCGCCGGGTTCGGGCTGGTGGGCCGCTCCAAGGCCATGGCCCGGGTCTTCCGCCTCATCGAGACCCTGCAGCACAGCGAGTCCACCGTGCTCATCACCGGCGAGAGCGGCACCGGAAAGGAGGTCATGGCGCGGATCATCCACGCCCATTCCTCCCGCCGCAGCGGGCCGTTCGTGGCGGTCAACGCCGCGGCGCTCCCGGGCGACCTGCTCGAGAGCGAGCTCTTCGGCCACGTCCGCGGCGCCTTCACCGGCGCCGTGCGCGACCGGCCCGGCCGCTTCGAGGCGGCCCGCGACGGGACCCTGTTCCTCGACGAGGTGGGGGACGTGCCGCTGCACCTCCAGGTGAAGCTCCTGCGGGTCCTGCAGGAGCACACCTACGAGCGGGTCGGCGACAACGGCGTGCGCCGGACCAACGCCCGCATCATCGCGGCCACCAACAAGGACCTGCGCCGGGCGGTGGCCCGGGGCGCCTTCCGCGAGGACCTGTACTACCGGCTGCGGGTGTTCCCCGTCGAGCTGCCGCCGCTGCGGGCGCGGCGCGAGGACATCGAGCCCATCGCCCGCCTGCTGCTGGCGCGCGTCGGCGCCCGCACCGGGCGGGCGCTGCGGCTCTCGCCGGAGGCCATCCGGGTGCTCCTCTCCTACGAGTGGCCGGGCAACGTGCGCGAGCTCGAGAACGCGCTCGAGTTCGCGGCCACGGTCTGCACCGGGCAGACGCTCCAGCCCGAGGACCTGCCGCCGGAGGTGCACGGGAGCCCCGCCCTCCCGAACGAGGTCGGCCCGCCCCCGGCGGCGGGCCCCCAGGCCGCGGCCGAGCAGGCCGCGGCTCCCGCCGGGCCGGCGGCGCCGGACGGGGAGCGCGCCGCCATCGAGGCGGCGCTGGAGGCGCACCGCTGGAGCCGCGCCGAGACCGCCCGGGCGCTGGGCATGAGCCGCAGCACCCTGTGGCGCAGGATGCGCGCCCTGGGGCTCGAGTGAGGGACGCCGGGGAGGGACGCCGGGCCCGGCCTCAGCGGGCCGGGCCGGGCCGCGCCGCCGGGGACGGGCCCCAGCCCCGCTCCACGGGGTAGCCCCGCAGGAGCCAGTCGGGCATCCCGGCCTGGTAGACGAGGATGTACGTGTGGCCGAGCCGCGCGGCCGCCGCCGCGGAGGCGTGGCTCAGCGTGCAGCCCATGCCGCGGCAGTAGAAGACCACGAGCTGGCCCTTGTCGCGGGGCAGCCGCCCGGCCTCGGCCAGCGTGCGGTCCGCGGGGATGCTGATGGCTCCGGGCAGGTGCGCCTGGGCGTACTCCTCGGGGGTGCGGGAGTCGACCAGCGTCATCCGGCGCTTCCCGTCGATCCAGGCCTTCACGTGCTCGGCGCCGACCACGGGGAACTGCTGCTGGGCCGGGGCGGCGGCCGGGAGCAGCAGGAGGCCGAGCAGCGCGAGGTTCCTGGCGGGGCGGGTCACGGCGGCCTCCTAGCGGTGGTCCTTCACGTACTTCTGCGCCGCCAGGGCGGCGATGGTGCCGTCGGCCACCGCGGTGGTGATCTGGCGGAACTTCTTGGAGCGCAGGTCGCCGGCCACGTAGAGGCCCGGGACGGGAGTGGACATGTCCTCGGCCGTCTCCACGTAGCCCCACGGGTTCAGGGGGACGACTCCCTTCACCAGGTCGGACCGCGGCACGTAGCCGATGAAGACGAAGACGCCGTCGGTCCGGAGCTCCTGCACCTGGTGCGTCTTCACGTTCTCGATCTTCAGCACCTCGAGGCCCTTCTCGCCCATGAAGGCGCGGGGCTCGGAGTCCCAGATCACCTTGATCTTGGGATCGTGGAGCGCCTCCTCCGCTGTCGCGGCCTCGGCCTGGAAGTGGTCGAACTGGTGGACGATGGTGACGCTCCGGGCGAACTGGGTGAGGAAGAGCGACTCCTCGACCGCCGAGTTGCCCCCGCCGATGACGTGGATGTCCTTGCCCTCGAAGTAGGCGCCGTCGCAGGTGGCGCAGTAGCTGATGCCGCGCCCCTTGAACTTCGACTCGCCGGCCACGCCCAGCTCGCGCGGCTTGGCTCCGGTGGCCACGATCACCGCCGGGGCCTCCACCTGCTCCTCCTCGTCGAGCTCGAAGGACTTGGTCGGGCCGGCCAGGTCGTGCCTGGTGATCTCGACCGCGCGCCGGATCCGGGCGCCGAAGCGCTCGGCCTGGAGGGCGAAGGCCCTGGCCAGGTCGGTCCCCTTCACGTCCTCGGGGAAGCCCGGGTAGTTGGACACCTTGTGCGTGGTCTTCACCTGGCCGCCGGGCACGCTCTCGTCGAGGACCAGCGTCCGCAGGCGCGCCCGCGCCGCGTAGATGGCGGCGGTCAGGCCCGCCGGCCCTGCGCCCACCACGATGAGATCGTATCGCTCGGCCATGTCCCTCTCCCCGATGCCCGCTACTGCAGCATCGCCTCCACCTGCGCCTTGATGGCCGTCCGCTTGATGTCCTCGCCGCCGAGGCGCTCGCCGACCTCGCCCCCGGCCTTGAAGAAGATCAGCGTCGGGCTGCCGGTGACGCCCAGCTTCTGCGCCAGCTCGCGGTTTCCCTGGCGGAAGATCTTGAGGAACCGCGCCCGGCCGGCGAACTGCTCGGCCACCGCCTCGAACTTGGGCGCCAGCGCCTCGCAGGGCGGGCACTCGGTGGAGAAGAAGTCGAGGACCACCGGCTCGGCGGCGGCCAGGACCTCCTTCTCGTAGTCCGCGGCCTGGATCTCCTTCACGTGCTGGCTCATCTCGTCGTCTCCTGGTCGACTGCGTTCACTGCGTGGGAGCCAGCGGGCGCGGAAAGGATGGTTCCTCGATCCGCGGCGCGGGTTCCCGGCCCCCTTCGACGCTCCTTCGACGGGCCCGCGCGGCGGGCGCCGGGCCCCGCCGGAAAGAGAGGGCCGCCTCGCGGCGGCCCCCGGACCGACACTCTCGCGACCGGCTCTCGTCAGTCGTGGCAGCCCGACACCAGCCGGGACGCCTTGGCGCAGCACTGCGCGACCTTCTCCGTCGAGCAGCAGGACCGCAGGGGCTTCGTCAGCAGCTTCATCACACTCTCCTCCCGGGAACCCGATCTTCCTCCCGGGTACCCCTGGGGGAGCCAGTCCCGCCGCAGGGGATTCGCCTTTCGGGGGGGCCGGCCGCCAGTCCCCGGGGTCCGGCGACGGCCCCCGACTCCTTTGAAAGCCCCGGGGCTCCCACCGGCATGCCAAGGAGCGCCCTGGTACTCGGCGGCGGATTCGCCGGCCTCGAGGCCGCCATCCAGCTTCGCGCGAGGGGTCTCGAGGTGACGCTGGTCTCGAACCGGCCCTACCTCTTCGTCTACCCCACCTCGATCTGGGTGGCGACCGGCGAGAAGCCCTTCGAGGAGGTGTGCCTGGACCTCGCGGACGTGGCGCGCCGCCACGGGTTCCGCTTCGTGCCGGGGGCGGTGGAGTCCCTCTCCGGCGCCGAGCGCAGCGCCGTGGTGGGCGGGCGGGAGCTGGCCGCCGATCACCTGGTGGTCGCCTTCGGCGGCGACCGGCTCAGGCCCCCCGGGGTGGAGCACACCTTCTCCATCGGCGGCGACCCGCAGGCGGCGGTCCGGACCCGCGAGGCGCTCGACGCGCTCCTGGTGAGGGGCCGCGGGCGAATCGCCATGGGCTTCGGCGGGAACCCCAAGGACACCTCGGCCGTGCGGGGCGGCCCGATGTTCGAGCTCATGTTCAACGTGGACACCCTGCTCCGCCGCCGCGGCCTCCGGGAGAGCTTCGAGCTGACCTTCTTCGCCCCCATGGCCAGCCCCGGCGAGCGCATGGGGAAGAAGGCGGTGGCCGCCATGCGGTCGATGCTCGACCGGCTCGGGATCGGGACGCGCTTCGGCAAGAAGATCTCCGGCTTCCAGCCGGGCGGCATCCTGTTCGAGGACGGCTCCCGGCTGGAGAGCGACCTCACCGTGTTCCTGCCGGCCGGCGACGGCCACCCGGTGGTGCGGGCCTCCGACCTTCCCCGGAACGAGGCCGGCTTCGTGAAGGTGGATCCGGGCTGCGCCGTTCCCGGATTCCCCGGCGTCTGGGCCATCGGCGACGCGGCGGCGCTCGAGGGGCCCGAGTGGCGGGCCAAGCAGGGCCACCTCGCCGAGGTGATGGCCCGGGTCGCGGCCGCCAACGTCGCGTCCTACGAGGCCGGCCGCCGGGAGCGCGAGAGCTACCTGCCGCACCTCGGCATCACCTGCCTCCTCGACACCGGCAACGGCGCCGCCTACGTGCACCGCGACGGCTCCCGGGAGCGGATGGTCCCGCTCCCGGTGGTGGGCCACTGGCTCAAGAAGGGATGGGGCGCCTACTACAAGGCGTCCAAGCGCCGGCAGGTTCCGCGGCTGCCCGGGATGTGAGAGGGTGGGCTCGATGAGCGACACCCTGACCGGCCTCCTCTTCATCGGCGCCTGGATCCTGCTGCAGCAGGTCATCCTGCCTCGGCTCGGCGTCCCCACCTGAGGCGTGCCCAGCCCGCGCCCGGGCGGCGCGAAGGACGACCCCCCCGAGAAGCGCGGCGGCTGCTAGGCCTGGTGGTGCCGGCCGTTCGCGCGCATGAACGGCGGACCGGGACTGTCAGAGGCCCCTGCTACGAGACTCCCGTCCGGGAGCCGTCCCGGCCCGGCGAAGCCAAAGGGGTCCCGATGGCGCGAAACCCGCTCGACGAGGCCCGCGGCAACCGCGCGCCGGTGGCGGTGCTCGAGGCCGCCGGCGCGGACGGCGCCCCCGAGCTGGCGTTCCTCCGCTGGGGCGACTGGGAGGTGAGGGACGGCGCCCTGTGCCTCGGATCCGCGGGGAACCCGGGCGACGCCTTCCGCATCCCCCTGCGCCGCGTCGGCGAGCAGCACTGGCTGGCGCACTTCGTGGGCCGCGGGGCCTCGGCGCACGACGTCGCCTGCCTGGCGCTGGCGCTGCAGGACCTGCGCAGCCGCGCGGGCGAGGGGTAGGAGCCCCGCCGCCCGCGCGTCCTCGAGAGCCCCTTCTCTCAGGGGAAGGCGATGGCCGCAGGCGTCGAGACGCCCGGGGTCACGGTCACGCTCACGGGGGGCTGGCTCTCGACCGTGCCGGTGCCGGTGGTGCGCGTGGCGGAGAGCGTGTAGCTGCCGATCGGGAGGTCGAGGAAGGCGAACACCCCGGGTGTCGTGGCATCGGTCGTGCGCACGATGAGCGGCTGGGGGGCGCCCAGGGACTGCCGCGCCCAGACCTGGTCGGGGTCGGTCGGGCTGGGGTCCGGGGTGGACGCCCAGGTGATGGTCCCATTCACGTCGCCGGTCGCGGCGAGGTCGCCGAAGGACGAGTCCCAGGTGTCGGTGGGATGGGAGGAGCTCAGGGCGATCGGCCCGCTCGCCTTCGCCGCCCAGGAGTTGCCTGCCTGGAGGGGCTGGCTCACGACGTAGTAGGTGTGACCGAAGGGGAGGTTGTCCAGCCTGTAGATTCCATCGCTGTCGGTGATCGTCGACTGCACGATCGCGGCCTCCCCGGATTCGACCACCTGGGCGGTGACCTCCACCCCTTCGAGCGCCACGTCGGGGGTCTCGATGTTCTCCTTCCCCGAGAGCGTCCCCGAGATGGAGCCCGCCGTCTGCACACCCGCAGTCGTGGCCGCGGCGCAGAAGACGACGGGCCGCAGGATGTACTTCGTCGGGACCACCCCGGTGTCGTGCAGGAGGATGGAGTGGGGGCCGTTGACGTCGACGACGACGTCCGTGTCGCTGCCCTCCTGCACGTCGACGTTGCACACCAGCTTCACGCCCGTCTGCAGGCCCGAGGGCACGGTGAGGTCGTACTCGGTGGTGTCGCCCTTCAGCACCACCTTGTTGCCGTCGCCGAGCACGAGCCGCAGCTGGGTGTAGCGGCCCGCCGCGAGGGGGGCCTTGTCGGCGAGCGTGGCCGACACGCCGTCCCTGAGGCTGAGCAGGTCCAGGTGGAAGAACTCCTTGTCCGACAGCGTGAACCAGCCGGACACGTCGCTGTGGGCCTCGACCCGGACGATGTGGAGGTAGATGTGCTCGTAGTCGGCGGGGGCGTCGACCAGGTGGACGCTCATGGTGCCGGTGCGCGAGGAGCAGGCGGCGGCGAGCAGCAGGGCGGGGAGGCCGAGGCGGAGGGTCGTGGTCTTCATGAGGCGTCTCCTGGATGAGGGACAAGCCGGTGGCGAGGCGACCCGTCGGTCCCGGTTCCAACACCCGGAGGCGGGAGAAGTTTCGCGGCCCCCCGCGACGACGCCCCCCGCTCCACGGCGGCGATGTAGGCGCCGCGACCACGATGTGGTCGCCGCCGGCCGCCCCGGGTAAGCTCCCCCCATGAAAAGAAGGCGCATCGGGATCCTCACGGGCGGCGGAGACGTTCCCGGCCTCAACTCGGTCATCAAGAGCGTCACCTACCGCGGCCACGAGAACGACTGCGACGTGGTGGGCATCCGCAAGGGCTGGGAAGGATTGACGCACCTGGACCTCGACGACCCGACGAGCAGGAGCCGGTACGTCCTCCAACTGAACCGGGAGAACACCCGGACCATCGACCGCACCGGGGGCACCGTCCTCCACTCCAGCCGGACCAACCCGACCCGGATGAAGACCCTCCCGTCCCACCTGAGGCTGGACGACTTCCCCTCCACCCGCGGGCCCAAGGGCGTCA
The DNA here is from genome assembly GCA_035455425.1 of Anaeromyxobacteraceae bacterium. GTDB lineage: Bacteria > Myxococcota > Myxococcia > Myxococcales > Anaeromyxobacteraceae > JACRMN01. The sequence goes on along the minus strand of DATIFE010000071.1, from coordinate 1,005 downwards.
CCTGGGACCTGACGCCGCAGGTGACGAAGAACCTCGAGCGCCTGGGGATCGACTACCTGCTGGCCATCGGGGGCGACGACACCCTGAGCTACGCGGCCAGGCTCGACGCCCTCGGCTGCAAGGTGATCGCCATCCCCAAGACCATGGACAACGACGTCCAGTCCACGGAGTACTGCATCGGCTTCTCGACGGCCATCACCCGCGCCACCAACGCCATCGAGCGGCAGCGCACCACCGTGGGCTCGCACGAGCGCATCGGCATCTTCCGCGTCTTCGGCCGCGACGCCGGGTTCACGGCCCTCTACACCGCCCACGTCACCTCGAACCGCTGCGTCATCCCCGAGTACAAGGTGAGCCTCGGCAAGCTCATCGACCTGCTCATGGAGGAGAAGCGCTCGAACCCCAGCAGCTACGCCCTGGTGGTGCTCTCCGAGGGAGCCGAGTGGGAGGGCTACGAGGTGCAGGAGTACGGCGAGCCCGATCCCTACGGCCACCGCAAGAAGGCCAGCGTGGCCGAGGTGCTCTCCGACGAGATCAAGAAGGCCACCGGCGAGGAGACCATCGTCTCCGACCTGACCTACGACCTCCGCTCGGGGGATCCGGACTTCATCGACAAGCTGGTGGCCTCCACCTTCGGGACCATGGCGCTCGACGCCGTCCTGGAGGGAAAGAGCGGCCTCATGTCGGCCATCGTGAACGGCTGCTACGACCTCGTGCCCATCCCCGACCCCAAGCTCGGGCCGCGCAAGGTCGACGTGGCCTCGATGTACAACACCGACCGCTACCGGCCCATCTACGCCAACAAGAAGGGGCTGCCGGTCTTCCTCAACCGCGTGACGGTCCCGGGGCGCTGAGCGCCGCGCCGGCCCGGCCCTCGCCTCCGTTGAGCGCGGGCCGGCCGGGGCATATCGTCGGCCGGATTGCCCCGCGAACTCCTCGCAGCGGCGCTGCTCCTCCTCGCCGCCGCCCTGGCCGCGCTCGGCGCCTGGCTGTGGCGCCGAGATC
>DATIFE010000070.1:0-8441 GCA_035455425.1 Anaeromyxobacteraceae bacterium | reverse complement strand
GGGCTCCCCATCGCCCGGCAGCTGGCCCGCCAGCACGGCGGCGACCTGCGGCTCCTCTCCCGGGAGGGAGGCGGCGCGGTGGCGGAGCTCACCCTCCCCTCCGCGGACGGCCGGGCCCGCGGGGAGGCGGCGTGATCCGGGTGCTGGTCTGCGACGACGACCCGGGCGTGCGCTACACGCTGCGCGAGATCCTCGCCTCGGCCGGCCTCTCGGTGGAGGAGGCCCGCGACGGGGAGGAGGCGCTGGCCAGGTTCGACGCCGCGCCCTTCCCGCTGGTGGTCACCGACCTGCGCATGCCCGGGCTCGACGGCATGGAGCTGCTCCGGCGGCTGGCGTCGCGCGCGCCGGCGCCGAAGGTGGTGGTGGTCACGGCCCACGGCTCGGAGCGGCAGGCGGTGGAGGCCATGAAGGCCGGCGCCTGGGACTACTTCCGCAAGCCCTTCGACAACGAGGAGCTCCTGGCGGTGGTGCGGCGCGCCGCCGAGGCGGCCCGGCTGGCCGACGAGAACGAGACCCTGCAGGGCGAGCTGGCGCTCGCCGGGGAGCTGGTCTACGCCTCGGAGGCCATGCGCCGGCTGGCGGCGCTGGTGGCCCGGGTGGCGCCGCGCGACGTGACGGTGCTGGTCTCGGGGGAGAGCGGCACCGGCAAGGAGCGCGTGGCCGAGGCCATCTGGCGCGCCTCGCGCCGCGCCGGGCGGGCCTTCGTGCGCTTCAACTGCGCCGCCCTGGTGGCGGAGCTGGCCGAGGCCGAGCTCTTCGGGCACGCCCGGGGGGCCTTCACCGGCGCGGTGCGCGCCCGCCCCGGCCTCTTCGGCGAGGCCGACGGCGGGACCATCCTGCTCGACGAGATCGGCGAGCTGGCCCCGGGACTCCAGGGAAAGCTCCTGCGCGCGCTCCAGGAGGGCGCGGTGCGGGCGGTGGGGGAGGAGCGGGAGCGGAAGGTGGACGTGCGGGTCATCGCCGCCACCAACCGGGACCTCAAGGAGATGGTGGCCCGGGGCACCTTCCGCGAGGACCTCTACTACCGGCTCAACGTGGTCCACCTGCGGGTGCCGCCCCTGCGCGAGCGGCCCGAGGACGTCCCGGTGCTGGCGCGCCACTTCCTCGGCCGCTACGCCGCCCGCTTCGGCGTCCAGCTTCCGCCCGTCACCGACGCGCTCCTCGAGCGCCTGCGGGCCCACGGCTGGCCGGGCAACGTGCGCGAGCTGGAGAACGCGCTCGAGAGCCTGGTGGCCCTCTCGCCCGAGGGCGCGCTCGACCTCTCGCTCCTGCCCGGGCCGGCGCTGCCGGCCGCGGCGCCGCTGGGCCTGAAGCAGCGGGTCGAGGCCTACGAGCGGGGCCTGGTCGCCGAGGCGCTGCGGACGTCGAAGGGCAGCCGCACCGAGGCGGCGCGCCTGCTCGGGATCTCGCGCGTCACGCTGCACGACAAGCTCAACAAGTACCGGCTGGGGAAGGACGGGGAGGAGACCGCCTGACCGGGCCGGCCGCGGGCCGGTGCCTCGCCGGCGGCCCTGCGCCCCTTTGCGCACGGGCGGCCCCCGCGGCGGGGCGTTATCCTCGGCGCGAGGGAGGCGACCATGTCCCAGGGAAACTTCCGCGTGCCCGAGCCGCGCAACGAGCCGGTGCTCTCCTTCGCGCCGGGCACGCCCGAGCGGGCCGCGCTCAAGGCCCGCATCGCCGAGCTCCAGGCCGGGGAGATCGAGATCCCGCTGGTCATCGGCGGGCGCGAGGTGCGGACCGGAAGGCTCTCCGAGGCCCGGGCCCCGCACCGGCACGGGCTGCGGCTGGCGCGCTGGCACCAGGCGGGCGCGGCCGAGGCGCAGGCGGCGGTCGAGGCGGCCCGGTCGGCGCGCCGCGACTGGGCGGCGCTACCCTTCGCCGATCGCGCCTCGGTGTTCCTCAAGGCCGCCGACCTGCTCTCCGGCGGCTGGCGGCCCACCCTGAACGGCGCCACCATGCTCGGCCAGTCCAAGTCCGTGCTCCAGGCGGAGATCGACTCGGCCTGCGAGGCGGCCGACTTCTGGCGCTTCAACCCCTGGTTCGCCGAGCGCATCCTCTCGGAGCAGCCCGCCTCGGCGCCGGGCATGTGGAACCGCGCCGAGTACCGGCCCCTCGAGGGCTTCGTCTTCGCCGTCACCCCCTTCAACTTCACCTCCATCGCCGCCAACCTCCCCACCGCGCCCGCGCTCATGGGGAACACGGTGGTGTGGAAGCCGGCGTCGAGCGCGGTCTACTCCGGGTGGTTCCTGTACAAGCTCCTCGAGGCCGCCGGGCTGCCGCCGGGCGTCGTCAACTTCGTCCCGGGCCCCGGAAGCGAGGTGGGCGACCCGGTGCTGGCGAGCCCCGACCTGGCCGGGCTCCACTTCACCGGCTCGACGGCCGTCTTCCAGCGCATGTGGCGCACCGTGGCCGAGAACCTCCCGCGCTACCGCGGCTACCCGCGCCTGGTGGGCGAGACCGGGGGCAAGGACTTCGTCTTCGCCCACCCCTCGGCCGACCCGGAGGCGCTCTCGGCGGCGCTGTGCCGCGGCGCCTTCGAGTTCCAGGGGCAGAAGTGCTCGGCCGCCTCGCGCGCCTACCTCCCCGAGAGCCTGTGGCCGGCGGTGAAGGAGAGGCTGCTGGCGCTCACGGCCTCGATCCGCATGGGGGACCCGGCCGAGGACTTCCGCACCTTCATGGGCGCGGTCATCGACCGGGGCGCCTTCGAGAGCATCCGGGGCTACGTCGAGCTGGCCCGCAGCTCCCACGAGACGCAGGTGCTGGCGGGGGGGCGCTGCGACGACTCCACCGGCTTCTTCGTCGAGCCCACCGTGGTCCAGACCACCAACCCCCACCACCGGCTCATGGAGGAGGAGATCTTCGGCCCGGTGCTGACCCTCTTCGTCTACCCCGACTCCCGCCTCGACGAGGCGCTGGAACTGTGCAACGGCACCTCGCCCTACGGCCTCACCGGCGCCGTCTTCGCCCGCGACCGCCGCGCCGTGGAGCGCATCTCCCGGTCCCTCGTCGACGCCGCCGGGAACTTCTACGTCAACGACAAGCCCACCGGCGCGGTGGTGGGCCAGCAGCCCTTCGGCGGCGCCCGGGCCTCCGGCACCAACGACAAGGCCGGCTCGATGTGGAACCTGATCCGCTGGGTTTCTCCACGGACCGTGAAGGAGAACTTCGCCCCGCCGACGCGGATCGAGTACCCGCACCAGGCGGAGAAGTAGTAGGAACGCAGGATGCGAAACCGCATCCCGCCGGCCATCTGGGTGGCCGCCGCCTCCCTCCTGGCCGCCATCGTGGCCCTGGGCCTGCTCACCGCCCAGGCGACGCAGGGGCCCGGCTGGGCGCAGATCATCTTCGCGGCGCTGGTGGGGGCCCTCGTCCTGGGCGGCATCCTGGGGCGGCGGCGGCTCGCCTGGCTCTGGGGCCACTACCTCTCCCTGCTGCTGGCCTTGCTCCAGGCCGCCGCCTTCGGCACCGCGCTCTACCAGGGCGTCGCCTTCCCGCTCTGGGTCATGCTCCTCCTCGGCGGAATCGTGGTGGCGCTGCTCCTGGCCTGGTTCGCGCTCGGCCGGCGCTCGTCGCTCGAGTACTTCGCCCTCGTCTGCCCGGCCTGCGGGACCCCGAGCCGGATGGGGGCCGACTTCCTCTTCCGCCAGGCCCGCTGCCGCAAGTGCGGGAACGTCTGGTAGAGGCGGGGCGCGGAAGCCGTCGACCCCACCCGCTGCCCGCCGGGCCGGACCCCCGCTGACGGGTCGAGCGCACACATCTGCGGTGCCAGTTCACCTGGTAGAACTGGCCCCGGGCAGCCCGCCCGAAATACGGAAGCGTACTGGAGCCTGTCCGCTCCGCCGCCAGCGCTAGGGTACCACCGGGCACGCCTCCTGGAGTCCCAATTGGCACGCTCGCGCCCTGAGCTCTGCCGCCCTGGAGGCATCCGGCAAGGCGCCGTGCCCCAGCTCGAGGCTCTTGGCGAGCTCGGCACAGGCCCTGGCCTCTCCTGCGGCACAACTCTTCTCGAAGACCGCGTTGCCGCGTCGATAGGCCTCGGCCGCGCGCTCGCGATCCGGGGCCGGGCCCTCCGCGTTCTCGTAGGCTGCTGCGAGGGCGAGGCACGTCCCGCCGTCCTTCAGAGAGCATCCCTTCTCGTAGAGCGCCACGGCTCGGCCCTGATCGCGGGGGACCCCACTGCCGGCCGAGTACTTCTCGCCGAGGGCGCCGCAGGCCGGGCCGTTGCCGAGCTCGCACCCCCTCTCCCAGAGCGCCGTGGCCCGGGACGGATCCTTCGGCACCCCGTTTCCGTCCTCGTACGCCAGCGCGAGGTTCCCGCAGGCGAGGCCGTCCCCGAGACCACAGGCCTTCTCGTAGAACGCGTTCGCCCGGGCCCGGTCGACCGGGTAGCCGTTGCCCTTCTCGTGGTTGAATCCGAGCTCGTTGCAGGACGTCGCATCCTCGAGCTCGCAGCCCTTGGTGAACCAAGCGTTAGCCTCGGCCCAGTCCTTTGGCATTCCCCGGCCCAGCACATGGCTCTCGGCCCGGGCCTCGCAGGCCCACCCCTCCCCGAGGCCGCACGCCTCCCCGAGGAGCGCGTTGGCCCTGGCCCAGTCGCGTGGGACGCCTGAGCCGCCCCCGTAGAGGACGCCGAGATTGGCGCAGCCCCGCCCGTCCTTCAGACGGCAGGCCTTTTCGTAGCTGGTCCGAGCGCGCTCTAGGTCGTGCGGCACGCCCCGCCCCTCCTGGTAGCCTATTCCGACGTAGGCGCAGGCCCGGCCGTTCTCCAGTCGACACGCCTTCTCGAAGAGAACCTGCGCCTGCACCGCGTCCGCGGCCACACCCAGACCCTGATAGTGGACGACGCCGCTGCCGACGCAGCCCGTGGGGTCCTCGAGCGCGCAGGCCTTCTCGAACAGGGACATCGCCCGTCCCCAGTCTCGCGAGACGCCCGTTCCGCTCATGTAGAGGCCGCCGAGGTTGCTACACCCCCTTCCACTCCCCATGCCGCAGGCCTTCTCGTACAGCGCCGCCGCCCAGCCCAGGTCCTGCGGAACACCTGTGCCCTTTTCGTGACTGAAGCCGAGGTTGCTGCACCCCAGGCCTTCGCCGAGGTCGCAGGACCTGGCGTAGAGCGAATTGGCGCGGCTCCAATCCTGCGACAGACCGGAGCCGGCGGCTGCGGCGTAGCCGAGGTTCAGGCAGCCACCGCCGTCGCCGAGATCACACGCTCTCTCGAACAGGGCGACGGCACGCGCCGGATCCCGATCCACGCCCTTGCCGTATTGGTATGAGCGTCCGAGATCGTTGCAGGCCATGCCGTTCCCGAGTTGGCATCCCCGATCGAGGAACGCGTTGGCTTTCGCCTGGTCTCTCTCGGTTCCGTTACCGTGCTCGTAGGCTGCGCCCAGTTCCCGGCACGCCATCGCGTCGTCGAGTTCGCAGCCCTTCCAGTACGATGCGAATGCGAGTCCCCAGTCCTGGCCAACACCCGTGGAACGCGCGTAGCTGGCGCCGAGGTTCCGGCAGGCGTGCCCGCTCCCGAGATCGCAGCCTTGCCGGTGTAGGTCATGTGCCCGGCTCGGGTTCCGGCGAACGCCGCTGCCCCGCTCGTACTGCACTCCGAGGTTGGAGCAACCCGTCCCCTCGCCCATGCCGCACGCCTTCTCCCAGAGCTCGATGGCCCGCCCCACGTCGCGGCCCACACCCCTCCCTCTCTCGTGATTGAGGCCGAGTTCGGTGCACCCCGCCCCGTTGCCCAGCCCACACGCCTTGGCGAGGAGATCGTTGGCCTTCCGCCAGTCCTGCGGGACGCCCGCGCCTTTCTCGAAGCGGAAGCCCAGGTTGGTGCACGACGGCCCGTAGTCGAGGCCGCAGGCCTTCTCGTACAGTGAGGTGGCGCGCGCCTCGTCGGGGGACGCCGCCTGGACCTCCCCGATGGCCACGGCCAGGTTGTGGCAAGCGCGCGCAACCTGGAGGCTACAGCCCTTCTGGTAGAGATCTCCGGCCCGGGCGGCGTCGCGAGCGGCGCCCCGTCCCCGCTCCAGGTTGTACGCCAGCTCGGTGCACCCGGGCCCACTGCCGTGCTCGCAGGCCTTCTCGAAGAGCGCGTTCGCGCGAAGCAGGTCCTTCGCCATGCCTTCCCCCCGCTCCAGCGCCTCCCCGGCCCGGTAACAGGAGAGCCCCTCGTCGAGTCGGCAGCCCCGCTCGAAGGACGCGATGGCTCGCGCCCATTCCTGCGGCCCCCCCAGGCCACCGCCGAGCAGGTAGCCGAGGAAGGTGCACCCCAGCGACGAGCCCAGATCGCAGGCGCGATCGGCCAGATCCCTCACCCGCTCCCAGCTTCGCTCGACTCCCTCGCCCAGCGCCTGGACCGCCGCGGCGTACGCGCAGGCCGGCGCTTCACCGAGCCGACACGCTCGTTCGAGCATGGCCATTCCGCGTTCGGCATCCCTCGGCGCCCCTTCCCCCTCCGCATAGGTCGCCCCCAGCACGGCGCACGCTTTCGCGCTGCCCAGCTGGCACGCCCGCTCGTACAGGACCACGGCGGCCGGGAGGCTCCTCGGGACGCTCTCGCCCGCGAGGTACATGTTCGCGAGGCGCACGCAGTCGTCTGCCGCCCCGCACCGGGGGAGATCCTCGCTCCAGGCGAGGTCGGCTCGCCGACCTCCAGCACCGACCGGCTGACATGAGGCGAGCAGCGACATGCTCGAGGCAACGGCGAGCCGCAGGCCCGTCGCCCGGCGCCACGCTCGCTCGCGATCGGTGGCGCCGGTCGGGAGGGCGCCGGGGTCGACGCGCCGGAGCGCCGCGCGGGCCATGACGCCCTGCGCCAGCGCGGAGAGCCCTGGGGGGCTGCGAGATGCGAACACGGAGGTCGAGCCTACTTCGCTTCGCGTACCAGCACCAGAAGCGAATATCGACCCCTCTGCAGGAGCGGGGCGGAGGCGCGGCGGGCCTCAGCGCGCCCCCGGCACCCGCACCCTCACCGCCGTCCCCCTCCCCGGCTCGCTCTCGACCTCGACGGTCCCGCCGTGCGCCTCGGCGATGCGCTTCGCCAGCGCCAGGCCCAGCCCCACCCCGCCGGTGCCCCGGGCGCGGCTCCGGTCGGTGCGGAAGAAGGGCGTGAAGAGGCGCGGCAGGTCCTCGGGGTCGATGCCGATGCCCCGGTCCCGCACCTCCACCACCAGCGCCCCGCCCTCGGCCCGGGCCGAGAGCTCCACTGGCTCGCCCTCCTCCGAGTACTTGCGGGCGTTGTCGAGCAGGTTGTCGAGCGCCCGCCGCAGCAGCGCCGGGTCGGCGTCGAGGTCGGGGAGCGGCCCGTCGAGCCGCACCTCCAGCCGCCGCCCGGGCCAGGCGGACCGGAAGCGCTCGGCCGACCGCTCCACGAGCTCCGCCGCCGGGAAGCGCTGGCGCGAGAGCGGCAGCGCGGCGGCGCCGCCCTCGAGCCGCGCCGCGGTGAGCACGTCGGCCACCAGCTGCTCCAGCTCCGACAGGTCGGCCCCGATCTCGGCCAGGTAGCGGCGCGAGGCCTCCAGGTCGCCCTGGGCGGCGAGCTCCAGCGCCACCCGGATGCGCGAGAGGGGGGTGCGCAGCTCGTGGCTCACGTTGGCCAGCAGCTCTCGCTCGGAGCGGACCAGCCGCTCCACCCGCTCCGCCATCTCGTCGAAGGCCCGGGCCAGCTCGCCCACCTCGCCCTTGCCGCCGAAGCCCACCCGGGCCGAGAGGTCGCCGCCGCCGAGCCGTCGGGCGGCCGCGGTGAGCCGCTCCAGCGGGGCGGCGATGGCCCGCGCCAGCGGGATGGAGGCCAGCGCCAGCGCCAGCAGCACCGCGCCCAGCAGGCTCAGGGCCCGCGCGGCGGAGGGCCGGAATCCGGACGTGAGGACCAGGTAGGAGCCGGGCTCCCCCCGGAGCGGCGCGGCGAAGGCCCAGCGGTGGCCGCGGAGGTGGACCGGGCCCCCGGCCAGCCGCTCCCGCTCCGCCTCGGGCAGCGGCGGCGGGGGCGGGTCGGCGTTGGAGGCCAGCAGCCGGCCGTCCCGGTAGACCGCCATCCGCGTGCCGAAGGCCTGGCGCGCCCGCTCCAGGCCGGCCGCGAGGCGCGCGGGCTCCCCGAGGTCCCGCTCCACCATGTGCGCCGCCAGCTCGGCGACGCGCTCCCCGTGCATGCCGTCGCCGCCGTAGAACCAGCCCACCGCCCCCATGGCGACCGCCACCAGGCAGAGGAGGAACAGGCCGTTCAGGTAGACGCGCCAGAAGAGCCGCGCGCGGCGGTGGTGCGGGTGGCGCTCGTGGAGGTGGCCGTGCCGCCCCACTACCCCTCCTCGGCTGCCAGCACGTAGCCGGCGCCGCGGACCGTCTTGAGCAGGCGCGGGCGCTTCGGGTCGTCGCCCAGCTTGTGGCGCAGCCGCGAGACGTGGACGTCGATGGAGCGGTCGAAGGCCTCCTCGGCGCTGCCCCGCACC
>DATIFE010000069.1:0-21749 GCA_035455425.1 Anaeromyxobacteraceae bacterium | reverse complement strand
CCACGTCGCCGAGGCCGCAGGGGTCTCCCGCCTCCAGCTTCTGCGAGTCGATGAACACCAGCCTCACCCGGGCGTCGCTGGCGATGCCGCCGTGGACCAGGGCCTCGTTGAGGCTCTTGTAGCTCTCGTGGAGCTCCACGTACTTGCCCACCACGCCGATGCGCACCTCGCCGCGCGTGGGGTTCTTCACCTTCTCGACGATCCCCTCCCAGCGCTCCAGGCGCGGGGCCCGGCTCCAGATGTTGAACAGCTCGGCCAGCTTGTCGTCGAGCCCCTCCCGGTGCAGCGCCAGCGGCACCTCGTAGATCGAGGAGACGTCCTTGGCGGTGAAGACCGCCGAGGGGTCGACGTTACAGAAGAGCGCGATCTTGTCCTTCATCTCGCGGGCGATCTCGCGGTCGGAGCGGCACAGCAGGATGTCGGGCTGGATGCCGATCTCCCGCAGCTCCTTGACCGAGTGCTGGGTGGGCTTGGTCTTGAGCTCGCCCGCGGCGGCGATGAAGGGCACCAGCGTCAGGTGGGCGTAGACCACGTTCTCCTGGCCCACGTCGTACTTCATCTGCCGGATGGCCTCGAGGAAGGGGAGCGACTCGATGTCGCCCACCGTGCCGCCCACCTCCACGATGACGATGTCGGCCTCCCCCGCCGCCTCGCGGATGACCGCCTTGATCTCGTCGGTGATGTGCGGGATCACCTGGACGGTCTTGCCCAGGTACTCGCCGCGCCGCTCCTTCTGGATCACCGAGTGGTAGATGCGGCCGGTGGTGTAGTTGTTCCGCCGGGTCATCTTGGCGCCGGTGAAGCGCTCGTAGTGCCCGAGGTCCAGGTCGGTCTCGGCGCCGTCGTCGGTGACGTAGACCTCGCCGTGCTGGAACGGGCTCATGGTGCCCGGGTCCACGTTGATGTACGGGTCGAGCTTGACGTGGGTGACCTCGAGGCCGCGGTTCTCGAGCAGCGCGCCCATCGAGGCCGCCGCCAGGCCCTTGCCGAGCGAGCTCACCACCCCGCCGGTGACGAACAGGTACTTGGTCTTCTTGGTCCGCTTCACCATGTCTCCCCCTGGTCACGCCCCCGCGAGGAGTGCGCGCGCCCTCTCCAGATCCTCCGGCGTGTCCACGCCGAAGCCCCGATACCCCGTCTCCACCACCCGGATCCCGTGCCCGTGCTCCAGCGCCCGGAGCTGCTCCAGCGACTCCTCCCGCTCCAGGCGCCCGGGCGGCAGCCGCGCGAACTCCTGCAGGAAGGCGGCGCGGAAGGCGTAGATCCCCACGTGCGCCCGGGCCAGCCTGCTCTCGCCGCCCTCGCGCCGGTGGGGAATGGCGGCGCGCGAGAAGTAGAGCGCGTCGCCGTTGGCCCGGGTCACCACCTTGACCACGTGGGGCCGCGAGAGCTCCCCGGCCTCCAGCGGCCGGGAGAGCGTCGCCATGGCCACCGAGCCGTCCTCCATGGCGCCGAGCAGCGCCTCGATGGCCTCCGGCTCGACCAGCGGCTCGTCCCCCTGCAGGTTCACCACCACGTCCGCCGCGCCCATCCCCCGGGCCGCCTCGGCGACCCGGTCGGTGCCGCTCGCCGCCGGCCCGGTCATCACCGCCTCGGCGCCGCAGCCCCGGGCCGCGGCCGCGATCCGCTCGTCGTCGGTGGCCACCGCCACGCGGGACACCCCGCGGGCCCGGCGGGCGCGCTCGGCGACGTGGCAGACGAGGGGTTTCCCGGCGAGGAGCGCGAGGGGTTTCCCCGGGAAACGCGTCGCTCCGTAGCGGGCCGGAATGATGACGAAGGCTGTCTTCAAACCGGGGCCACCGAATACGACTTCGCGAGGGATCCGTCAACCGCGCCAGAGAAGCGCCGGGATTCCGGGAGGTCCGGCCCGGGGCGGCGAGCGCGCCGGCGGCCCCGGTGCTAGTCTCCCGGCCCGTGCTGGTGCGGGTGCGCTTCACCGTCGAGGAGAACTACGCCGGCTGGCGGCTCGACCGCTACCTCCAGCAGAAGATCCGCCGCCTCTCCCGCGCCCGGATCCAGAAGCTCATCGAGACCCGGCTCGAGCACGACGGCCCCCGGCCCCTCAAGCCCGCCACCCGCGTGGCGCCCGGCCTGGGCTTCTCGCTGCTGCGCGAGGAGGAGCCGGAGCCGGAGACGCCCCTCGAGTTCGGCGTGGTCCACGACGACGGCGCGCTGGTGGTGGTGGACAAGCCGGCCGGGCTCCCGGTGCACCCCACGGCGCGCTACCTGCTCCACACCTTCACGGCGCTGGCGCGGGAGCGCTTCCCGGGCCGCAAGATCGACCCGGCCCACCGGCTCGACCGCGAGACCTCCGGGCTCCTCGCCTGCGGCGGCGCGCCGGTCCACACCGCCTTCCTGAAGCGCGCCTTCGCCGCCGCCCGGGTGCAGAAGACCTACCTGGCGCTGGTGGAGGGCTCGCCCCGCTCCGATCGCTTCCTGGTGGAGGCGCGGCTCCGGCTCAGCGGCGCCTCCCGGGTCCGGGTGCGCATGCACGTCGACCGCCAGGGCCTCCCCTCGAGCACCGAGTTCGAGGTGCTGGAGCGGCGGCGGGCGCCGGACGGGGTCCCGGTGGCGCTGGTCGCCTGCCGCCCCCGGACCGGCCGGCAGCACCAGATCCGGGCGCACCTCCACCACGCCCGGCTGCCGATGGTGGGCGACAAGATCTACGGGCCGGACGAGGAGATCTTCGACCGCTTCACCCGCGGCGCCATGACGCCCGACGACCGCGCCCGCCTGCGCCTCTCGCGCCACGCGCTCCACGCCTGGCGCCTCGAGCTGCCGCACCCCCAGCGGCGGGAGCGGGTGGCCTTCGAGGCGGCCCTGCCGCCGGACCTGCGCGCGTTCTGGGATGCCTGCCGGTAGCACGAGCGCGCCGCTGGCGCGCGAGGCTTCCGGAGCTCACCCGGCCCCCTGCAAACGTCCTTTGGCCCCCGAAGCGGGATTGCGCCGTGGCTCCCCCCCGCAAAGGGAACGGGGCGGGCGGCATCTCCGCCCCCCCCGCCCCAGGAGCCGACCCATGAAGCTCGCGACCCGAATCGTCACCGTGCTGGCAGTCACCGCGTTCGCAGGGCCGGTCCTGGCCTGCGAGGGCATGAAGACCCACCAGGCCTCGAACGAGAAGAAGCCCCAGGTCGCCAAGGCCGAGAAGAAGGCGCCCGCCAAGGCGCAGAAGAACTAGCGCCAGCGCCCGTCACTGCCGCTCGTACACCGCCTGCACCACTCCGCTGGGGTGGCTCTCGCAGGCGGCGAGCCTCCAGCGGCTCTCCGGGAAGCCGGAGGGGAAGAGGGGCTTCCCCCGGCCCAGCAGGACCGGGATGGTGGCGAGCTCCATGCGGTCGACGAGGCCGTGCTCGAGGAAGAGCCTGGCCGCCTCCCCGCCGCCGCACAGGTACACCCGCTCCCGGGCGCCGCGCCGGCGCCAGTGGGCGGGGTCGAAGGCCTCGAAGGTCTCGTTGGCCACCGGCCGCAGCCCCGCGCTGCGCGAGAGGACCACGCAGGGCTTGTCGCCGTACGGCCAGGGGTCGAAGGCCCGCGCCACCTGCCAGGTGCCGCGGCCCATGACGGTGACGTCGACGCCCCGGTAGAAGGCGCGGTACCCGTAGTCGCCGTCCCGGCCTCCCGGGCCCGCGGCCTCGAGCCAGGAGAGATCGTCGCCCGGGCCGGCGACGTAGCCGTCCAGGGACACCGCCACGTAGAGTGTTATCATCGCGCACTACGGGTATGTGTCCGATCCCGGACCCGTGCACGGGAAACCGCGGGGGTGAGCGCGGGTCCCGCCCGGGGGTCCGGGCCGCCCCCCTAGGTGCGCCGGCGGGCCCGGGCCCTGCGCGCCTCCGCCTGCTCGGCCTTGGCGATCCGCGCCCGCTGCTTCACCGCCAGCAGGTAGAACCGCTCCCGCAGGGCCCGGAGCTCGGCCTCGGCGAGGTCGCCGTGGCGGCCGCGCTCCGCCTCGCGCCGCTCCACGGCCCGGAAGAGGCTCACCGCCGCCGCCACCGAGACGTTGAGCGACTGCGAGAAGCCGCGCATGGGGATGGCGTAGGCCAGGTCGGCGAGGGCCAGGGCCTCCGACGAGACGCCGCGGCTCTCGTTCCCGAAGATCAGCGCCACCGGCGCGGCGAAGGAGAGCTCGGCGAGCGCCCGCGAGGCCTCGCCCGGCCGGGTGGCGTAGAGGGCGAAGCCGCGGGAGCGCAGGTGGCCCAGGCACTCGGCGGTGCCCTTCCAGCGGACCACGTCGAGCCACTTGTCCGCGTTCTGGCTGACCCTCCGGTTCCGCTCCCAGGGCTTCATGGGCCCCTCGACGACGTGGACCTCCTGGACGCCGAAGGCGTCGCAGGTCCGCAGGACGGCGTTCACGTTCTGGGGGTCGCAGAGCGCCTCCAGCACCACGGTCAGCGTGCGGGTGCGCCCGGCCAGCGCCCGGTCGATGCGCTCGCGCCGCTCGGGGAGGAGGAAGCCCTCGCCGCCGTCGCTCACCCGGCCCTCCGCCTCTTCCCGAGCTTCCGGCCCGCCCCGCCGCGGCCCTTTCCCGCGACGCCGAAGAGGACCGAGGCGATCCGGTCGAGCAGCTCGGGCACCCCCTCGCCGGTGACGGCGGAGAGGAGGAGCACTTCCCTCCCGTCCTTCCGGCGGCGGGCCAGCGCCCGCTGGAGCGCCGCGGCGGCCCGCCGGGCCTCGGGGACGTCCACCTTGTTCACGACCACGATCTGCCGCTTCGCCGCCAGCTCCGGGGAATGGAGGCGCAGCTCGGCGTCGATGGCGTCGAGGTCCGCCCGCGGCGATCGCCCCTCGCCGGGCGCGGCGCCGTCCACCAGGTGGACCAGGACCCGGCAGCGCTCGACGTGGCGCAGGAACTGGTGGCCCAGCCCGGCGCCGGCGTGAGCCCCCTCGATCAGGCCGGGGATGTCGGCCACCACGAAGCTCCGCTCGCCGCGCCAGTCCACCACGCCCAGGTTGGGCGTGAGCGTGGTGAAGGGGTAGTCGGCGATCCGGGGCCGGGCGCGGCTGATGCGGCTGATGAGCGTCGACTTGCCGGCGTTGGGGTAGCCGACGATGCCCACGTCGGCCAGGAGCTTGAGCTCGAGCACCAGCTCCCGCTCCTCGCCGGGAGTCCCCGGCTCGGCGTGGCGCGGGGCCTGCCGGGTGCTGGTGGCGAAGTTGATGTTGCCGAGCCCGCCCCGGCCGCCCCGGGCCACCACCATGCGCTGGTCGGGCGCCGAGAGATCGGCCAGGACCTCCCCGGTGCCCGCGTCCCGCACCACCGTGCCCGGCGGCACGCGCAGCACCAGGGGCTCGCCGTCGGCGCCGTTGCAGTCGCTCCCCATGCCGTTCTGGCCGCTGCGGGCCTCGTGCTGCCGCTGGTAGCGGTAGTCGAGGAGCGTGGCCATCTGCGGATCCACCGCCAGCACCACGTCGCCGCCGTTGCCGCCGTCCCCCCCGGCCGGACCGCCGCGCGGGACGAACTTCTCCCTGCGCCAGGCGATGGCGCCGTCGCCACCGTCCCCGGCCTTCACCCGGATCCTGACCTCGTCGACGAACTTCATGGTGCTTCACGCTGCGCCGGGGTGGCGCTCCTCTCCAGGAACACGAAACGCCGCGTGCCCGGGGGCCCGCGGCGTTCTCGGAGCTGCGGCTGCCCGCGGGCCCTAGGCCTTGGGGACGATCGAGACCACGCGCCGGTCGCCGCGCGTCGTCGAGTATCGCACCGTCCCGTCCACCAGGGCGAAGAGGGTGAAGTCCTTCCCCATCCCCACGTTGGTGCCGGGGTGGATGCGGGTGCCCAGCTGGCGGACCAGGATGTTGCCGGCCTGCACCGCCTCCGAGCCGTAGACCTTCACGCCCCGCCGCTGGCCGGCGGAGTCGCGGCCGTTCCGGGAGGAGCCCTGTCCCTTCTTGTGCGCCATGGTCCGTCCTCCGGCCCGCGCCCCTAGGCGCGCACCGCGGTGATCTTGATCTCGGTGAACGGCTGGCGGTGGCCGCGCTTCTTGGTCCAGCCTTCCTTCTTCTTGCGGAAGTGGACCACCTTGCGGTGCTTGCCCTGGGCCACGATCTCGCCCTCGACGGCCGAGCCGGAGACGGTGGGCCTGCCCACCCGGGCCTCGCCCTCGCCGCCCAGGAGCAGCGCCTCGAACTTCACCCGGGCGCCCACCTCGCCGGCGAGCTTCTCGACCCTTACCTTGTCGCCCTCGGCGACGCGGTACTGCTTGCCGCCGGACTGGATCACCGCGTACATCGAATGCTCCTTGCCGATCGATTCCCCGGGGGCTCCCGACGCGGGCTCGAGCGCACGACGCGCGAGCCCTCCCGGCCCTCCGGAAGGGCGTTCCTATACGATCCGCCCCCCCGCGCTGTCAAGGATTCCCGGGGGTTGGTCGCGGGTCAGGCCCGGAGGAGCCAGAGCCCGGCGAGGACCAGCGCCACCCCGGTTCCGCGCGCCAACAGGTCGCCGCGCCGCACCACCTTCTCCAGGAGCATGAGGACGGTGAGCGCCGCCATCCAGAAGAGGTTCATCACCCCGGCGACGAACATCACCAGCATGAGCGCCCAGCAGCAGCCGATGCAGGAGATCCCGTGGTCCAGCCCCATGGCGAAGGGGCCGGCACGCCCCTCGCGCCAGCGGGTCATGAGGAACATGAGCGGGGAGCGGCACCTCGCCAGGCAGGCGGCCTTGAGCGGCGTGAGCTGGAAGAGCCCCGCCGCCACCAGGGTGGCGCCGCCGAGCGCCGGGCTCCGGAGCTGGCCCATGACCGGGCTCGCCAGGCTGGCGTGCTCGAGGGCCAGCTGGAGGGCGGCCGCCGCCGCCCCGAACGCGGACCAGGCGGCCAGGTAGCCGAGCACCAGGAGCGCGGTCGGCCCGTCGGCCCCGCGCGCGGGGTGCCGGCCCCGCCAGAGCCGGCCGAAGAGCAGCACCAGGGGCAGCGCGGTGGGCAGCATCATGGCCACGGCCATGACGGACCACATGGCCACCATCCAGGCCGCGTACGCCGCGCTCGACGAGGTCGCGCCCGGCATGGCCGCGCAGTGGGCCAGCCTCCCGCCGCTGGCGACCGCCATGTCGGCCGCCATCCAGGCGAGGTAGGCCCACGACAGGCCCACCGCCACCGCCAGCGCGCCCAGGAGCAGCGCGCGCTGGCGCAGGAGGAGGGGCGGCAGCCGCGGGGGCCCCAGGGCCGCGCTTCCCGAGGCGTCCACGGGCTAGCCCTGGTAGCGGAAGGGGGAGTGCATGCACTGCCGCCCGTCGAGGTTCCAGTCCCAGCCGTGGTCGGTGATGCGCGACCGGCTGGCGCGCCCTACCACCGCGGGGAACCCGGGCGCGATCGCCAGCAGGTGGTTGGAGACGGCGACGTCCCCGCCGTCGGGGCCGACCAGCGGCTCGAGATCGGTCTCCACCGCGCCCGGGATGCGGACCGCGTAGCCCTTGCCCTTCTTCTCGAAGGTGATGGCGGCGTCCTTCACGCCCACCAGCTCGCCGATCTGGCTGGCCAGGGCGGCCGGGTGGCCTCCCGCCTTGCCCCCGAAGATCCGGAGCAGCGACTCCCGCTGCCGGGCGTCGGCGCGGCTGTCGACGTAGACCGCGGCCTTCCACTTGGTCTCGTGCATCTTGCCGGGCGTGTGCACCAGCAGGGCCATGCGCAGGCCGTCGAGCTTCACGCCGCCGTCGCGGCCCTCATCGATCTGCCAGGCCACCAGGGCTCGGCAGTCGCCCTCGGTCGGCGGACCGAGGACGATGCACGGGCAGATCGCCTCGCAGCTGCAGGACTCCAGATAGGTTCCCCGGACTTCCCAGGCCATGGGCCAACCTCCTCCGCGACGTCGGGCTCGCGGCATTTTCGGCGCGGAGCCGCCGCGCTCGACCGGGAAAAGCAGGAGGGGCGCGGCGGGCGGCTCATGGCGCCCCACCCAGGGGCCTTGCCGGCGACCCGCCCGGAGGTGGCCCGCGGGGCCCGGCGCGCGATTATGAGCAGCGATCGTGCCGAGCCCGACGGTGACCGACCTCCTCCTCGCGGCCCGCGGCGGAGACCGCGACGCCCTGCGCGCCGTCTTCCCCGCGGTCTACGACCTGCTGCGCCGCATGGCCCACAGGAAGCTCCGCGGCGAGCGGCCGGGGCACACCCTCTCGACCACCGGGCTGGTTCACGAGGCCTACCTCAAGATCACGCGGCTCGACCGCATCCAGTGGCAGGGGCGCGCCCACTTCCTGGCCATGGCCGCCCAGGCGATGCGCAACATCCTCGTCGACCACGCGCTCCGGCGGCGGGCGGCCAAGCGGGCGGGGGGCCGGCCGGAAGAGCCCCTGCGGCTGGCCCCGGAGGGAGCCGAGGAGCCGGCCGCCGACGTGCTGGTCCTCCACGACGCCCTGCAGCGGCTCGAGTCGCTCGACGCTCGCCAGGCCCGGGTGGTCGAGTGCCGCTTCTTCGCCGGCCTGAGCGTCGAGGAGACGGCCGAGGCGCTCGGCATCTCCCCGGCCTCGGTGAAGCGCGACTGGGCGGTGGCGCGGGCGTGGCTCAATCGCGAGCTCGGGCCCTGACGGAGCCGCCCGTGGGCGACGAGCGCTGGCGCCAGGTCTGCTCGCTCTTCGGGGACGCCCTCGAGCGCGACGCCGCCGGGCGCGCCGCCCTCCTCGGCGCCGTGCCCGACCCCGACCTGCGGCGCGAGGTCCAGTCCCTGCTCGCGGCCCACGAGGGGAGCGGGCGGTTCGATCGCCTGGCGTCGCAGATCGACGGCCTGCGGCGCTCCCTCCTCGGGCCGGCGAGCCCCGCCTCGGCCCCGGGGGCGGGGGACCGGCCGGCGTCCGCCGGCCTGGCTCCCGGCCAGCGCCTGGGGCGGTACGAGATCCGGGACCGGCTCGGCGCCGGCGGAATGGGCGAGGTCTACCGGGCCTTCGACACCCGGCTCGGGCGCGAGGTGGCCGTCAAGACGCTGGTCCAGGGGGCGCAACGGCGCGCCGACGCGCTGCCGCGTCTCGAGCAGGAGGCCCGCGCCGCCTCCGCCCTGAACCACCCCAACATCGTCACCGTCCACGACTTCGGCGAGGAGCCGTCCTCGCCGTACATGGTGATGGAGCTCGTCGAGGGGCGCAGCCTGCGCCAGGTGGCCTCGGCGCCCTGGCCGGCGGAGCTCCTGCTGCACGTCGCGGTGCAGATCGCCGACGGGATGGCGGCGGCCCACGACCGGCGCATCGTCCACGGCGACCTGAAGCCGGAGAACGTCCTCCTGAGCGGCCACGGGATCGCCAAGATCCTGGACTTCGGGCTGGCGCGGTTCCGGACCGCCGGGATGGCGGCGGAGGGGTCCGGCGGCGAGGCGGCGGGGGGCCCGCTCCTCGGCACCCCGGGCTACCTGGCCCCCGAGGTGGTGCGCGGGGAGCCCGCCGACGAGCGCTCCGACCAGTTCGCGCTGGGGGCGGTCCTCCACGAGCTGGCCACCGGCGAACGCACCTTCGGCGGGCAGACGGCGCTCGAGGCGCTGGACGCCACCCTGCGGGCCGATCCCCGTCCGCTGGAGGAGGCCCGCGGCGATCTCCCCCCCGCCTTCGCGCGCGCGGTGGCGCGCTGCCTCCGCAAGGACCCGGCCGAGCGCCACCCCAGCATGCGACACCTCCTGGCGGAGCTGCAGGCCGCCCGGCGGAGCGCCGCGCCGGCGGCCCGGCCCTCGCCCCGGCGCGCCACCCTCCCGTCCCCGAGGACCCGCCTCATCGGCCGGCAGCGGGAGCTGGCGGAGATCGAGGGCCTGGTCGCCCGGGAGAAGGTGCGCCTCCTCACCCTCACCGGCCCGGGCGGGATCGGGAAGACGCGGCTGGCCCTGGAGGCGGCCCAGGTGCTCTCGGAGCGCTTCGCTGGCGGGGTGTTCTTCGTCCCGCTCTCCTCCACCGTGGACGCCGCCCTGGTGCCCACCGCCGTCGCCCAGGCGATGGGGGGCGCGGCAACCCGCGCCCGGCCGGCGCTGGACACCGTCATCGGCGACCTGCGCGGCGCCGGCGCGCCCACCCTGCTGGTGCTCGACAACTTCGAGCAGGTGATCGACGCCGCCCCGATGGTGAGCGACCTGCTGGCCGCCTGCCCGGACCTCACCGCCATGGTCACCAGCCGGGAGCTGCTCCACCTCTACGGGGAGCAGGGCTTCCCGGTGGCGCCCCTCGACCTGCCCGATCGCGGGCACCCCCCCCCTCCCGAGCGAATGGCCGACGTGCCGGCGGTGGCCCTGTTCCTCGAGCGGGCGCGGGCCGCCAACCCCAGGTTCGCCTGCACCGCCGAGAACGCGGCCGCCGTGGCCGAGCTGTGCGCCGGGCTCGACGGGCTGCCGCTGGCGCTGGAGCTGGCGGCCGCGCACGCCCGGGTGCTCTCCCCCGAGGCGATGCTGGCGCGCCTCGAGCACCGCCTGGGCCTGCTCACCGGCGGCGCCCGGGACCTGCCCGGCCGGCAGCAGACGGTGCGCGGCACGGTCGACTGGAGCCACCAGCTCCTCGACCCCACCGAGCAGGCGGTGTTCCGGCGCCTGGCGGTCTTCGCCGGGGCCTTCACCCTGGAGTCGGCGCTGGCCGTGGCCGACGCCCATGAGGCCCTCCCCCGCCCGGTGGAGGAGTGCGTCCGCGCCCTGGTGGACAAGAGCCTGCTGCAGGCCTGCGAGCCCCACCCGGAGCCGCAGCGGTTCTTCATGCTGGCGACCATCCGGGACTACGCGCTGGAGAAGCTCGCCGAGAGCGGCGAGCTCGACGCCGCTCGCCGAGCCCATGCCGCCTACTTCCTGGTCCTGGCCGAGGAGGGCGGAAGCGCGCTCGGCTCCGGCGAGCACCCGGCGTGGATCGCGCGCTTCGAGACCGAGCACGACGACTTCCGCGCCGCCCTCGACTGGCTGACGCGCCAGGGCGACGCCGAGTGGGGCCTGCGGCTCGCCTGCGGCCTCTTCCACTTCTGGGAGCGCGGCGAGCACCTGGCGGAGGGGCGGCGGCGCCTCCAGGCCCTGCTCGACCTCGAGGGCGCCCGGCGGCTGCCGGCCGCGCGCGCCCGGGCGCTGTTCGCTGCGGGCGTGCTGGCCTTCGATCAGGCGGACGTCGAGCGGGGCGTCGAGCTGCACGCCGACTCCCTCCGGCTCTACCGCCAGCTCGGCGACCGCTGGGGAACGGCGGTGGCCCTGGTGGCCCTCGGCAACCACCTGCTGGCCCGGGGCGACTTCGGCGGGGCGCGAGGGGTCCTGGAGGAGAGCCTCGAGGTGTGGCAGGAGCTCGGAGAGGACGCGGGCTACGCCCGCTCGCTGGCGAACCTGGCCTTCGTGGCCCGATCGCAGGGGCGGCTCGAGGAGGCCCGGACCCTCTACCAGCGGGCCGCATCGATGCTCGACCGGCTGGGCGACGTCCCGGGCCGCACCTGGGCGGTGAACCACGAGGGCGACGCGGCGCGCGACCAGGGCGAGCTCGATGCGGCCGAGTCGCTGTACCGCTCGGCGCTGGCGACCTTCCGCTCCCTGGGAGACGGCTGGGGAACGGGGAGCTGCCTCGCCGATCTGGCCGCGGTCGCCCGGCAGCGAGGGGACCTGGCCGGCTCGCGCCGGCTCCACCTCGAGTCCCTGGCGAGCTTCGTGGCGCTCGGCCACCGGCGCGGCATCGCCCGTCAGCTCGAGTCGCTGGCCTGCCTGGCCGCGGACGAGGGGGAGGGGGAGCGAGGGATCCGGCTCGCCGCCGCCGCCGCGGTGATCCGCGACGGCATCGGGGCGCCGGCCTCGCCCCCGGTGCGCGCCGAGCTCCAGCGCAGCCTGGACGCGATGCGGCTCCTCCTCGGGCCCGAGCGCGCCCGCGGCGCCTGGCGCGAGGGCGCGGCGCTGTCGCTCGAGGAGGCCACCCGCCTGGCCGCGAGCTGAGAGACGCCGGCGGCGGCGCGCGCGGAGCCCGCCCGGTCCCCCGGGGAGCCGTCCCCGGTGGGGACCGGTGAGCCGCCGCGGCCGGCGGGCGCGCTTCTCCCCCCGGGCGCGGCGGAATGCGGGCGCGTGCCATCCGGGCACGCGCGCCGATTCCGGCGCCATCGAGGAGGCATACCCATGCGAACGACGTGGTCTCTCGCTCTCGCGGCCCTGGTGGCCGCCGCCGCCTGCGGAGGCGAGCCCGCTGCCACGACCGGAACGGCGGCCGCGGCCCTGCGGATCGATCCGGCGACCGACGGCACCGAGCCCGCCTTCGTGAACGGGCGGCAGTGCACCATGGTCTTCCCCGGCGCGCTCACGCCGTCGACCGAGTACTACGCCATCTGGGCCATCGGCACCAAGGGCATCGTGGACGCGCCCTACGACACCCCGCGGCGGCCGAACCTCTACGCGGTGTTCGGCACCCATCCGGCCCCCGGCGAGATCCACCACGTCCCCGGCTTCGACGAGTTCGACCACTACCACGTGCTCGACGCCCCGCCGGGCGAGGACGAGGTCGAGAACAAGCGCTGGGACCTGCTGGTGCTGGTGCCGGGCCCGAACTTCGATCCGGCGACCTACGTGTCGGCCCGGTCGGCGGCCGAGGTGCTGGCGCAGTCCGCCGCCGGCGTGCTGGGCCCGGTCTCGACCCCGGCCATCTTCGGCCTGCCAGGGCTGGTGCTCTACTCGCCCGTCGTCTGCCCCGAGGAGGGGGAGGACTGACCTAGGCGGAGACCCGGTAGTTCTCGGGCCCGATGAGGCGGCGCACCTCGGCGATGCGGTTCGCCGGCAGCGAGGCGCGCCGGGCGTGCTCGCGGATGGTCTCCTCGTCGGGCGCCAGGTAGACGCAGTAGATCTTGTTGTCGGTCACGTAGCTGTGGAGCCACTGGATCCTGGTGCCGAGCTCTCCGAGGGCTCGCAGGGAGCCGAGGGAGACCTCCCGGAGCTGCGCGTCCGAAAGGGGCCCGGCTCCGTCCAGGTCGCGCTCGATGACGTACTTGGGCATGGCCACCTCGCCAGCGGATCGTAGCGGCGCGGGCGCGGCCTTGCCGGGGCGCATCGGGCTCCCGGGTGGGGCCCGTGAGCCGCTCGGGGCCGGCACCGGGCTTATCCGGCAGGACGGGCCCGGTCGCACGACCCGGCCGAGGAGGTTTGCGCCGTGAGGTCGAAGCCCTTCGTCGTCCCGCAGGCCTCGCTGGAGCGGTTCTGGGAGAGAGCGCCCGGACACGACCGGGACGGCACCTTCTTCCTGCAGGACTTCCGGGACCTGCAGGAGGGCGGCTACCTGCGCCTGGCGGTCCCCGAGGCGCTCGGGGGCCTGGGCCGGACCCTGGCGGACGTGGCCCGCGAGCAGCGGCGACTCGCCTACTACTCCGCGCCCACGGCCCTGGCCGTGAACATGCACCTCTACTGGACCGGACTGGCCGCCGACCTGTGGCGGGCCGGCGATCGCTCGCTGGAATGGCTCCTGCGAGGCGCGGCCCGCGGCGAGGTGTACGCCGCCGGCCACGGCGAGACCGGGAACGACGTCCCGGTGCTGCTCTCCACCACCCGGGCAACGCGGGTGGAGGGCGGCTATCGCTTCACCGGGCGCAAGTCCTTCGGGAGCCTGGCCCCGGTGTGGACCTACCTCGGGATGCACGGGATGGACGCCAGCGACCCCGCCGCACCCCGGATCGTCCACGCCTTCATGCACCGGGGCGCGAAGGGTTCGACGCCGGAGGAGACCTGGGACGTGCTGGGGATGCGGGCCACCCGGAGCGACGACACCGTGCTGGAGGAGGTCTTCGTGCCCGACGAGCGCGTCGCCCGGGTGGTCCCGGCCGGGGGCGCGGGCCTCGACGCCTTCGTCCTGGGGCTCTTCGCCTGGGCGCTGGTGGGCTTCGGCAACGTCTACTACGGCCTGGCCCGCAGGGTCTTCGACCTCACCGTCGCGCGGGTGAAGGAGAAGCGGTCGCTGGCCCTGTCGCGGTCGATGGCCCACCACCCCGAGGTGCAGCACGCCGTCGCCGAGATGGCGCTCGAGCTCGAGGCCGTCGAGCCGCACCTCGACCGGATCGCCGAGGACTGGTCGTCGGGCGTCGACCACGGCGCGAGCTGGCCGGCGCGCCTCTTCGCCGCCAAGCACCACGCGGTGGAGGCTTCCTGGCGGGTGGTGGACACGGCCCTCGACGTGGCCGGCGGCTTCGGCGTCTTCCGCCGGGGCGGGCTGGAGCGGCTCTTCCGCGACGCGCGGCTCGGGCGCATCCACCCCGCCAACGCCTTCCTCACGCGCGAGGTGGTGGCCAAGACGGCGCTGGGCATCGGCCTCGACCAGGTGCCGCGGTGGGGGTGAAGGCGGTCCCCGGCCTCTCTCCCGGGTGCGGGCGTCCGGCCGGCGCGCCGGTTATGCCGATGGCGTGGCCCTCCTGGCCCATCGCCTGCCGGAGAACGCCCCCGGCGATCTCTTCGTGGACGCCTCCTGCATCGCCTGCGACACCTGCCGGCGGGTGGCGCCCGGGGTCTACGGCGGCGGGCCCTGGGACAGGGCCACCGTGGCCCGCCAGCCGGCCTCGGCGGCCGAGTGGCACCGGGCCCTGATGTCGCTCGTCTCCTGCCCCGTCTCGGCCATCGGGACCACCCCCAGACGCCCGGCGGCGGAGGCGGCTCGGGCGGCTCGGGCCTTCCCCGATCCGGTCGACGTCGCCGCCGGCGTGTACCAGTGCGGCTACGCCGCCGAGAGCTCCTTCGGCGCGGCCAGCTGGCTCGTGGTCCGCCCCGGCGGCAACGTGCTGGTGGACTCGCCCCGCTTCGCCCGGCCCCTGCTCCGCGGCATCGAGCGGCTCCGCGGGGCCCGCTGGCTCTTCCTCACCCACCGCGACGACGTCGCCGATCACGCCCGCTGGGCCGAGGCGCTCGGGTGCGAGCGCATCCTGCACGCGCGCGACGTGTCCCGCGCCACCGCCGGGGTCGAGCGGCTCGTGGAGGGCGGCGACCCGGTGGCGCTCGCCCCGGACCTCCTGCTGGTTCCGGTGCCCGGCCACACCGCCGGCTCCCTGGCGCTCCTCTACCGGGAGAGGTGGCTCTTCACCGGCGACCACCTCTGGGCCGGCGCCGACGGACGGCTCGAGGCCGACCGGGACGTCTGCTGGCACTCCTGGTCGGAGCAGACCCGCTCCATGCAGCGGCTCCTCGACCTGCGCTTCGAGGCGGTGCTGCCGGGCCACGGCCGCCCCTGGCGCGCGGGCTCCCCGGCCAAGGCGCGGGCCGAGGTGGCCCGGGTGGTGAGGGCGATGGAGTCGGGTTCAACCGGGTGAACCCGGGGCCGCGGGCCCAGCGTCCGGGGCCGGCGACCGACGCTACTGCGGGTCTCCCGCGAGCGAGAAGCGCGCGGGCACGACGGCTCCGTCCGCGGCCAGCGTGAGGGCGGTGATGCTCCCTTCGGGCGCGACGGCGAGCAGCGGGACGGGGAGGCCCGCGACCCTGGCGGTCGCCCGCCGCCACGGACGCGCTCGAGCACGCGGCCGCCAGCATGGAGGCGGCGAGAGTGGCGAGGACGGGCGGCGGAGCCGCGGCAGGCATCGCACCGAGTGTGCTCCCCGCCGGGCCGGGCCCGCAAGCCAGGACGGGAGGCCGAGCTCGCCAGGCGAGCGGCGAGACCGCAGCGCGACTGGCGGGGACCGCCGACCCGGGGCGTCACCCGCCCGCGCCGGGGCCGCCGATGGGCTCGGTGTCGTGGAAGCGCCGGTAGTCGATGACGCGCGTCCCGTCGGGCTCGGTGGAGAGGATGTCGGCGTGCTTCTCGTTCCAGCCGATCTGGTCGGCGCCGTAGCCGTGCCGGGCGTGGATCACCTGGGCCAGCCCCTCGTCGAGGCCGGTGAGCGAGACCACCACGTCGGCCCGCTTGGCCCGGAGCGACTCCGGGGTCTCGCCGCGGAGCGGGCTGTCCTCGGCGATGGGGTGCACCACCGTCCAGGTGAGGGCGAACATCGACTGCTCGCTGCGGAGGAGCCGGAGGTCCCTGACCCGGCGGATGGTCTCCCCCTCGGCGGTCCGCTCGTCGGTGAGCAGCGTGACCTCCAGCCGGGCCTCCACGATCTGGTTCACGCGGGCGTTGCCCATGCGGAAGATGAGCGAGGGCGTCCCCTCCCAGGGCCGGATGACCGCCCTCTGGCTGAACAGGACCCGCGCCGTCGGCCGGGCGAAGCGGGCGTAGACCAGGCCGGTGGTGACGGCGAGCCCGATCATCCCCATCACCGCCTCGGCGCTGACCACCAGGTTGGCGCCCAGCGTGCGCGGCGCCATCCTGCCGTAGCCGATGGTGGCCAGCGTCTGGACGCTGAAGAAGAAGGCGTCGGCGAGAGAGCCCGCCCGGGCGTTCTCGATGCCGTCGCCGAGCGAGGCGTAGAGGAAGGCGTAGGCCGAATTCACCGCCAGGAACACGGCGAAGAGGAGCGCGAAGAAGCGCGGCCAGGTCATGGTGAGGAGGACGTGGTAGGCGTCGCGCCACGGCGCCGGGTCGAGGCCGATGGCGACCACGTCGCGCCCCGGGCCGAGGCGGCGGACGAGGCGGGGGGTGCTGGGCATCCGCCGAAGATAACGGCGCGGCCGGGCCGCGCCCCGCCCCGTTTCAGGGCCCGCCGCGCTCCGAGAGCGCCCGGAGCGACGCGGGGTAGGGGGCGCGGGCCACCCCCCGCTCGGTGACGATGGCGGTGACCAGGGCGGCCGGCGTCACGTCGAAGGCCGGGTAGCGGGCCGGGACGCCCGCCGGCGCCACCCGCGTGCCCGCGACCACCGTCACCTCGTCGCCATCCCGCTCCTCGATGGGGATGGCGCTCCCGTCGGCGGTGGCGAGGTCCACCGTGCTCCAGGGCGCGGCCACGTAAAAGGGGAGGCCGTGGTGCGCGGCCAGCACCGCCAGGCCGTAGGTCCCGATCTTGTTGGCCACGTCGCCGCTGGCGGCGATGCGGTCGGCGCCGACGACCACCGCGTCGATCTCGCGCCGCGCCATGAGCCAGCCGGCCATGCCGTCGGTGAGCACCGTCACCGGGATGCCGTCCCGCTGGAGCTCCCAGGCGGTGAGGCGCGCCCCCTGGAGGAAGGGCCGGGTCTCCCCGGCCAGGACCTGGACCGGGTTGCCGGCCTCCACCGCCGCCCGCACGACGCCCAGCGCCGTGCCGTAGCCGGCGGTGGCCAGGGCGCCGGCGTTGCAGTGGGTCAGCACGCGGGCCGCGCGCGGCAGGAGCGGCGCGCCCAGCGCGCCGATGCTGCGGCAGGCGGCCTCGTCCTCGTCGCGGATGGCGTGGGCCTCGGCCAGGACCGCGCCGGCGCCCTGCCCGAACCGGCGGGAGACGCGCTCCACCGCCCAGGCCAGGTTCACGGCGGTGGGCCGGGCGCGGACGAGGAGCTCGGCGCTCCGGCGCAGCGCGGCCGCGTCGGCTCCGCGGCGGGCGTCGGCCGCCAGGCCGTAGGCGGCGGCCACCCCGATGGCCGGCGCCCCCCGCACCGCCAGGGAGCGGATGGCCCCGGCCACCTCGGCCGCGCTCTCGAGCGAGAGCCACTCCTCCGCCGCCGGGAGCCGGCGCTGGTCCAGGATCCGGACCAGGTCGCCGCGCTCCTCGTAGAGCACCGGCCGGAGCGGAGCCGGGCTCACCCGCGCCTCCGGCCCAGCCGCCCCGCGGCCCGCAGCCCGAAGTAGACCGCCGCCAGCGCCGCCACCAGCGCCTCGATGGGCCGCCCGTCGCGCAGCAGCACCACCGCCACCACGCCCGAGCCCACCAGGGCCGCCACCAGGAAGGCGCGCGACGGCCCGCCGGTCGCGCCGGCGCCCGAGGGACCCGCTCCCCATCCCGCCCACCTCGCCATCTACGCCCCCAGCTTCCGGGAGAGGAGGGCGTTCACCAGGGTCGGGTTGCCCTTGCCCTTCATCTCCTTCATCACCTGGCCCACGAAGAACCCCATGAGCTTCCGGTTGCCGCCGCGGTACCGCTCCACCTCCGCCGGGCTCGCGGCCAGCACCCGGTCCACCACCGCCTCGATGGCCGCCTCGTCCGACACCTGCGCCAGCCCGCGCTCGCGCACCACGTCCGCGGGCGCGGCCCCGGTCCGGAAGGACTCCTCCAGCGCCTGCTTGGCGCCCGGGCCGCCGAGGGTCCCGGCGTCGAGGAGCCGGAGCAGCTCGGCGAGGTGCGCCGGCCGGAGCTTCCAGGCCGCGGGGGCGAGGCCGCTCTCGTTGGCGAGCCGGGCCACCTCGCCGTTCATCCAGTTGGCGAGCTTCCGGGCCGCCTCGGGAGCACGGCCGTGGCCCTGGAGCGCCTCCTCGAAGAACGCGGCCACTTCCCGGTCGGCGACCAGCAGGGCCGCGTCGGCCGCGGGGAGCCCGAGCTCGGCCTGCCAGCGGCGGGCCCGGGCGCGCGGCAGCTCGGGGAGGGAGCGGCGCACCTCCTCGACCAGGGCGGGCGAAACCACCACCGGCGGCAGGTCCGGCTCCGGGAAGTAGCGGTAGTCGTGCGCCTCCTCCTTGGAGCGCATGGCCCGCGTCTCGCCGCGGGCCGGGTCGAAGAGCCGCGTCTCCTGCTCCACCTTCCCGCCCCCGAGGACGATCTCCACCTGCCGGCGCACCTCGTACTCCACCGCCTGCCGCAGGAAGCGGAACGAGTTCATGTTCTTGATCTCGCAGCGGGTCCCGAGCCGGGTCTCGCCCTTCCTCCGCACGCTGACGTTGGCGTCGCAGCGGAAGGACCCCTCCTCCAGGTTGCCGTCGTTCACCCCGAGCCACATGAGCACCGAGCGCAGGGCCTTGAGGTACTCCACCGCCTCGTCGGCGGAGCGCAGGTCGGGCTCGGAGACGATCTCCAGGAGGGGCACGCCGGCCCGGTTCAGGTCCACGCCCGAGGAGCCGTCGGGGGAGATCTGGTGCAGGTTCTTCCCCGCGTCCTCCTCCATGTGGATGCGGGTGAGCCGGATGCGCCGGTCGGCGCCGCCGACGGTGATCTCCACGCCCCCGCCCTCGCAGATGGGGAGCTCGTACTGCGAGATCTGGTAGCCCTTGGGCAGGTCCGGGTAGAAGTAGTTCTTCCGCGCCCAGACGCTCCTCTCCCGGACGGCGCAGCCCAGGGCCAGCCCGGTGCGGACGGCGAGCTCCACCACCCTGGCGTTGAGCGACGGCAGCGCCCCGGGGAGCCCCAGGCACACCGGGCACACGTGGGAGTTGGGCTCGCCGCCGAAGGCGGTGGAGCAGCCGCAGAACACCTTGCTCCGGGTGAGGAGCTGGGCGTGGACCTCGAGCCCCATCACCACCTCGAAGTCGGAGGCGTCCATCTAGTACCCCGGCGGCGGCGGGAGCGGGCCGAGCTCGCGCTCCACGGCCCGCGCCGCGCGGAAGAGGGTGGCCTCGTCGAAGGGGCGGCCCACGAGGTGCAGCCCGACGGGCACCCGCTCGCCGGGGTGGAGGCCGCAGGGCACCGACAGGGCCGGCAGCGCCGCCAGGTTGGCGCCGATGGTGAAGACGTCGGCCAGGTACATCTGCAGGGGGTCGTCGACCTTCTCGCCGAGCCGGAAGGCGACCGTGGGCGCGACCGGCCCGGCCACCACGTCGCAGGACTCGAAGGCCGCGTCGAAGTCGCGCCGCACCAGCGTGCGCACCTTCTGGGCCCTGAGGTAGTAGGCGTCGTAGTAGCCGGCCGAGAGCGCGTAGGTGCCGAGCATGATGCGGCGCTTGGGCTCGGGGCCGAAGCCCCGCGACCGCGTCTCGCCGTACATCTCGGCGAGCCCCTTGGCCGGGGACCGCAGGCCGAAGCGCACGCCGTCGTAGCGGGCCAGGTTGGAGGAGGCCTCGGCCGGCGCCACCAGGTAGTAGGCCGCCACGCCGTAGCGCGAGTGCGGCAGGGAGACCTCGCGCAGCCGGGCCCCGGCCCGCTCCAGGGCGGCCAGCGCCTCGCGCACCCGCGCCGCCACGCCGGCGTCGACGCCGCCGCCGAGCCACTCCCCCGGCACGCCGACGGTGAGGCCCCGGACGCCCTCCTCGAGCCCGGCCAGGTAGTCGCCGACCGGCGCCGGGCTCGAGGTCATGTCCCGCTCGTCGCGCCCGGCGATGGCCTGGAGCAGCACGGCGGCGTCGCCCACGGTGCGGGCCAGCGGCCCCACCTGGTCGAGGGAGCTGGCGAAGGCGATGACGCCGTAGCGGGAGACCCGGCCGTAGGTGGGCTTCAGCCCGACCACCCCGCAGAAGGAGGCCGGCTCGCGGATGGAGCCGCCGGTGTCGGTGCCCAGCGCCCCCCAGGCCTGGCGGGCCGCCACCGCCGCGGCGCTGCCGCCGGAGGAGCCGCCCGGCGTCCGGGCCAGGTCCCAGGGGTTGTGGCAGGGCCCGAAGGCGCTGTTCTCGGTGGACGAGCCCATGGCGAACTCGTCCATGTTGAGCTTCCCGAGGAGCACCGCGCCGGCGGACCGGAGCCGCTCCACCACCGCGGCGTCGTAGGGCGGGAGCCACCCCTCGAGGATGCGCGAGCCGGCGGTGGTCTCGACCCCCTCGGTGAGGAGGATGTCCTTCAGGGCCAGCGGGACGCCGTCGAGGGGCCCGAGCCGGCGGCCTCCGGCGGCGCGCTCGTCGGACGCCCGCGCCGCGGCCAGCGCCTCCTCGGGCGTCACCCGGAGGAAGGCGCCCAGCCGCCCTTCGCTCTCGCGGATGCGGGCCAGCGCCGCCTCGGTGGCCTCCCGGGAGGAGACCTTCCGGGCGGTGAGCGCCTCCGAGAGAGCCCGCAGGTCGAGCCGCAGCAGGTCGGAGCTCACTCGATGATCCTCGGGACCTTGAAGCACGTCCCCTCCCGCGCCGGCGCGGCGGCGAGCGCCCGCTCCGGGGGGAGGCCCGGGCGCACCTCGTCCGGGCGCAGCGGGACGCCCTCGCCCGCCAGGGCGTGGGTCATCGGCTCGACGCCCGAGACGTCGAGCTCCTCGAGCTGGCGCACGTAGTCGAGGATGGCCGAGAGCTGCCCGGCGAAGACCCGCTCCTCCTCGGGGGAGAGCTGGAGGCGGGCCAGCGAGGCGATCCGCCGGACGTCTTCCAGCGACAGCGCCATGCCCTACTTCACCGGCCCGCGGGTCTCTTCCTTGAACCAGTTGAGGATGGCCGACATGATGCCCTTCTGCTGCGGGGAGGCGATGACGTCGATCTCGCCCTTGTCGAGGAAGATGCCGTCGCAGGAGAAGCACACGTCCACGTCGAGGTTGCGGAACCGGACCTCCTGCATCTTCATGCCGCACTTGGGGCAGTGCATGTAGTGCAGGTCGCGCAGGCGCTTGCGGTCCTCCGAGGCGGTCTCCCTCGCCACCTGCAGGGCCAGCTTGCGCTTCTTCTCCGCGTCCTCCTTGGCGAAGAACTCGTCCTCGGAGCTGGAGGGCTTCGTCGGTCCACGGTCCGGCATGGGGCTTCACTCCTTGAGCGACTGGATGGCGTTCTGGGCGGCGACGGCGTCCTCGCCCTGGGGGTGCGCCGCGAGGTAGCGCTGGTAGTACTTCACCGCGTCGGCCCGCCTGCCCGCGTAGCGGTAGGTCTCTGCGAGGCCCAGGAGCGCGTCCGCGCCCTTGGGGTCGGCCTCCAGCGAGGACTCGAAGCTCGCCTCCGCCGGACCGTACTGCGAGAGGTCGAGGTAGCACCAGCCGCGCCCCGCTAGCGCCTCGGCGTTCTCGGGCTCGAGGTCCACGGCCTTGCCGTAGACGTCGAGGGCCTGCTCGGTCCGGCCCCGGTCGCGAAGCCGCCTCGCCTGGGCGATGAGCGCTTTCGCTCCCCTGGGCTCTGCCCGCGCGGGCTTCGCCGAGGGCGCCGCCCCCGGCGTCCCGGGCACGCGGGCCGGGGCGGCCTGGGGCGCCCTGGCCACCGCCGGGGC
>DATIFE010000068.1:0-14009 GCA_035455425.1 Anaeromyxobacteraceae bacterium | reverse complement strand
CCGCGGGCCGCGGCCCCTGCTCCGGGTGCGCCTCGCGAGCCTCGCGCGGCGGCCGCTGCGGCTTCCGCCTCGGCTGCGGGCGCTGGCCGCCGCCGTCGCGGGGGACGTAGATCACCGGCGTCAGGAGCTCGGGCGGCGGGCCCTTCTTCTCCACCTGCGCGGTCGGGAGCGTGCCCCGCCAGATATGCTGCAAGTAGACGTTCTGCGCGTCGGTCCAGCGGCGCGTTCCGCCCTCGCGCCCCATCAGGTTCAGCCAGCTGTTCACCCGGCTGTCGAGCTCGTCGAGGTAGTGGACCAGCAGCGCCTCCAGCGTGGCCGGGGCCTTGGGCGAGCCGTACTCGAGCTTGCCGTGGTGGGCCAGCACCAGGTGGACGACGTGGTGCTCGAGGTCCTTGGGCACGCCCAGGCGCCGCGCCTTGTCGTGGATCCACTGCGCCGTCATCACCAGGTGGCCCACCAGCCGCCCCTCGTCGGTGTACTCGGTGCCGCCCCCGTAGGACAGCTCGCGGACCTTGCCCAGGTCGTGGAGGAAGGCGCCCGCCACCAGCAGGTCCCGGTCCACCTGCGGATAGTGGTCGGCGAGCCGGTGGGCGAGCTTGAGGCAGCTCACGGTGTGCTCCAGCAGGCCGCCGGCGTAGGCGTGGTGCACCGTCTTGGCCGCCGGGGCGCGCCGCAGGCGGCTCGCCAGGTCCTCGTCCAGCAGGAAGGACTTGAGCAGGTCCCGCACGTGCTCGTCGGCGACGGCCTCGAGCAGCCCCTGCAGCTCCTTCCACAGCCCCTCCTCGGCCTCGGTGAACCCGGTGCGCTCCGGCTTCTTGGGCTCGGGCGGGGGCGCGAAGGCGAACTCGGCGGCGTCGAGCCCCGCCGCCTCGACTCCGGCCGCGCTCTCGATGCGCAGCTGCGGCCGTCCCTGGAAGGTCCCGATCTGCCCCTCCACCTCCACGTAGCCCTTCTCCTCGAAGACGGCGGCCAGCTCCTCGACCCGGTCGAAGGCCCTTCCCTCGAGCTCGCCGGTCTTGTCGCACAGGGTGACGGCCAGGTACGTCTTGCCGCTCTTCGCCGTGGGGACGGCCTTGCGGGAGACGAGGAAGGTGCTCTTGACCTTCTCGCCCTCCTTGACGTCCTTGGCCCAGATCTTTTCCATGGTTGGCGGAAGCTAGCCGAACCGGGGCGGCGAGACAACCGGCGTTCCGCTATGCTGGCAGCATGCGGATCGACCCGGCCGGCGACGCGCTCCTGGTCGTGGACCTGCAGCACGACTTCCTCCCCGGCGGCGCGCTGGCGGTGGCGGGCGGCGACGAGGTGGTGGCGCCCATCGCCCGCCTGGCGCCGCGCTTCGGGACGGTGGTGGCGACGCAGGACTTCCACCCGCCGGGCCACGTCTCCTTCGCCTCGAGCCACCCCGGGCGCAGGCCCTTCGAGGCCGTCGAGCTCGCCCAGGGAAGGCAGGAGCTCTGGCCGGACCACTGCGTCCGCGGCACGCGGGGGGCGGCCCTCCACCCCTCCCTCCCGGACGAGGCGCTGACGCTGGTGCTCCGCAAGGGCACGCGACAGGGCGTCGACTCCTACAGCGCCTTCCGCGAGAACCCGGATCCGGCCGGGCGCCGGCTCCCCACGGGCCTGGCCGCCTGGCTGCAGGCGCGGGGGGTCCGGCGCGTCTTCGTCTGCGGGCTGGCCCGCGACTTCTGCGTGAAGTGGAGCGCGCTCGACGCCGCCGCCGCCGGGTTCGAGACGGTGCTGCTCGACGACCTGACCCGGGCGGTGGCGCCGGGCTCGCGCGCGGCGGTGGACCGGGAGCTCCGGGGGGCGGGCGTGGCCCTGGCCGAGAGCCGGGCCCTCGCCGCCTAGAGCCCGAGCGATCCCTGCCCCGGCGGCTCGGCCGGCGCCAGGCACCCGGGGTCGTCGTTGGCCACCGAGTTCACCCGCAGGGAGACCGGCCGCGCCTCCAGCGACCCCGCCGGCGCGGGCGCCAGGAGCGCGGGGTCGGGCCGCTCCAGCCACGCGGCGGCGCCCTCCGGCGAGAGGATGGCCGGCATCCGGCCGTGGAGCCCGCGCACGTCGGCGCTGGCCTCGGTCGTCAGGATGACGAAGGAGAGCTCGCCCTCCCGCTCCTGGCACAGGCCGGCGAGGAGCAGGAGGCCGCCGCCGGGCCGGTGGAGCCAGCGCGGCCGCTTGCGGCCGCCCTCCTCCAGCCACTCGAAGAAGCCGTCCACCGGGACCAGGCAGCGCCCGTCGCGGAAGGCGCTCCGGAAGGTGGGGAGGCGCGGTGCCGTCTCCGACCGCGCGTTGACGAGGGGAGGCTTCCCCGCCCGCGCGAACCCGAAGCGGGCGGGGAGGAGCAGGCGCCGGCCGCCGGCCAGGCGGACCACCCAGTGCAGGTCGGTGGGCGCGGCGTTGTAGCGCGGGCGGTACCGGGCGGCGCGGGTGCGGTCCAGCTCGGCCGCGAGCTCGCGCGCCAGCGCCTCGACGTCGGGGAGGGTGAGGGTGAAGCGCCCGCACATGCGCCCACCGACGATAGCGGGAATCGGGTTCGCGATCTTGACGGATCGGCCGGCCGGCGTTCGGATGGGCCCCGGGAAGGGCTGCACCGGAATGGCCGCCTCCACGAATCCGCCCGCGCAGCCCGCCTCCGGCCCCCCGGGGGCGGCCGGCCCTCCGGCGGCGGCCGCCGCGGTCCAGGCGCTGGCGCGCGCCGCGCGCAGCTTCGTCCTCTACGACGCCGGGAACTCCGTCATCCGGCAGCTGCTCGAGGCCTGGCGCGAGAAGAGCCGGGCCGCGCTCGACCAGCTCGGCGAGCTGGCGCTCGACGTGCGGCCCTTCGAGCTGGCGCTGCGGGGCGAGGTGGTCTACCAGGACCTGGACCGGGAGAAGTCGCTGGCCTTCAAGCTGTTCCGCGACGGCGTGCGGCGCATCACCCTGCTGCCCACCGTCACCTGGGAGGAGCTCCTCCAGGTCCTGCAGATCGTGGCCCTCCGCTACACCGCCATCCGGCAGCAGGAGGAGGACTCGGTGACGCTGCTGCGCAAGGCCGACCTCCCCGGCGTCCGGCTGGTGGCCGTGGAGGGCTTCGCCCCGGCCGAGGAGCGCCCCGAGCCGGAGGCCGACGTGGCGGGCAGGAAGGACGAGGGGGTGAAGCCGCCGGAGGGCTGGGACACGCCGCTGCCGCGCCTGCCCGCGCCCGGGCAGCTCGCCTGGCAGGCGGTGCCCGGAGCCGCGCTCGAGGCGCTGCGCGCGGAGGAGTCGGAGGAGGCGCTGGCCCCGACCGCGCTGGCGCTGGCCGGGGACCTCCTGGCCGAGGCGGCGCGCGGGAGCTGGCCCCGGCCCAACCGCGACCTGGTGCAGTTCTTCGCCGAGCTGCGCGACGCCTTCCTGGCCGAGGGCCGGCTGGCGGCGCTGCGCCGGCTGGTGGACGTCATCGGCGAGGCGGGGGCCCCGGAGGTCCGCGAGGAGCTGCTCTCCGGGCTGGGCGACGCCCGGACCCTCGACCTGATCCTCGACGGGCTGCCGGAGGAGGCGGTCGACCTGCCGCCGGACCTGCTGGCCTTCGTGCCGCTGCTCGGCCTCTCCGCCACCCTCGACCGGCTGGCGGGCGAGCAGGGCGAGCGCCGCCGCGGCCTGCTGCTCAAGCTGGTGCTGGCGCGCCTCCCGCGGGAGGCCGAGGCGGTGCTCCGCCGCCTGCCCGATCTCGAGCCGGGCCTGGCCCGGGCGCTGGCGAACGGCCTGGTGACGCGGGCGCCGGAGCGCGCCCTGGAGGTGGCCCGGCTGCTCCTGCAGCAGAGGAGCGAGGCGCTGCGGCTCGAGGGGCTGGAGTCGCTGGCCCGCGCCCCCGGGGAGGTGCCGCTGGGGCCGGTGTCCGGCCTCCTGGCCGACCCCTCCGAGGGAATCCGGATCAAGGCGGCCGAGGTGCTGGGCCGCCGCGGGGACGAGGCGGCCATCGAGCCCATCGTGCGGGCGCTGGAGGAGAAGGACCGCTCCCTGCGCGAGGCGGAGGTGCTGGGCCGGGCGCTGGCCGAGATCGCCCCCATCGCCGCCGGCCGCCGGTTCGCCGAGTGGCTCCGTCCCAAGTCGCGCTTCCTGGTGGGGCCCTCGGCCCAGCAGCGGCGGCTCCAGTGGGCGGCGGTGGCCGGCATGGCCGCCGTCCCGGGCGCCGACGCGGAGAGGCAGGTGCAGGAGGTGGCGCAGGCCGGGGACGAGGAGCTGCGCAAGCACTGCCTGGCCTGCCTGGCCCGGCGGCGCAAGGGGGCGGGCCGTGGATGAGCTGCAGCTGGCGCAGCGCGCCCTCTCCCGGACGCTCGGCAAGGCGCGGGCGGGCGAGGACCGGGAGCTGGCGCAGCGCGTGCGGGAGAACGGCGAGGCGCTGGCCCAGATGCTGGCCGGCCTGCTCAAGATGACCCGCGTCCACGCCGCCGACAACCGCGCCTTCGACGCGCCCATCGCCGAGTTCTGCCGCGCGCTCACGGCGCTGGCCGAGCTGGTGGGGGTGGTCCACCTGGTGGCGGTCGAGGACCAGGCCTACGTGAACGAGATGCGGCTGCGCTCCGAGGGGAGGCCGGGGCTCAAGGACCTGGGGGCCGAGCTGCGCCGGCACAACGTGGGCGGCATCTCCTTCCAGGCCGAGCTCGACAGCCCCCAGGTGAGGGCGCTGGTGGCGGGCTTCGGCTCGCCCCCGGCCGAGCCCTACCCCCGCGGCGCCCTGCGGTCGCGCCTGGCGCTCGACGGCGTGAGATCGGTCGAGCTGCACGGGGTCTTCCGCTTCCGCACCACCGAGGACCTGGAGGGCGGGCGCGCCGACCCCGCCGCCGCGCTGCGCCGGGCGCTGCGCCTCTCGGCCGAGGCCTGGGACGGGCTGGCCGCCGGGCGCGTCTTCAACCCGCTCCCGCTGCGCCGCGCCGTCGCCGAGATCGTGGAGGTCGGGCCCCTCTCCCCGGCGCTCTGGGACGCATGGGTCACGGGGATGCCGCGCCGGGACCACGCCCTCTCGGTGGCGCTGCACGCGCTGCTGCTGGGCCAGGCGGCCGGGCTGCCGAAGGGCGTCCTGCAGGACCTGGGGGTGGCGGCGCTGGTGCACGACGTGGGCTACGCCGCCCTGGGCGCGGGCGCCGGCAGCGCCGGCCCCGAGGGCCTGGCCCGGCATCCCGGCGAGGGGGCGCGCGTGCTGCTGCGGCAGCGCGGCTTCAGCGACGCGAAGGTGCGGCGCCTGCGGGCCGTGCTCGACCACCATCGCAGCCAGGCCGAGCCGCGCGGCCGCCCCTCGGGCGTGGGCTCGATCCTGCGCCTCGCCGAAGACTACTCCAGCTTCGTGCGCGTCTACGGCCAGCGCGTCGCCGCGGGCGACGTGCTCGCCGCCATGTCCCGCGCCGCCGGCGCGTACTACCACCCGGCGCTGACCCAGCTCCTGGTGAACTCCTTGGGCCGGTTCCCCCCCGGCACCCTCCTCGAGCTGGCCGACGGGCGCCGCGCCCGCTCCACCTCGCCGGTGCGGAGCCCCGAGCGTTTCGCCGCACCCCTGGCGCGGTTCGTGGACCCCGCCACCGGCGAGGCCAGCGGGCCGATCCTCGACCTGGCCGCAGGACCGGCGGTGAAGAGGGCGCTGCCCGGCTGACGCAGAATTCGGCGCGCGCCCGCGAAGCGCGATCAAGGCCGGCGCAAGAGGTGCGGCGTGTCACGGTCGGGGAGCGCGCCAAGCGGCGGGAATCCCGGTCGATTCCCCCCGGCACGCATCCTGAATGGCACGGGCCCGGGGACGCATGCCCATGAACCTCAGCCAGATCGAGGAGGAGGCGCGCAAGCTGCTCCTGCAGCGGCGCCAGTCGTTGCGGCCGGAGCGCGCGCCGACCCCGCCCGGGCCGTCGCCCCGCTGGACCGACTGGGAGGCGACGCCGTCCCCCCTCGGCGAGGAGGAGCGCCGGGAGCTCGCCGCCATCGACGAGGCCCTGCGGCGCCTCTCCGAGGGGCGCTACGGGACCTGCCTTGCCTGCGGCGGGCCGCTCGGCCTCCAGCGCATCCGCGCCATCCCCGAGGCGCGCTACTGCGTGGCCTGCTCCGGATCGCGCCCCGCCGCCGACTGAGGGCGGAGGTGCCGGCCGCGCGCCGCCCCGTCGACGAGGGCTGGCGCGGCGCCCCCATCCGGCCTATCTCCCTGCCGTGACGAGATCCGACGTGCCCGCGCCGGTGTACGCCTATCCGCTCGGCGACGCCCTCTACCTGAACCTCACCAGCGCCTGCACGCTGGCCTGCGTCTTCTGCCCGAAGATCCGCGACGGGGACTTCACCGTGGGTGGCTTCGACCTGAAGCTGCGGCGGCCCGGGACCGTCGAGGAGGTCTGGGAGGCGGCCCGGCGGGCCGGGCTGGAGGGGCGCTCGGAGGTGGTCTTCACCGGGTTCGGCGAGCCGACGAGGAGCCTCCCCGTCCTGCTCGAGCTCGTGCGCCGGCTCAAGGCCGCGGGCGTCCGGCGGGTGCGGGTGGACACCGACGGGCTGGCTTCCCTCCGCGAGGGGCGGGACGTGGTGCCGGAGCTCCGCGGCGCCGGGGTGGACGCCCTCAGCGTCTCGCTCAACGCCGCCGACGCCGCCACCTACGCGCGCATCTGCCCCAGCCCCCACGGGACGGCGGCCTACGAGGCGGTGAAGGACTTCATCCGCAGGGCGGTCGCCTGCATCCCGGAGGTGGCCGCGAGCTGCGTCGCGCTGCCCGGCCTCTCCGAGGAGGACTGCCGCCGGGTCGCCGCGTCGCTGGGGGCCCGCTTCCGCTGGCGCCCCTACGACCAGCTGGGCCGCATCGACGCTCCCCCGGAGCGGCCAGCCGGCCAGCGCGCTCCGGGTCGGGCCGGTTGATGCGCTTGCGCTCCCCGCCGTACAACCTCGCGGATTGCGGGAGGCCAGGCCCTGGCAGCGTGCGCAAGCCTTGCAGGGGGAAAGAATCGTGCAGTTTTTGCGCATCCATGGCATGAAGGCGGCACCATGACGGTGGCCAAGGCGGGAGCTCGCGCGACGAAGGAGCGGATCCTGGTCGTCGACGACGAGCAGAATGCCCGCGCCGGGCTGCGCGACATCCTGGCGGAGGAGGGATACGAGATCGCCGAGGCGGCCGACGGGGAGGAGGCCCTGGCGCTCCTCCCCGGCTTCGCGCCCGCGGCGGTGCTGGCCGACGTGCGCATGCCGCGCACCGACGGCATCACCCTCCTGAAGCGGGCCCGCGAGCAGGGCTCGGACGCGGTCTTCGTGATGATGACCGCCTTCGCCAGCGTCGAGGCGGCGGTCGAGGCCATGCGGGCCGGCGCCGAGAACTACCTGGTGAAGCCGCTCGACGCCAACGCGGTGCTGGTGGTGCTGGAGAAGGCGCTGGAGAAGCTCCGGCTGCAGCGCGACACCCAGAACCTGCGCGAGCGGGTGCGGGAGAGGTACCGGTTCCACAACATCGTCGGCGACGCGCCGGAGCTGCAGGCGGTCTACGAGGTGGTGAAGCGGGCCGCGCCCACCAAGGCCACGGTGCTGATCCTGGGGGAGTCGGGCACCGGGAAGGAGCTCATCGCCCAGGCCCTCCACGAGGAGTCGCCACGGCGCGACAAGCCGTTCGTCAAGGTGAACTGCGCCGCGCTCTCGGAGACCCTGCTGGAGTCCGAGCTCTTCGGCCACGAGAAGGGGTCGTTCACCGGGGCCATCGGCCGCAAGGAG
The DNA here is from genome assembly GCA_035455425.1 of Anaeromyxobacteraceae bacterium. Classification (GTDB taxonomy): domain Bacteria; phylum Myxococcota; class Myxococcia; order Myxococcales; family Anaeromyxobacteraceae; genus JACRMN01. Next base: position 6,335 of record DATIFE010000068.1, on the reverse strand, counting down.
GGGCGCTTCGAGCTCGCCGACGGCGGGACCCTGTTCCTCGACGAGATCGGCGACATCTCGCCCTCCACCCAGATCAAGCTCCTGCGCGTGCTCCAGCAGAAGGAGTTCGAGCGCGTCGGGGGCACCCAGACCCTGAAGGTGGACGTGCGCCTGGTGGCGGCGACCAACCGGGACCTGGCCGCCGAGGTCAAGACCGGGGTGTTCCGCGAGGACCTCTACTACCGGCTCAACGTGGTGGCGGTGACCCTGCCGCCGCTGCGCAACCGCAAGGGCGACATCCCCGCCCTGGTGAGCCACTTCATCGAGAAGTACGGCAAGGCCTACGGCAAGGAGCTGCGGGGCCTGGCGCCGGGGACCCTGAACGCGCTGCTGGCCCACGACTGGCCGGGCAACGTGCGGGAGCTCGAGAACGTGGTCGAGCGGGCGGTGGTGCTGGCCAAGGGGGCCGAGCTCACCGCCGACGACCTGCCGCCGACGCTGCGCGGCCCGCGGCCGCGGGAGCGCGCCCCCGGGGCCCTCATCCCGGGGGCCACGCTCTACGAGATCGAGCGCGAGGCCATCCTCCGGACGCTGGAGATGGTGGGCGGCTCCACCTCCCGCGCCGCCGAGATCCTCGGCATCAGCGTCCGCAAGATCCAGTACCGCCTCAAGGAGTACGCCCAGGGGGGCGAGGGCCAGCCCGGGCGCGAGGCCGACGAGGCCGACGAGGCGGGCGAGGCCAAGCCCGGCGAGTAGGACGGAGCGAGCGGGGGCTCGGGGGGCCCGCAGGGCCCCCCGCTAAGATGCCCGGGGCAGCCGCAGCGCGAAGCGCGCGCCGCCGGCCGGGGCCTCCTCCACCGAGATGGACCCGCCGTGCTGGGCCACGATGGCGTGGACGATGGACAGGCCCAGGCCCGAGCCGCTGGCCTTGGTGGTGAAGAAGGGCTCGAAGATCCGGTCCCGGACCGCCTCGGGGATCCCCGGCCCCGAGTCGTCCACGTAGATGGACACCTCGCCGTCGTCCGGCTCCTCCACCCGGCAGGAGACCTCGAGCTCCCCCCCCCGGGGCAGGACCTCGAGCGCGTTGAGGGCCAGGTTCATGACCACCTGGCGCAGCCGCTCCTCGTCGCCGGCGACGGGGGGCACGTCGCCGAAGCTCCGCCGCACCGCCACGCCGCGCCGCGCCGCCTCGCCCTCGAGCAGGTCGAAGACCTTGTTGAGCACGTGGGCCACCGCCACCGGCTTGGGGACGAACTCCCGCGGCCGGGCGAACTGGAGGAAGTCCTCGAGGATGTGGTCCAGCCGCCGGATCTCGTCGCGGACCAGGTGCAGCGGCTCGAGGAGGGGGGGCTGGGCCCCCGGTTCGAGGCGCTGGACGCGGCGCTCCAGGACGCTGAGCTGCAGCGCGGCGGCGTTGAGCGGGTTGCGGATCTCGTGGGAGAGGCCGGCGGTCATGGTGCCCACCGCCGCCAGCTTCTCCGCCATCTGCGCCCGGCGCGAGAGCTCGCGCTTCTCGTGGTGCAGCCGCACCTGGCGCATGGCCTGCTCCACCGTGACCAGGAGCTCCTGGGTGGCGCAGGGCTTCACCAGGTAGGCGCAGGCCCCGGCGCGCACCGCCGCCACCGCCGACTCGAGGGTGGCGAATCCGGTGAGGAGCACCACCTCGCCGTCGGGCGAGAGATCCTTGAGCTGGGGCGCCAGCGCGGTCCCGTCGCCGTCGGGCAGGCGCAGGTCGACCAGGGCGACGTCGAAGCCCTCCCGGGCCCGGGCCAGCGCCCCGGCACAGGTGCCGGTCCCGTGCACCGCGTACCCGTGCTCGTCCAGGATCTCGGACAGGTTCTCCACCAGGCCCGCGTTGTCGTCGACGAGGAGGATGCGGGGCCGCTTGTCGGGCTGGCTCATGCGCGCGGGGCGGGAGGGCGGTCCGGGGCGCGGGCGGCGTGGCACCGCTCCACCGCCGCCAGGAGCTCCTCGGTGCGGAAGGGCTTGCGGAACACCGCCTGGCAGGGCACCGGCGGGTCGTCGGGGAGGCCGGTGATGACGAGCTGGGGGATGCCCGGGTACTTGCCGGCGAGCCGCCGCATGGCCTCGCCCGCGGGGCCGCCCGGGACCAGCAGGTCCACCAGCGCCACGAAGGGGCGCACCGGCCCGAGCTCCTCCGTCTCCAGCACCGAGGAGGCCGTCAGCGCGGCGAAACCCCGGGCCCGCAGCGCCTCGCACAGGCCCTCGCTGAAGGCCAGGTCGTCCTCCACGATCACCGCCAGGGCGTCCCGCCGGGCTGCGCCGAGCAGGTCGAGCAGGCCGTGGATGGGGACCGGCTTCGACAGGACCGCCAGCAGCCCCTCCTGCCGCGCCAGCTCGATCTCCCGGTCGGCGACGTGCGCGGTGACCACGATGGCCGAGATCCCCGGGTCCACCCGCCGCACCTCCTTGACCAGCTGGGCGCCGCCCATGACCGGCATGCGCATGTCGGTCACCATGGCGTCGAACCGCTTGCGCCCCGCCAGCTGGAGGGCCTGGGCGCCGGTCTCCGCCACCGTCACCTGGTCGCCCAGCTCCCGGACGATCTCGGCCAGGTTGTCGGCGAAGGCCCGGTTGTCGTCCACGATGAGGTAGCGCCGGTTCATCGGGCCCCGCTAGGCGGGCAGGCGCACGGTGAAGCGCGCGCCGCCCCCGCTCCGGTCCTCGTAGCCCACGGTTCCCCCGTGGCGCTCCACGATCCGCTTCACCAGCGCCAGCCCCAGCCCGGTGCCGCCGTCGCGGGTGGTGATGAGCGGCTCGAAGAGGCGCCGGCGGGTGCCCGGGTCCACCCCCGGGCCCGTGTCCTCCACGGCGACCGCCACCCCTCCCGCCTCGCGGCCGCCGCGCACCCAGATGCGCCCGGCCGCCCCCGCCGCCTGCACCGCGTTCTGCAGCAGGTTCACGAAGACCTGCCGGAGCTGGAGCGGGTCGCCCGAGACGGCGGGCAGATCCGAGAGGCCCATCTGCTCCAGCGCCACCTCGCCCGGCCGCTGCACCGCGTCCGCCGCGCCCCGGACGACGTCGGCGAGCGCCACCGCCTCGCGGGCCAGCGGCCGCTCGCGGACCAGGTCGAGGAGGTTGCCGATGATGCCGTTGGCCACCTGGAGCTGCTCCCCGATGCGGGCCAGGTGCTTCTGCACCCGGTCGTCCGGAGGGGCGCGGCCCTTGAGGATGAAGAGCGAGGTCTCGATGACGCCCAGGGGGTTGCGCAGGTCGTGGCCGATGGAGGCCACCAGCTGCCCGTAGGTGGCGAGCCGCTCCTGGCGGGCCCGGGCCGCGAGCAGGTCCTCGCGGTAGGTGTGGAGCATGATGGCCAGCTCCAGGTCCAGCGCCCGCCCCACCGCCATGCGGGCCGGCTTGAGGTCGGCCGGCCGCGACAGGTAGTCCTCGTCGATGATCTGGTTCAGCTGCTGGCGGACCACGTTCATGCCGCCGAACATGTAGTGCTGCGGGAGGTCGATCTTGACGTGCACCCGGCCGATGCGGCAGCGGGCCTCGAAGTAGTCGTCGTCCCACGGCCCGCGGAGCAGCGTGTCGAGCCAGCGCTGCAGCGTGACCTTGAGGTGCCCCACCTGCTGCTCGCCGCCGGTGAGCGCCTTGCGGGCGTCCTGGTGCTCCAGGATGGCGGCGTAGAAGACCTCGGCGATGGCCGGGAAGCGGGGCGCCGCCAGGCCGTGGAGGGCCCGGAGCGCGCGCTCGTCCTCGGGACCCCAGCCGACGTAGCGCTTCAGCTCCTCGAGCAGGGACTCGGGCATCGACCGGCTTCTCTTAGGCGGCGCCCCGGGGGGAAGCAACCCGGAAGGGATCCCTCAAGCGCGGGTGCCCGTGCCCACCGCCTCGGCGACCATGTCGAGGTCCTGGACCACGTCGGCGGCGAAGCGCACGAAATCGGACTCGGTGATGATGCCGGCGAGCCGCCCGCCCTCCTCCGTGACCGGCAGGCACCCGAACTTGTTGGCCAGCATGATCTTGGCCGCCTGCACCAGGGAGGTGTCGGGGCGCACCGCGGTCACCTCGCGCACCATGATGTCGCTGGCCCGGGTGCTCTTGTGGCTGCGCACCGCCGCCGAGCGCAGGAGGTCGCGCTGCGTCACCAACCCCACGAGCTTCCCCTCCCGCACCACCGGCAGGTGGCGGATGCCGCCGAGCCGCAGGATCGACTCGGCCAGGGCCAGGTCGTCTTCCTCCTTCACCGTGACCAGGTCCCTCGTCATGAAGTCGCCGACGGTGATCATGCGGACGCCCCCTTCGACCGGCTGGTCCATGGATTCCTCGACGGCGTCTCCTCCGGATGCTGTCACGTTCTTCCTCAGCGCACCACCAGCACCGGGCATCCGGCCAGGTGGACCACGCGGTCGGTGGTGGAGCCCAGCAGGACGCGGGCCACGGCGCCGTGCCCGTGGCTGCCGACCACCACCAGGTCGGCTCCGGCCGCGGCCGCCGCCTCCACCAGGGCCTCGGCCGGCGGCCCGTAGAGCACCGAGACGTCCGCCGCGGCGCCGGCCTCCCCCAGGGCGTCGCGCGCCTGGCGCAGCACGTCGTCGGCGTGGCTCCGGTGCTCCGCCTCCACCTCGGCCACGGTGAGCCCGTAGGCGTCCGGGGGCAGGAGGAGCCGGGGGACCACGTACGCCAGCGTCAGCCCGGCGCCGAAGCGCCCGGCCACCTCCGCGGCCAGCCGGGCCGCCGCGTGCGACGCGGGCGAGCCGTCGACGCCCACCAGGATGCGTCTCATGGGAGTAGGCTAGCAGCCCGATGGGTGCGCCCGCCATCGCCACCGGCGCGTCCTCGGTCCGCATCCTCGACGGCGGCGCCGAGGCCTTCCCGCGGATGCTGGCCGCCATCGACGCTGCCCGCGAGACCGTCCACCTGGAGGTGTACGCCTTCGCGCTCGACGCCACCGGCGAGCGCTTCGTGGAGGCGCTCTCCGCCGCGGCGCGGCGAGGCGTGAGGGTGCAGGTGGTGGTCGACGGCGTCGGCTCGGCCCTGGACGGCCGCAGGCTCGAGACGCAGCTCGGCTCGGCGGGCGCCCAGCTGCGCATCTTCAACCCGCTGCGGATGCTGCTCCTGGGCCGCTTCCGCCGCGACCACCGCAAGCTGCTCCTGGTCGACGACGAGGTGGCCTTCGTCGGCGGCATCAACGTCGGCGACGAGTACGGCGCGCCGCTGCCCGGCGGGGAGGGCGGCGCCTGGGCCGACCTGGCCGCCGAGGTCCGCGGCCCCGCCTGCGCCTGGCTGGGAGCGCGCCTGCGGCGGGGGCGGGGGCGGGGGCGGGGACGGCCGCGGCGCCTCCGCGGCCCGGTCCGCATCTGGCTCTCCGGCCTGGGCGGCGGCTGGCCGCTGCGGCGGCGCTACCTCAAGGCCATCGGCGCGGCTCGGCGGGCGGTCTTCATCGCCCACGGCTACTTCCTGCCGGACCGGAGGCTGGTGCGGACCATCACCGCCGCCGCCCGGCGCGGCGTCGCGGTGACCCTGCTCCTCCCCGGTCAGAGCGACATCCCCTTCGCCCGTCAGGCGGCGATGCGGCTCTACGGGCGGCTGCTCGCCGCCGGGGTGCGCATCTACGAGTGGGAGCAGAGCATCCTCCACGCCAAGGCGGCGGCCACCGATGGGGAGCGGCTCCTGCTCGGCAGCTTCAACCTCGACCCTCTCTCGCTCGCCAACCTGGAGACGCTGGTCGAGATCCACGACCCGCGGGCGGCGGGCGAGGGGCAGGCCTGGATCGCCCGCCACGTCGAGGCCGCCCGGGCGATCGAGCGAGCGGAGCTGGAGGGGCGCTCGCTACTGCAGCGGTGGCTGCTGGACGTCCTCGGCCTCTGGGCGGCGAGGACCGCGCGGCTCGTCGGCTGGCTCCTGCGCCGGTAGAGCGCGGGGCTCCGGACGGACCTCGACGTCCTAGCCGGGAGCGTCGGCCGCGGCGTCGCCGCGCTCGTCGGGATCCGCGCCCTTGACGCCGAAGTACTCCAGCAGGCGCCGCTGGTGCATCCCCAGGCCGCGCACCCGGACCATCCGTCCCGAGACCAGGTCGGGCGCGACCGCGGCGATGGCGTGGTCCTCGAAGCTGCGCACCCGGCTGAAGTCGAGCACCACCGGGCACGCCCGGCCGGCGGCCGCCAGCGCCTGGTGTGCCCTCCGCGCCTCCGCCACCCCGAAGCCCCCATCGAAGCGCAGGACGATCTCGCCGCCGGGCGCCTCGAGCGTCTGCATCGCCATGTCCTCTCCCTCCGGCCCCGCTGTCCGCCGGACGATCTTGCCGAAAGTTCGTAACGGCCCGTGAAGCCTTGGAAGAACCGTGCCCGGATCGCCGGGCGGCCGCCCCCTGGTAACCGGGGATGAAG
>DATIFE010000067.1:0-5115 GCA_035455425.1 Anaeromyxobacteraceae bacterium | reverse complement strand
GCTCCGGCTCCCGCTCATGGTGGACGAGTCCCGCAACACCTCCACCTTCGGTACCGCCTTCACTGTCTCCATCGAGGCGGCCTCCGGGGTGACCACAGGCATCAGCGCGAGGGACCGGGCCCACACCATCCTCACCGCGATGCGGCCCGACTGCCGGCCCGAGGACCTGGCGCGCCCGGGCCACGTCTTCCCGCTGCGGGCCCGGCCCGGCGGGGTGCTGGTGCGCGCCGGCCAGACGGAGGGCTCGGTGGACCTGGCGCGCCTGGCCGGGCTCCAGCCGGCCGGGGTCATCTGCGAGGTGATGAAGGACGACGGCACCATGGCGCGGATGCCGGAGCTGGAGAAGCTGTCGAAGGAGTTCGGCCTGCCCATCGTCTCGGTGGCCGACCTCATCGCCTACCGGATGATGAAGGACACCCTGGTGCGCCGGGCCGCCGAGGCCCCGCTGCCGACGCAGTACGGCGCCTTCACCGCCGTCGCCTACGAGAACGACATCGACCGGAACCAGCACGTGGCCATGGTCAAGGGCCGCTGGCGCGAGGCCGAGCCGGTGCTGGTCCGGGTCCACTCGAAGTGCCTCACCGGGGACGTCTTCCACTCGGAGCGCTGCGACTGCGGCTCCCAGCTCCACGCCGCCCTGGGCCAGATCGAGAAGGCGGGCAAGGGGGTGCTCCTGTACCTCGACCAGGAGGGGAGGGGGATCGGCCTGGTGAACAAGCTCAAGGCCTACAACCTCCAGGACCAGGGGTTCGACACCGCCGAGGCCAACGTCAAGCTGGGCTTCAAGCCCGACCTGCGCGACTACGGCATCGGGGCCCAGATCCTGCGCGACCTGGGCGTGCGCAAGATGAGGCTCCTCACCAACAACCCGAAGAAGATCGTCGGCCTCGAGGGCTACGGCCTGGAGGTGGTGGAGCGCGTTCCCATCGAGATGCCGCCCACCCGGCGGAACCGGGCCTACCTCATCACCAAGCGAGACAAGCTCGGGCACCTGCTCACCCTGGTGCCCGCCCAGAGCGCGCGCCGCCGCCGGCGCCGCCGGAACCGGAGTGGGGGGAACCGATGAACCTGCACGAGGGCTCGCTCATCGCCACCGGCCTCAGGTTCGGGCTGGTGGCCTCGCGCTTCAACGGGCTGGTGACCGATCAGCTCCTCGCCGGCGCCCTCGACGCGCTCCGGCGCCACGGCGCCGACGACAAGGACATCGACGTCTACCGCTGCGCCGGAACCTTCGAGCTGCCGCCCCTGCTGCGCCGCGTGGCCGCCGCCGGTCGCCACGACGCCCTCCTGGCCCTGGGGGCGGTGATCCGCGGGGGCACGCCGCACTTCGACTACGTCGCCGCCGAGGCGGTGAAGGGCGTGGCCCAGGTGGCGCTCGAGGCCGGCTGCGCCGTCGTCCTGGGGATCCTCACCTGCGACACCATGGAGCAGGCGCTGGAGCGGGCCGGGCTCAAGGCCGGGAACAAGGGAGCCGAGGCGGCGCTGGCCGCCATCGAGCAGGCCCGGGTGCTCGAGGCGGTGGGCCGGGCCGGGAGGAAGCGATAGGACCCGCCGTCCATGGCCCACCCCAAGCGCACCAAGGCCCGCGAGCGCGCCGTGCAGGCGCTCTACCAGCTCGACGTGGCGGCCTCGGACCTCGACGAGGCGCTGGCGCGCTTCTGGCGCAACTTCGAGCCGGTGGAGAAGGAGGTGCGGGAGATGGCCGAGGACCTGGTGCGGGGCGTGGCCGCCCACCGGCTCGAGATCGACGAGCTCATCGAGGGGGCGAGCGCCCACTGGCGCCTGGACCGCATGGCCAAGGTGGACCGCAACGTGCTCCGGCTCGCGGTCCACGAGCTGCTCCACCGGCCCGACGTCCCGGTGAAGGTGGTGATCAACGAGGCCATCGAGCTGGGAAAGAAGTACGGCTCCGAGAGCTCGGGCGCCTTCGTCAACGGCGTGCTCGACGGGATCGCGGCCCGGCTCCCGCAGCGGCCGGGCGGCGGGTGATCGTGCGCATCGAGGTCTGCGAGACGAACCTCTCGTCGCTGGACGCCGCCGAGGCCGACACCCTCGCCCTCTTCGTGGGTCCGGAGCGGCCGCTGCAGGGCCTGGCGGGACTCGCCGACTGGCGGCTCGCCGGGGCCCTCACCCGGATCCTGCTCGCCGAGCACTACCGCGGCCGGGCGGGGGAGCAGCTCCTCATCCCCTCGCAGGGCCGGCTCCGCTGCCCGCGCATCTTCTGCTACGGGGTGGCGGAGCCGCCGGGCGACGAGGTGGCCTTCCGCGAGGTCGCCTACCGGGCGCTCGACGCGCTGCTCCGCGCCGGGAGCCGGGTCCACGCCATCTCGCTCCCGCCGGCGCGCCGCCTGGCGGCGAGCGCGCTGGCCCGCCTGTGGCTCGAGGCCAGCCTCCGCTTCCCGCCCGAGCGCCAGATCCTGTTCGGCGACGCGGCTCTCCGGCGCGACCTCCGGGCCGCGATCGACGCGCTCGGCGCCGACGTCGATCTCGCCCCCTCGGCGCCGCCGGCGACGAGGGTTCCCGGCCCTTCCTTGCCGGGCTCGGCCGGCGTGCTACGATAAGTCGCGCTCTTCCCTCGGTTTTTCTGGGCCGGGGCGCCAGCCGATGGCCGACCGCCCCTCCCAGAAAGCCCTCGCCGAGTTCGTCGCCGAGGCTCAGGAGGCGGTCGACGCCCTCGACGCAGGCCTCATCCGCCTCGAGGACTCGGGGCGGGGCGCCGAGGCCGACCCCGAGGTGCTGAACGCCGTTTTCCGGGCGGCCCACTCGCTCAAGGGCCTGGCCTCGATGTTCGGGGTGGAGCGCATGGCGTCGCTGGCCCACGCGCTCGAGGACCGGCTCGACGACGTGCGCATGGGGAGGCGCTCGCTCGACGCCGCCACCCTGGACCTGCTCCTGGCGGCGCCGGACCTCTTCGCCCGCATCGTCGCCGAGGAAGCGGGGCAGAGGCCGCCGGCCTCGGCCGAGGAGGCGGTGGCGCTGGCGGACCACCTGCGGGCTGCCGCCGCTCCCGCGGCCGCCCCCCGGGCCGACCCGCTCCGCGAGCTGGACCTGCCCGAGTCCCTGCTGCCGATGCTCACCGAGTACGAGGAGCACCGCCTCCGGGCCAACGTCGAGAAGGGGCTCCACCTCTACCTGGTTCGCGCCGCGCTGGATCTCCAGACCTTCGACACCGCCCTCGAGGCCCTCAAGGCGCGGCTCAAGGGCGCCGGGGAGGTCGTCTGCGCGCTCCCCTCCGCCGACGCCGCCGACCCCCAGGCCATCGCCTTCGACCTCATGCTGGCCTCGGGGGAGCCGCTCGAGAAGGTGGAGGCGGTGGCCGGGAGCGGGGCCCTGGCGCTGCGGGTGGGCCGACACCGGGCTCCGCCGAGCGCGCCGGCCCCTCCGGTGGAGCTCCCGCGCCCGCCCCTGGCGGCTGCGCCCCCTCCGGCGCCCCCGGCGGGACGGCTGGGCCCCGGCCCGCGGGCGCTTTCCGAGGAAGCGGCCTCGCTCCGCCCGGCGTCTCGGGCCGTGCGGGTGGACATCCGCAAGCTCGACCGGCTCATGGACGCGGTGGGCGAGCTGGTGCTGGCCAAGACCAGCGTGGCCCGGATCGCCGAGCGGCTGCGCTCCGGCGAGCCGGCGGCGCGGCTCGGCCTCGAGCTCCACCGCGAGTCGCGGACGCTCGACCGCAAGGTCGCCGAGCTGCAGTCCGGGCTCCTCGAGGTGCGGATGGTCCCGCTGGGCCAGGTGTTCGACAAGCTGGCCCGGATGGTGCGCAAGGCGGCGCGCGAGCTGGGGAAGGAGGTCGACTTCCAGCTCGAGGGCGGCGACGTGGAGCTGGACAAGCTCATCGTCGAGGAGCTCTCCGACCCGCTCATGCACCTCATCCGCAACTCGCTGGACCACGGCCTGGAGGCTCCCGAGGAGCGCGCCGCGGCCGGCAAGCCCCCCGCCGGCCGGCTGCGGCTCTCCGCGGTCCAGAAGGGCAGCCAGGTCCAGATCGCGGTCGAGGACGACGGCGCCGGCATCGACGACCAGCGCATCCGCGAGGCGGCGGTCCAGCGCGGCGCGGTCCCGGCGGAGGCGGTGGCGCAGATGTCGCGGCGCGAGGTCCTGAGCCTCATCTTCCTCCCCGGCCTCTCCACCGCCCGGCAGGTCACCTCGCTCTCCGGCCGCGGGGTGGGGATGGACGTGGTGAAGAACAACATCGCCAACCTCTCCGGCCTCATCGACGTCCAGACCGAGCGCGGCCGGGGCACGCGCTTCGAGCTCACCCTCCCGGTGACGCTGGCCATCATCCGGGCGCTGGTGGTGGGGTGCTCGGGGCGCACCTACGCCCTGCCGCTGAACAGCGTCCTGGAGATCGCCGAGGTGCGCCCAGGAGACGTGCGCACGATCGAGACCCGCGAGGTGCTTTCGCTGCGCGGCGCCACCCTGCCGCTGGCGCGCCTGGATCGCTTCTTCGGCCTGCCGCCCTCGCCGCCCGGGCCGCGCTTCGTCGTCGTCGCCGGGCTGGCGCAGCAGCGGCTCGGGGTGGTGGTGGACCAGGTCCTCGGGGAGCAGGACGTGGTGGTGAAGCCGCTGGGCAGGGCCCTGGCGGGCGTCCGGGGCATCGCCGGAGTGACCGACCTGGGCAACCGGCGCACGGTGCTGGTGGTCGACGTGGGCGCGGTCATCGGCGAGGTGGTGGGCGGCGAGGGGCGGGGGGAGGCGGCGCAAAACGCGAGCGCGTCGCGAAGCGACGCGCGAGGCTTCTGAAATCAGACCGCGGCGCGCGTGCTTCAGGCGCACGATATCCACGCGTGATCCAAAGGCCTCGCGGGCCGTTAACGCGGCCCGCTCGTGTTGGGTGGGGATATCCGACATGGACGCCTATCCGGGTGGCCCGTGATTCCGCGATACACTCGCCCGAGCGGCAATGGATCATCTCTCGATCCGAAAGAAGGCAAAGGAGCGCGCCGCGGCGCGGGAGCAGGAGGCCGCTCCGCCCTCGCCCGCGGAGGGGCCCGCCGGAGCGCCCGGGCCCGCCATCGAGGACGCCCTCCGCGCCGAGATCGAGCGCCTCGAGACCGGGGCCCCGGCGGCCGAGCCGGCGCCGCCCCCCGAGCCGGCGCCGCCCCCCGAGCCGGCGCCGCC
>DATIFE010000066.1:0-2295 GCA_035455425.1 Anaeromyxobacteraceae bacterium | reverse complement strand
CATTCACGGAGCGCCGATGCCCGCCTTCGAGTTCTTCTACGACTTCACCTCGCCCTACAGCTACCTGGCCTCGACCCGGGTCGAGGACCTGGCGCGCCGCACCGGCGCTGCGCTCCGCTGGCGCCCCGTCCTCCTGGGCGGGGTCTTCAAGGCCACCGGCAACCGCGCGCCCATCGAGGTGCCGGCCAAGGGGAGGAACATGTTCCGCGACCTGGAGCGCTGGTCGCGGCGGCTCGGGATCCCGTACCGCTGGCCGCCCGCCTTCCCGGTCCCCTCGATCCTGGCGCTGCGGGCCGCGCTCGCCGCCGACGAGGAGGGCCGCATCGTCCCCTTCACCCACGCCGTCTTCCGGGCCGTCTGGGCCGAGGGCCGGGAGATCGGGACCCCGGAGCAGCTGGCGCCGGTGCTCGAGGCCGCCGGGCTCGACGGGGCGAGGCTGGTCGCCGCGGCGCCGGGCAAGAAGGAGGCGCTGATGCGGCAGACCCAGGAGGCGGTGGACCGGGGGTCCTGCGGGGCGCCCACCTTCTTCGTGGGCCGGGAGCTCTTCATCGGGAACGACCGGATGGACTTCGTGGAGGAGGAGCTGCGCCGGCTGGCCGCGGGCGCCGCCGCCCGGCCTTGATCTCCACCCGGGCATGGGCGATTCTGCCCCGCCTCGTGACCCGGACCCTGTCCCCCGCGATCCTCGCGCTCGCGCTCGCCGCCGCTGGCTGCGCCACCCCGTGCGAGGAGCTGGGGCGCCGCGTCTGCGCGTGCCAGGCCACCGGGGCGGCGCGCGACGCCTGCAACCGCGCGGTGCGCAGCGCGGTGCAGTCGGCGCAGACCACCGAGGAGCAGCAGGACCTGTGCGACGCGCTCCTCGCCACCTGCCGGAACCCGGACCACGACCCCACCGCCTGCGACTGGATGAAGACCGCCGAGGGCAAGCAGGGGTGCGGCCTGGCCTACCCGTAGCGGGGATCAGGCGAGGCCCAGGAGCCGGCGCCGCCCGCCGGCGCGCCGGATCGGCCCCTCGAACACGCCGGCGATCTCCCGTCCGCAGGCGGCGCAGCGGTTCCCGGCGAGCCGCACCGTTCCGATGGCGTACCAGTCCCGCTCGACGACCGCCGTCCCGCACCCCGGGCACCAGGTCGTCTGCCCCTCCCGATCGTGGACGTTGCCGGTGTAGACGTAGAGGAGCCCCTCGGAGCGGGCGATGTCCCGGGCGCGGGAGAGGGTGGCCGCCGGCGTGCGCGGGCGGTCGAGCATCTTGAAGTCCGGGTGGAAGGCCGAGAAGTGGAGCGGCACCTCGGGCCCCATGTGCTCCTTCACCCAGCGGGCGAGCGCCCGGGTCTCCTGGGGATCGTCGTTGAGGCCCGGAATGATGAGGTTCGTGACCTCCACCCAGACCTCGGTCTCCTTCGCCAGCCACTCCAGGGTGTCGAGCACCGGTGCCAGGTGCGACAGGGTCACCTTGGCGTAGAACTCCTCGGTGAAGCCCTTGAGGTCGACGTTGGCCGCGTCCATGTGGGCGAAGATCTCGGGGCGCGCCTCCGAGGTGACGTACCCGGCGGTGACGAAGATGGTCTTGAGCCCGCGGCGCCGGGCCTCGGCCGCCACGTCGATGGCCCACTCCGCCCAGATGACCGGGTCGTTGTAGGTGAAGGCCAGCGAGCGGCAGCCCTCGGCCAGCGCCAGGTCCACCACCTCCTCGGGCGTGTGCGGCACCGAGGCCCGGTCGGCGAGCCGCGCCTTGGAGATGTCCCAGTTCTGGCAGAAGCGGCACCCCAGGTTGCAGCCGGCGGTGCCGAACGAGAGAGCGCTGGTGCCGGGGAGGAAGTGGTTGAGCGGCTTCTTCTCCACCGGGTCGGCGGCGAAGCCGGTGGACCGCCCGTAGGCCAGCGAGACCATCCGCCCGCCCTGGTTCTGGCGCACGAAGCAGAAGCCCGCCTGCCCCTCGGCGAGCCGGCAGTCCCGGGGGCAGAGGGTGCAGCGGAGCCTCCCGTCGGGCTCGGCCTCGAAGTAGCGAGCCGGGTACGCCATGGGCGAGAGGTTAGCGCTCCAGCTGACCGCCTTCAAACCGGGCGAAGGCCTTCACCAGCCCCTCGCGCGTCACCATGCCGCGGAAGGCCACCTGGAACCGCACGGTCGGCCCCTCGCCCGAGAACCGGACGCCGGAGAGGAAGCGCTCCCCTGGCTCGCTCGACTGGCCGGCGTAGAGAAAGGGCTCGCCCGGGCGCGGCGCCTCGCCCCAGAGGTCGAGCTGGCTGGGCCGCTCCTCGGCCGGGCCCATGCGGGTCCACCCCGCGTAGAAGG
>DATIFE010000065.1:0-3903 GCA_035455425.1 Anaeromyxobacteraceae bacterium | reverse complement strand
GCCACCCTGTGCCTGGAGTTCTTCGGCCCCGACATGGAGGAGGCCAGCGAGGTGGTGCTGGCCCTCTCGGGCGCCTTCCCCGCCGCCGGCGCCGGGCAGGAGGCGCTGCAGGCCCTGGAGCACTTCGACGACGAGTACGTGCGGGCCATCGGCTACAAGGTGAAGGCGCCGCGCGCCGAGACGCCCCGGGCGGTGCTGCTGGTCGACGTGGTGGGCCACTCCGCGGAGGAGACGGCCCGCGGCGTGGCCCGGATCCGGTCGATCCTGGAGGGCCACCGCAACACCCACCTCTTCGTCGCCCGCGACGCCGCCGAGGCCAGGCGCTTCTGGGCCGACCGCAAGCGGCTCGGCGCCATCGCCGCCCGGACCAACGCCTTCAAGCTCAACGAGGACGTGGTCCTCCCGCTCCCGTCGCTGGCGGCGTTCGCGCGCTGGTGCGAGCAGGAGAACCTGGCGGAGGAGCGGCACAACCAGGAGCACCTGGTGCGGCGCGTCCGGGGCTTCCTCGAGCGGGCGCCCGCGCCGGACGACGCGGCCTGGCTGCCCGAGCGCATCGCCTCGGCCCGGGAGCGCTGCGGCGCGGCGATGGCGGCCGTCGCCGGGGCCGACGCCCGGGCGCTGCGGTCCGGCGAGATCCTGGCCGCGCTGAAGCGCGACCTGCTCGAGTTCGTGCGCGGCTACCCCGACCTCGCCGCCGGCGTGGAGCGGCTCTGGCAGCAGGAGCGGGGCCGGCTCATCGTCCTCGCCACCCACATGCACGCCGGCGACGGCAACGTGCACGTGAACATCCCGGTGATGTCGAGCGACCGGGTGATGATGCACCGGGCAGAGCGGGCGGTGGACCGGGTGATGGAGAAGGTGGCCTCCCTGGGCGGCGTTTGCTCCGGCGAGCACGGCATCGGCCTCACCAAGATCAAGTACCTCGAGCCGTCCCGCATCGAGGAGCTCTCGGCGCACCGGCGCGCCCTCGACCCCGGGGGGATCATGAACCCGGGGAAGCTGGCCGATCGCGCCCTGGCGGAGCTGGTCTTCACGCCCTCCTTCAACCTGCTCGAGCTGGAGGCGCGCATCCTCCAGCACGGCAAGTTGGAGGAGCTGGCGCTGCGCATCGCCAAGTGCGTGCGCTGCGGCAAGTGCAAGCCCGACTGCTGCGTCTACCACCCGGCGCGGGGGCTCTTCTTCCATCCGCGCAACAAGAACCTGGCCATCGGCGCCCTCATCGAGGGGCTCCTCTACGAGGCGCAGCGGGAGCGCTCCGGCGGCTTCGAGCTCCTCCGCTGGCTCGGGGAGGTGGCGGAGCACTGCACCATCTGCCACAAGTGCGCCAAGCCCTGCCCCGTCGACATCGACACCGGCGAGGTGTCGGTGCTGGAGCGCGAGATCCTGGCGGCGCGCGGCTTCAAGCGGACGCGGATGGCGACGCGCGCCACCCTCTCGTTTCTCGACAGCCGCTCGCCGGCCTACAACGCCCTGTTCCGCGCCGGGGTGGTGAGGCTGGGCGGCTCGCTGCAGCGCGCGCTCTCGAAGGTGGTGGGGCCGGCGCTCGGCGGGGACCAGCCCTACCCCGTCCAGATGCTCAAGTCCCCGGGGCCGCGGGCCGACCCGCAGACGCTGCGCGACCTGCTGCCGCCCTGCCGCGCCGACGAGGCCCAGGTGCTGGTGCCGGAGGGGGAGATCCGGGCCACGGTCTTCTACTTCCCCGGGTGCGGCTCGGAGCGGCTCCACTCGTCGGTGTCGATGGCCGCGGTCCACGTGCTGCTGGCGGCGGGGACGCGGGTGGTGCTGCCGCCGCCCTTCCTCTGCTGCGGCTTCCCCGCCTGGGCCAACGCGGCCACCGGGCAGCACTCCCGCAACGTGCTGCGCGACACCATCCTCTTCTCCCAGATCCGGGAGATGTTCTCCGACCTGCGCTTCGACGCGGTGGCGGTCACCTGCGGCACCTGCCGCGAGGCCCTGCTGTCCATGGAGGCCGGGGAGATCTTCCAGGCACCGGTGCTCGACCTGGCCCGGATCGCCGTGGAGCGCGGCCTGGCCGCCCGGCTGCCGGGCGACTACCTCTACCACCCGCCCTGCCACGACTCGCTCGACGGCAAGGCCGAGCCGCTGCTCTCCGGGCTCGGCGCCCGGGTGGAGACCGTCCCCCACTGCTGCTCCGAGGCCGGGACGCTGGCCCTCTCGCGGCCCGACATCACCGACGCCATGCTCGACCGCAAGCGCGCGGCCGTCGCCGAGGCGCTCGGAACCCGCCCGCAGGGAGCGGTGATCCTCACCAACTGCCCCTCCTGCCTCTCGGGCCTGGGGCGGACGGCGGCGCTGGGGGCCGAGCCGCGCCACCTGGCGGTGGAGCTGGCGCGCGCCATCTCCGGCGACGGCTGGCGTCAGGCCTTCCGGGCGCGGGCGGCGGCGGCGCAGACGGTCCGCTTCTGAGGGGCGGCCGGGGCGACCACCCGGCCCTGGTTCTCAGCCGCCCAGGCGCTCGGCCACCAGCCCGCGCAGCGCCGGGACGTCGAAGGGCTTGAGGACGTGCGGGCAGGCGCACTGCTCCAGGAACCGCTCCATCTCGGGCGTGAAGGCGCCGCCGGTGATGAACACCAGGCGCGGCCCCAGCTCGGGGCGGACGCGGAGCATGGCGGCGCGGAACTCGGCGCCGTTCATCTCCGGCATCATCAGGTCGCAGAGCACGAGGTCGAAGTGCTGGGCGCGATCCTCCAGGAGGGCGAGCGCCTCGCCGGCGCCGGTGGCGCAGGCCACCTCGGTCCGGTCCGCGAGGACGCGCCGCACCGCGCGGCCGACCAGCGGCTCGTCGTCCACCACCAGGACGCGGGGGAGGCGCGCTTCGCCGGGTGCGGAGTCGGGCGCGGGCACGGTCGGCCCACCTGCAACCTCCCCGCCACGGCGGGGCCGGGGAACCCGCCCCCGCATGCGGGCCGGGCGACGGGGCTTTCTCCGGCCCGTACCGCGATCGCGGGACACCCCCGCGATCGGGTGTCGTGGGCCCCAGGGTCGGATTCCTGGCCCCCCGGGGTCCGGATCGGCGCCTTCCCTCCTCAGGCGCCGATGCGCGCCGGGTGGGCGTAGACGTTGACCCGCGAGCCGCGCACGAAGCCCGCCAGCGTCAGGCCCGCCTTCACCGCCAGGTCGACCGCCAGCGAGGTCGGCGCCGAGACGCTGGCCACCACCGGGATCCGGGCGCGCATGGCCTTCTGGACGATCTCGAAGCTGGCGCGGCCGCTGACCGCCAGGATCGCCGGCGCACCCGGTCCGCCCCCGGCGTCCCGGCCCACCAGCCCCTGGCGCAGGAGCGCCCCCACCACCTTGTCGACCGCGTTGTGGCGCCCCACGTCCTCCCGGGTCACCAGCCGGCGCCCGGCCGCGGTGTGGACCGCGGCGGCGTGGGTCCCGCCGGTACTCTCGAAGAGGCCCTGGGCGGTCCGCATCTCGTCGATGGCGTCGCGCAGCGCCCCGCGGGCCACGACCGGGCCCGGGGGCAGCGAGGTGCAGAGGTCGAGCAGGTCGTCGATGCTCCTGCGGCCGCAGACGCCGCAGGCGGCGGTGGTGATGGTCCCGCGGCGCGTCGCCTCGACCCGCTCCCATTCCAGCTTCGCCCCGGCTCCCGGCACGACCTCCACCACGTTCCCGAACCCCTCGGCCCCCGGCCGGCCGCAGTGGGAGACGCTCCCCACGTCGGCGGCGCCCTCGATGATCCCCTCGGCGTAGAGGAAGCCCAGGGCCAGGTCCCCGTCGTCGCCGGGGGTGCGCATGGTCACGGCCACGGCGTCCCCGGCGATGCGGATCTCCAGCGGCTCCTCGACGGCGATGGCGTCGTCGCGGGGCTCGGCGCCGGGCCCGGCGTGCACGGTGCGGTGGACGATGCGCGGCGCGATGGCTGCCTCCGGAGGCGCA
>DATIFE010000064.1:0-17855 GCA_035455425.1 Anaeromyxobacteraceae bacterium | reverse complement strand
CGGGGCCGCGGCCCGCCAGGAGCCAGGCGGCGAGCGCGGCGGCGAGGAGCACGGCGACGGCGGCGGCCACCCGGATCGCCGCCGCCCGGGGCCGCGAAGGCGCCGCCGGCCGCTCCTCCTCCCCCTCCGCCTCCTGCCAGCGCAGGACCACGTCGTCGGCGTCGAGGCCCACCGCGGCGGCGTAGGCGCGGAGGTAGCCGACCAGGTAGGCGCGGGGGGGCATGCGCGCGGCCTCGCCCGACTCCAGCGCCTCGATCACGCCCGGGGCCAGCTTGGTGAGCCGCGCCACCTCCTGGCGGGCGAGCCCGCGCAGCTCGCGCTCCTGGAGCAGCCAGCGGCCGAAGGCGGCCGCGCGGGCCTCGCGCCCCTGCTCGGCCACCGTTCCCCCTAGCGCAGCAGCTCGCGCCGGCGCCGGCACTCGCTTCCCAGGTCGCTCACCCCCGCCAGCTGCTCGCACTGCTGGAAGGCCTCCCGGGCCCCGTCGGCGTTGCCGGCCTTCAGCTGGGCCAGCCCGACCTGGTAGAAGGCGTCCGGCTCGCGGTCGCAGAAGTGGGCGTACTTCTGGAACGCCGCCAGGGCCTCCTGGGTCTTGCCCGCGTCCAGCTGGATGCGCCCCAGCTCGCCGTGGCAGGGGCAGTACCGCGGGTTGAGCGCGAGGCAGGTGCGGAGCTCGGCCAGCGCCTCGTCCCGGCGCCCCAGCTGCGCCAGCGCCCGGCCCTTGTTGTACCGGGCCGAGTAGGGCTCCCGGTAGTACATGTTGGAGAGGGCGGAGTCGAACTCCTCGATGGCCTCCGCCAGCTTCCCGCGGCGCGCCAGCAGCTGGCCCAGGTCGTTGTGGGCCTCCGAGAGGCGAGGCTTGAGGGCGATGGCGCGGCGGTACTCCTTCTCCGCCTCGTCGCGGCGGTCGAAGGTGAGCTCCAGCACCAGCCCGCGCCCGAGGTGGGCCTCGGCCAGGCCGTCGTCGTTCCGGAGCGCGTCCTCGAACTCCCGGAGCGCGTCCTGCGGACGGCCGGCGCGGAGGGCCTCCAGCCCGAGGTTGGTGTGGATCTCGGCGGCCTCCCTCTGCTTGGGCGTGGGGCCGCTGGCGCAGGCGAGGGCGGCCAGAAGCGCGAGCGCCGGGGACGCGAGGAGGCGGCGCATGGTCAGAAGCCCGCCAGGAGCCGCGCCAGGGCCTGCCGCGGGCTGGCCTTGGGGTCCTCGGCCGCGGCCGGCGCCTGGGGGGCAGGCCGGAAGAACATGGGGACCCGGCGGATGGTCTGCTCCTGCGCCTCGGGCGCCAGGTTGCGGAAGTTGGTGTTGTCGAGCATGAAGCCCATCGACTCGAGGAACTGGAGCCCCTCGAGCTCCACCTCCGGGTAGGCCTCCAGCGGCACCTCGCGCCGGTCGTGGGCGTAGATCACGTTCTCGCCGCTCTGGCGCAGGTAGAGCCCCACGTAGATGGAGAAGGTGCCCCCGGCGTTGCGCAGCGCCGCCAGGTGCGCCTGGACCGCCTGCGGCGGCTTGGTGGGGATGGAGATCTGGGGCTGGTTGATGCTCTCGATGAGGGCCACCACCTGCTGGCGCGTGGCCGGGACGTGGGTCAGCGTGGGATCGGGTCGGAACAAGGTGGGCTCCCGCCTACCGGGCCACGAGGTCGTGCTCCTCGGTGAACGTCTCGGTCTCGGCCGCGTTGCGCGTCATGGTCACGAGCGGCGTCCCCAGGACCACCGTTCCGCCGCCGGCGCTCCCCTCGCCCAGGATGACCTCGATGCGCTGGTCGCGGGAGTTGCTGCGCCGCACCGCGCCGGCGATGCGCTTGGTGGCCACCAGGGTGACCTTGTTGGCCCCCGGCTGGAGGAAGCGGGTGATCTCGAAGGGCTCGGAGTCCCCGTCGGATCGCACCTCCCGCACCCACCGGCCATTCAGGAATACCGAGACGTCGTACTCGGTCATCCCCGGCTCGGTCTGCTGGACCACCAGGAAGTACCGCTGCGCCAGCGCCCCGGAGGGCCGGGCCTCGGCCACCGCGGCGGGCGGGCGCGGCGGGACCGCGGCGGCAGGGGGCGGCGAGGCCGGGGCCACGGGCTCGGGGCGGCTCACCGAGTAGCCCCGCGCCAGGATGTCCACGTTGCCCCGCTCGTCGATCACCACGGTGGCGTTCTCGAACCGCTGGCTCACCACGCCGTCGATGGGGACGCCGTTCAGCGAGATGCTGGGACCGGCGAGCGCCCCGCCGGGCGCCAGCAGGAGCGACGCGCCGATGGCCGCAAGTCCTCGCATGCCCTCGCCTTGGTAGCCCCGGAGGAGGCGGCGCGTCAAGAATCACGTCGCCTACACGCCGCGGGCCTCCGCTCCCCAGACGATCTTGTGCAGCTGGAGATTCAGGCGCGCCTCCACCCCGGACTCCAGGATCCAGCGGGCCAGGTCCCTGGGGTCCACCCGCCCGTGGACCGGCGAGACCAGGACGGCGACCCTGCCCGGGAGCCGGTGGCGGCGGATGACGTCCAGGGACCAGCGCCAGTCGGCCTCGGAGTCCACCACGAACTTCACCTCGTCGTGGGGCTCCAGCGCGTCGAGCCAGGCGAGGTCCCCGGCCACCTCGCCCGACCCCGGCGTCTTCACGTCGGCGATGCGGATCACCTCGCGCGGCAGGTCGCCGAGCGGCCGCTGCCCGTGGGTCTCCACCGCCACCTCGTAGCCGCGGTCGAGGAGCTCCCGCGCCAGCGCCGGCAGATCGGGCTGCAGCAGGGGCTCGCCGCCGGTGAGCAGCACCAGGCGGCAGGGGTGGCGCCCCACCTCCGCCAGGATCTCCTCGCGGCTGCGCTCCACGCCGCCGTGGAAGGCGTAAGCCGTGTCGCACCAGGTGCAGCGCAGGTCGCACCCGGTGAAGCGGACGAAGACGCAGGGCCGGCCGGCCCGGGTGCCCTCCCCCTGGATGCTGAAGAAGATCTCGCTGACCCGCACGCAGCGGTTCTTAGCGCACCGCGAGGCGCGGCGCCTCATCCCCGGCCAGGGCCAGGGGAGCCTTCCCCTCCCGGCGCAGCAGGCGGTGCTCGGCCCGGACCCGGCGCGCGTACTCCCGGTAGTACTCGGGGACGCCGCCCTCCTCGCGCCGCAGGCGGCTGATCCGCTGGGGCCCGGCGTTGTAGGCCATCAGGGCCAGGTCCTGGTCCTGGCGGAAGTCGTCGAGCAGCCGGCGCAGGTAGCGGATCCCGGCGCGGACGTTGAGGACCGGGTCGGTGAGGTCGCCGGCGGCGATGCGGGCGCGCTCCGCCTCCCGGCGCAGCGTGGCGGGCATGAGCTGCATCAGCCCCAGGGCGCCCTGGTGGCTCACCGCGTCCACGTCGAAGCTCGACTCCACCGCGATGACCGCCAGGACGAGGAGCGGGTCCAGGCGGGCCGCCTCGGCCTCGGAGGCGATGGCGCCCGCCAGCCGGATGCGCTCGCCCTCGGGGACGTCCATGCGCTCCGCCAGGAGCGCCGAGAGGCGCTGCGCCGACTGCCAGCGCAGGCAGTGCCCCGTCCCGCCGCAGGTGGTCCGGGCCCAGGCCTCGAGCCGCAACCCCGCCGGCTCCTCCGCGATGCGGGCGGGCGCGAGCAGCAGGGAGGCGAGGGCCAGCGCCGCCGCCGCCCCTGCCCGCCCTCTCGAACCCGTCCGCCGCATCGCCATTCCGCCTCCTACCCCGCGCGCTTCTCGCGCTCCTTCGACAGGGCGTCGAGGCGCGCGGCGAGCTCGTCGACGCGCTGCCGCAGACCCGCCACCTCCTCGCGGCTGGGGAAGCGCAGGCGCCCCGTGGCCCTGCGAACCGCCTCGTCGATGCTCCGCTCCATGTCGCGCCGCTGCGCCTGGAGCCGCTGCCCGAAGTCCCGGGCGTGCCGGCGGACGTCCTCCGGCGTGAACCCGGCCGCATCCGCGATCCGGCCGAGGACCTTCTCGGCCTCCTGCTCCGCGGCGGAGAAGCCCAGCAGGGCCTGCGACCAGGCCTCCCGGAACATGCCCTGGAGGTCCGACATCACTGCACTCCCTCCGCGCCGCGCGCGGGCTTCCGCGCCCGCCTCCCCTTCTCCAGCCGCCGCGACAGCCGCGAGAGCTCTCGCGACAGCTCCTCCACCTGGTCGCGGCTGGCGACGCCGAGGAAGGCGATGGCCCGGTGCTGGAGCTCCATCAGGCGCTCCACGGCCTCGTGGCGCGCGCGGTCCGTCCAGTCGGTGGCGAGCTCCAGGCCCTGCTCGCCCAGCTTGACGAGGCGCGTGCCGATCTCCTCCGCGTTCCACTCCTGCCGCGACAGCCGGTGCACCAGCCCGCCGATCTCGCGGCGGCCCGTCCGGCCCTTCGCCAGCAGGTCCTTCCACACCTTCTGGGTCTCCGCCTCCAGCGCCTCGAGGCGCGCCTGCGCCGCCTCGAGGGGCTCGCGGAGGAACTCGGGAACGTTGACGCTCTTGTCGGCCACGGATGGCCTCCTCTCGTTCTGGGGTTGCGCGGTGCGCGGTCTCCTCACACCGGCACCCCATTCTAACGCATCGCGTCACAGCGTCAAGCAACGCGACGCGTTACCGCCCTCCGCAGCACATCCACCTTACTGAAAACGTTCGCCATATCACCCCCATGACCCGGTGACGGGCGAACACAGGGGTCAGGCTCCCACCCCGTCTCCAGGGAGTGCCTCGACTGGGCCGGGTGCTGGCTCAGGCGCCGGGCGCTCCCCGGGCGTCCGCCCCCAGCGCCTCGGAGACGCTCCGGAAGCCGTCCCGCCGCAGCAGCGCCTCGAGGCCGGCGAGGATGCGCGCCGGCGCGCGCGGCCCCCCGTAGACGAACCCGGTGTAGACCTGCACCAGGGACGCCCCCGCGCGGATCTTCCGGTAGGCGTCCTCGGCCGTGAAGACGCCGCCCACGCCGACGACCGCCAGCCGCCCGCGCGCCCGGGCGTAGGCCCGGCGCACCGCCTCGGTGGCGCGGCGCTCGAGCGGCGCCCCCGAGAGGCCGCCCGCCTCGGCGGCCCGGCGATGGCCGGCCACGGCGGCGCGGTCCAGCGTGGTGTTGGTGGCGACGACGCCGGCGGCGCCGGCCGCGACCGCCACCTCCACCGCCTCGTCGAGCGCCTCGTCGCCCAGATCCGGGGCCAGCTTCACCAGGAGCGGGCGGGGCCTGGGGAGCGCGCGCGCCCGCCCGGCGCAGGCGCCGAGGAGCCGCTCCAGCGCGGCGCGTTCTTGGAGCCCCCGCAGGCCCGGGGTGTTGGGCGAGGAGACGTTCACCACCAGGTAGTCCGCCCAGGGGTGCAGCCCGTCGATGCAGCGCAGGTAGTCCTCCTCGGCGCGCTCGTTGGGCGTGTCCTTGTTCCGGCCCACGTTGACCCCCACGATCCCGGGCCGGTCTGCGGGGTCCAGCTCCCGGAGCCGCGCCGCGCAGGCCTCCACCCCGTCGTTGTTGAAGCCCATGCGGTTGATGAGGGCCCGGTGCTCGGGCAGGCGGAAGAGCCGCGGCCGCGGGTTGCCGGGCTGGGGGCGGGGGGTGATGGTGCCGATCTCCACGTGGGAGAAGCCCAGCGCGAAGAGGCCGGCGGCCCGCACCTGGCCCTTGTCGAAGCCGGCCGCCAGCCCGAGCGGGCTCTCGAAGTCCAGGCCGAAGGCGCGCACCCGGAGCGACGGCGCGGGCCGGGGCCGGAGGGCCCGGGCCACCGGCCGCCACCCCAGCGCGCGCAGGGCCGCCAGGCCCAGGCGGTGGGCGCGCTCGGCGTCGAGCCGGAAGAGGAGCCAGCGGACCAGGCGCCAGAGCATGGGCGGCGCGTTCTACAACAGGCGGAGGGAGGTGTCACCCACCATCCCGGCCGCCGGCGCGGCTCAGGCCAGCGCCAGCTCCATCACGATGGCGTCCTCGTCCTCCTCGGCGTAGTAGCGGGGCCGGACGGCCACGTCGCGGTAGCCCAGGGCGCGGTACAGCGCCAGGGCGGGGGCGTTGCTCCTCCGGACCTCCAGCGTCACCAGCCGCGCCCCGCGGGCGCGGCCGCGCAGCGCCGCCTCGGCCATCAGCGCCCGGGCCACGCCGCGCCGGCGGTGCTCCTCCGCCACCGCCACGTTGAGCACGTGCACCTCGTCGTGCACCACCCAGAAGACGATGAAGCCCAGCACCTCCCCGGCGGCGCCTTCGTCCACCGCCAGCAGGATGGTGGACCACTCGTGGAACAGCTCGCGCCGGATCAGGTCGGCCGACCACGGGTGCTGGAAGGACGCGGTGTTGATGGCCATCACCCGGTCCAGGTCGGCCGGCCGCATGGGCCGGAAGCGGAACGCGCCGTCTTTCTGCACGGCTCACCCCTTCCCGCCGCCGAAGGTCTCCAGGACCCGGACGGTGGCGCGGCCGCGCAGGTCGGCGAGGAGCGCCTTCACCTCGCGCTCGGTGCGCTCCCGGGACAGGCGGGCGCGAGCCTGGGCGCGGACGCTGGCGTCGCCGCGCGCCTCGACCCCCTGCTCGCGGAGGAGGCGATCGACGTCCGCCTCCCGGACGCGGGCGGCCCCGGAGACCCGGCTGTCGAGGTAGCGCTGCACGCGGAGCATGCGCCGCAGCACCACCAGCAGCTCCTCCTCGGTGACGTCCCACCGCGCCAGGAAGGCGCGGTAGTCCGCCGCCGCCGCGAACCGCGCCTGGAAGCGCCGCAGCTCCTCCAGCGCCTCGGGGCGGTCCACCTCGAAGACCTGGAGGCGGACCACCTCGTCGAGGAGCAGCGTCTGGTCGATGAGCCACTCCAGGCCCGCCCGCAGCGCCGGCAGGTCGAGCTCCCCCTCGGCGGCGCGGGTGGCGCCGCGGGAGATGAGCGCGATGCGCGCCTCCTCCTCGAGCCGCGTCAGGGTGATGACCCGCGGCCGCGGCGAGGCCGGCGTGCGCACCACCGCCACCACCTGCTCCACGATGCCCGGATCGCGCCCCCCCGGCGGAGGGGCCGTCGCGAGCAGGCTGGCGGCGAGGAGCGCGGACCGCATGCGATCACTCTTAGCCGCCCACCGCCGCCGATGGCAATCCGCATCCCCGGGCCGGGGTGCGGCGGCCCGGGGGCAGGGCCGGCTGGAACGGCGGGCGCACCCGCGTTAGCTTGGGAGCGTGGCCCAGCGGGATCTCTACGGCGTCCTCGGCGTTCCCCGCGAAGCCTCCGCCGAGGAGATCAAGAAGGCCTACCGGCGGCTGGCGCACAAGTACCACCCCGACAAGAACCCGGGGAACGCCCAGGCCGAGGAGAAGTTCAAGGAGGTGACCGCCGCCCACGAGGTGCTCTCCGACCCCCGGCGGCGCAAGCTGTACGACGAGTTCGGCGCCGACTCCCTCCGCTCCGGCTTCGACCCGGCGCGGGCCGAGGAGTACCGGCAGTGGAGGCAGCAGGGCGGCGGGCAGCCCTTCGACCTCGGTGGCTTCGGCGGCGGGGGCTTCGGGGGGGCGTTCGACTTCGGGTCGATCTTCGAGCAGATCTTCGGCGGCGGCGGCGCCGCCGGCCGGCCCCGGGGCGCGATGCGCGGGGAGGACGTCCGCGCCGCCATCGAGGTCGAGCTCTCCGACGCCGTGCGCGGCGCCGAGCGCGAGCTGCGCGTGGACGGCCGCACGCTGCGGGTGCGGATCCCGCCCGGCGTGGCCGACGGGTCGCAGATACGGCTCGCCGGCCAGGGCGGCCCCGGCGCCGGCGGGGGCCCGGCCGGCGACCTCTACCTGGAGGTCCGGCTGCGCCCGCACCCGCTGGTGCGGCGGGAGGGCAGGGACCTGCACCTCGACCTGCCGGTGACCGTCCCCGAGGCGGTGAACGGCGCCGAGGTGACGCTGCCCACCTTCGAGGGACCGGTGCGGCTGCGGGTCCCCGCGGGGTCGCAGGCGGGGACCCGGCTCCGGCTCCGCGGGAAGGGACTGCCCGGCCTCCGGGGCGAGGAGCGGGGCGACCTCTACGCCGTGATCAAGATCGTGCTCCCCGAGCAGGGCGAGCCCCTGCGCCGGGCGGTGAAGCCCCTGGAGGAGCTGTACAAAGGCGATCCGCGGGCCGGCATCTCGTTGTAGAAGGTGCCCGGAGGAACCGTGGGAATCTTCGACCTCTTCGGCTCGAAGGAGGAGCGCGAGAAGGGCGCCCTCCGCAGGCTGGCCCAGAAGATCACCCAGCGCTACGGCCCGCCGGAGAACCGGCAGAAGGCCATCGAGCAGCTGGCCGGCATGGGCACGCCGGCCGCCCTCGGCACCCTGTGCCTGCGCTTCACCGTCCGCGCCGACGTCGGCATCACCGACGACGAGGAGAAGGAAACGGTGCGCCGCCTGCTGGTGGAGGCCGGGCGGGACGCGGTCGAGCCGGTGCAGGAGTTCCTCAAGACGCAGGAGTCGGGGATCAGCTGGGGCCTGCGGGTGCTGGCCTCCCTGCTCCCGCCCGCCGAGGTCCTGGCCGCCGTGGTGGCCCTGCTCGACCGGGCCGGCAAGGTGTACTCGCGCGACCCGGAGAAGAAGCTGGTGCTGCTCGCCTGGCTGGCCGAGCACCACGCCGCCCCGGCCGCCGCCCCCCTCGCCGGGGCGGGGGAGAGGGGGGTGGCCATCGAGGCCACCACCGAGGCCGCCATCCTCCCCCTCCTCGAGGACTTCAGCGACGACGTGCGCATCGCGGCGGCGCGCGCCCTGGCCCGCCTGGGAGCGGGCGAGGCCGGGCGCGAGGCGCTGGTGGAGCTCCTGCTCCGCGACAGCGGCAACGCCCGCGTGCGCGGCGACGTGCTCCAGGCGCTCTGCGACCTGGGTGCCGACGTGAAGGGGCACCGCCCCGCCGTCGAGGCGCTGCTGGTGGATCCCTTCTTCCTCGACCGCGAGGGCCGGGTGAAGAAGCGGGGCTGAGGCCGCCGCGCCCGCCCGTCCGGCCTGCGGCCCCGAGGGCGGCGGCCGGGCGTCCGCCTTGGGCTACACTGCGCCGCGGTGAGCCCCCCCTCCCCTTCCCCCGCCGACCGGCCCCGGAGCTGGCTCGACCGCTGGTTCCGCCAGGTCAAGGTCCCGCACCAGGCGGCCGAGGCGCTGGCCGAGCAGCAGCGGCGCGGCTGCGTGGTCTACGCCGCGCGCCGGGCCGGGGTGCTGAACTTCCTCTACCTGTCGTGGCTGGCGCGGAGGCTCGACCTGGCGCCGGTGCGGGTGGCGCTGGGGCTGCGCGGGATCGTGCCCGCCCTCCTGCGCGCGCGCCGGTCCTGGGAGGCCCTCGAGAGCGCCCTCTCCCGCGGCGACTCGGCGGTGGTCTTCCTCGCCGGGGCCGGGGGCCCCGACCCGTTCCCGCTGCTGGCCGAGCTGCAGCCGCGGATCGGCCGGCCCATCTTCCTGGTGCCGGCGCTCCTGGTCTGGAGCCGGCGGCCGCAGAAGCTGAAGCGGACCCTGGCCGACATCCTCTTCGGCGCCCCCGAGGCGCCGAACCGGCTGGCGAACGCCGCCTCCTTCCTCTGGAGCCACCGGCGCGCCTTCCTCCGGCTCGGGCGGCCCATCGACATCTCGGCGCTGCGCCGCGAGCGCCCCCACGACTCCGACGCGGTGACGGGGCGGAAGCTCCGCGGCGCCCTCCACCTGCACCTGGCCCGGGAGTTCCGGGCCGCGGTGGGGCCGCCCATCAAGAGCGCCGACCGCGTCCGCGGGCAGGTGCTGCGCGACAAGGGGCTGCGCCGGGCGCTGGAGCGCGAGGCCGCGGAGCGCGGCGCGCCGCTGGCGGCGGTCGTCGAGGAGGCCCGGGAGGACCTGGCCGAGATCGCCAGCCGGTTCAGCCCGACGTTCGTGGAGCTGGTGCGCCCCCTGTTCGCCTGGTTCTTCCGCCGCATCTACGACTCGGTCGAGCTGGACGAGGAGGGGCTCGACCGGGTGAAGCGGGCGGCCGCCGAGGCCCCGCTGGTCCTGTGCCCCAGCCACAAGAGCCACGTCGACTACCTGTGCCTCTCCTGGATCTTCTACGAGAACGGCCTCACCCCGCCCCACGTCGCCGCCGGCATCAACCTGGCCTTCTGGCCCTTCGGCCGGATCGCCCGCTCCGGCGGGGCCTTCTTCATCCGCCGCACCGTCAGGGGGGACCGGGTCTACACCGCGGTGCTGCGGGCCTACGTGAAGCAGCTCCTGCGCGACCGCTTCCCCCAGGAGTTCTTCCCCGAGGGCGGCCGCAGCCGAACCGGCAAGCTGCTTCCCCCCCGGACCGGCCTCTTCTCGATGGAGGTCGACGCCTGGCTCGAGGGGGCGGCCCAGGACGTGCTCTTCGTGCCCGTGGCCGTCGACTACGAGAACCTCATGGAGGCCGGGAGCTACGCCCGCGAGCTGGCCGGCGGCGAGAAGCGCAAGGAGGACCTGCGCGGGCTGTGGAAGGCGCGCAAGGTGCTGGGACGCAAGTACGGCCGGCTCTACGTGCAGTTCGGCGAGCCGGTGTCCCTGCGGCGGCTCGCCGAGCAGAGGCTGGGCGCCGGCGCGGCGTCGCTCTCGCCCGACGAGGTGATGCCGTCGCCCGAGGCGCCGCCGCGGCCGGGGCCGGACGGCGGAGCCGCCGGCAAGCGCGACCTGGTGCAGCACCTGGCCAACCGGGTGGCCTGGGGCATCTCGGAGGTCATCACCATGACGCCGGTGGGGCTCCTGGCGGCCGCGCTCCTCTCCCACCCGCGCCGCGGCATCGCCGCGGCCGAGGTGGCCCGGCGGGTGGAGCTCCTGCGCCGGCTCGCCGCCGGCGGCGGGGCGCGCTTCGGGCGCGGCCTGGAGCGCGCCTCCGCCGACCCGCGCCAACCCGGGGTCCTGGCCGACGCCATGGCCCGCCTGGCGGACGAGGGCCTGGTGCGCGCCGAGGAGGCCGCCGGCGAGGTGATCTACCTGGTCCCCGAGGAGAGGCGGACGCTGCTCGACTACCACCGCAACGCCGTCCTCCACCGCTACGTGGCCCTCTCGCTGGTGGCGGCCGCGCTCCGGTCGTGCCGCCCGGGGGCGGAGCCGGCGGCCGTGCGGGAGCGCGCCCGCTTTCTGTCCCGCCTGCTCAAGCTCGAGTTCACGTACCGCGCCACCCCCGACCGCGGCGGCGTCTTCGAGGAGCAGGTCGCGACCCTGGAGCGCCTGGGCGCGGCCGCGCGCGAGGGGCCCGGGCTCTCGGAGGGCGGGGAGCGCGACACCCTCGAGTTCCTCGCCGACCTGACCCGCCCCTTCCTGGAGGCCTACCGCGCCTCGGCCGAGGCGCTGACCGCCGCCTTCCCCGGCGACGAGGCCTGCGACCGCAGGTCGCTCCTCCGCCTGGCCCTGGACCGCGGCCGTGCCTCGTTCCTGGCGGGACGCATCGACCACCGCGAGGCGCTCTCCAAGGCCACGCTCGAGAACGGCATCGAGTGGCTGGTGCAGCAGGGGGCCCTGTCGGAGGACGACGGGAAGCTGCGCCTATCGCCCGACTGGCGCGCCGGCCGCCTCGCCGAGCACCTCGCGGCCGTCGACCTCCTCCTCCATTGACCTGACCCCAAGGAGGCAAAACGCACCGGAAGGGGCGTTCTTCTCTTTTCTCGGGAAGTGCCTTCGGGGTACTGTGCGGCCCCCGCGCAAACCCCATAGAGTTTTCCCGACATCCACCATCCCCCGCTCCGAGGAGGCTCGCCGCAATGGCCGGAAGAATCCTGAACAAGCAGCTCCAGAGCAAGACGATGTCCGCCGAGGCGGCGGCCGCGCTCATCCCCAACGGCGCGACGGTCGGCATGTCCGGCTTCACCGGCGCCGGGTACCCCAAGGCCGTCCCCATCGCGCTCGCCAAGCGCGCACTGGACGAGCGGCTCAAGGGCAAGCCCCTCAAGCTCGACGTCCTCACCGGCGCCTCCACCGGCCCGGAGCAGGACACGATGATGAGCATCGTGGAGGCGCAGCGCTTCCGCTTCCCCTACCAAGGCGACGCCGCCACCCGCGAGAAGATCAACGCCGGCCTGATGGAGTACCAGGACATGCACCTGAGCCACGCCGGCTCGCTGGTGCGGCACGGCCACTACGGGAAGATCGACTTCGCCCTCATCGAGGTCACCCGGATCAACGAGGACGGCACCGCGGTGCCCTCCTCCTCCTGCGGCGCCAACAACGTCTACCTGGAGCAGGCCGACAAGATCATCCTCGAGGTCAACAGCTGGCAGGACGAGCGGCTCGAGGGGATGCACGACGTCATCTCGATGAGCTCGGTGCACGGCGAGCGCGTGCCCATCCCCATCCTCGCCGCCGACGACCGCAAGGGCTCGAAGTACTTCAAGTTCGACCTGGGCAAGGTGGTGGCGGTGGTCGAGACCAACAACCCCGACCGCAACGCCCCCTTCAAGGCGCCCGAGGACGTGCACAAGCGGATCGCCCAGCACATCATCGACTTCCTCGACGGCGAGGTGAAGGCCGGCCGCCTCTCGAAGCACCTCACCCCGCTCCAGTCGGGCGTGGGCAACATCGCCAACGCGGTGCTGGTGGGGCTCAACCAGGGGCCGTTCGAGCAGATGCTCTCCTACACCGAGGTCATCCAGGACGGCATGCTCGACATGCTCGACTCGGGCAAGCTCAAGGCCGCCTCGGCCACCGCCTTCTCGGTCTCGCCCGAGGGCCAGACGCGCTTCAACAAGAACATCGACCGCTACCGCAAGCAGATCATCCTGCGGCCGCAGGAGATCTCGAACAACCCCGAGGTCATCCGCCGGCTGGGCTGCATCGCCATGAACGGGTTCGTCGAGGCCGACATCTACGGCCACGTGAACTCGACCCACATCGCCGGCAAGGGCATCGAGAACGGCATCGGCGGCTCCGGCGACTTCGCCCGCAACTCGGCCTACACCATCTTCATGTCCCCGGCGACCGCCAAGGACGGGAAGATCTCGGCCATCGTCCCCTTCGCGACCCACATCGACCACACCGAGCACGACGTGCACGGCGTCGTGACCGAGTTCGGCTACGCCGACCTCCGCAAGCGGAGCCCGAAGGAGAAGGCCAAGGAGATCATCGACAAGTGCGCCGCCCCGGAGTACCGGCCCATTCTCTGGGACTACTTCAAGCGCGCCATGAAGAACCCCAGCGCCGGCCTCCACTCGCCGCACATGTTCAAGGAGGCCTTCGCCTTCCACAACCGGTACCTCGAGACCGGCGACATGCGGCCGAAGAAGTAGCGCCACCCGCCATCCGGCTCGCGCGGCGGCCGCCTCCGGGCGGCCGTCGGCGTTTCCGGGCCCGGATCTCGGGCTCGGGCCCGGTCGGAGCTGGGATAGAGTGCCGGCATGGCCGAGATCGATCTCCCGCGCGCCATGGACGTCGCCCGCCGGGCCGCCGAGGCGGCCGCGGACGCGGCCCTGGCGCACTTCCGCACCGGCGTCCGGGTGGAGGTGAAGCCCGACCGCTCCCCGGTCACCGCCGCCGACCGGGAGGCCGAGGCGGCCGCGCTCTCGGTCATCCGCGGGGCCTTCCCGGGCCACGCCGTCCTGGGCGAGGAGACGGGCGCCCACCCGGGCGACGCCGAGGCCCGCTGGATCGTGGACCCCATCGACGGCACCCGGGGCTTCACCCGCGGCGGCAGCTTCTGGGGACCGCTGGTGGCGCTGGAGCACCGCGGGACCGTGGCCGCCGGCGCCATGGCGCTGCCCGCCCTGGGCGAGACCTACTGGGCGGCGAGGGGCCTGGGCTGCTGGCTCCGCCCCGGCGGCGCCGAGCCGCGCCGCCTGACGGTGTCCGGCGTCTCCGAGTGGTCGGAGGCCACCCTCTCGCTCGGCGAGCTTCGCTTCCTGCTGGCGGCGCCGCTCGGCCCGGCCGTCTCGGAGCTGGCGCGGAGCGCCGCCTCGGCCCGGTGCTACGGCGACCTCGCCGGGTGCGCCCTGCTGCTCCGGGGCCAGGCCGAGGCCTGGATCGAGGCCGGGGTCCAGCTCTGGGACCTGGCCGCGCTCCAGGTCCTGGTGGAGGAGGCGGGCGGCCGGTTCGGCGACCTCCAGGGGCGCCGGACCATCGCCGGCGGGCAGTGCCTGGCCTCGAACGGGCTGGTCCACGACCGGCTGCTGGAGGCCCTCTCGCGCGGCGGGGCGGCCCCGCGGTAGGGGAGCCGCCCGGACGACCGGGGATCATGGTAATGAAGCGCTCGGTGCCGCGTGCCAGTCTCGGCCCCTCCGGCGAGGGCCGCGGGCCGGCGCGCCTGACGAGGGGAGGCTGGATGTCTTCGAGAATCTCCGCCCGGTGGGCGGCGCTCTGCCTGGCCTCGCTGTGCGCCTGCGGGGCCACGGTGGGCAACTACGTCTGGGTCGACAACTACCCCGCGAGCCCGCGGGCCAGCCTCAAGGAGTACGTCATCTCCCCGGGCGACCTCCTCGCCATCCGCGTCTACAACCAGGAGGGCATGAGCGGCCGCCCGCGGGTCCGCGTGGACGGGAAGATCTCCCTGCCCTTCCTCAACGACGTCCAGGCCGCCGGGCTCACCACCGCGGCCCTCGCCGACTTCATCGCCAAGCGCCTCAAGGACTTCGTGGTCAACCCGGTGGTGACCGTCTCGCTCGAGGACTCGAAGCCCTTCGAGGTCTACGTGGTCGGCGAGGTGGTCAAGGCGGGGCGCTACATGGTCGAGCCCAGCGGGACCGTGCTCCAGGCGATCGCGGCTGCCGGCGGCCTCACGCCCTTCGCCTCGCGGGACCGGATCTTCGTGGTCCGCAACGAGCCCGCGCCGGTGCGGATCCGCTTCAAGTACGAGGCGCTGTCCCGGCTGGAGGGGGCCGCCGCCAGCTTCGCCCTCCGCAACGGCGACACCATCGTCGTGGAGTGAGCGATGCTGGCCGGGGCCGCATCGCTGCTCGCCTCCGCGCTGGCGGTGACCGGACTCGTCGACGCCGGGGTCCGCAGCGAGGCCCGGGGCCTCAAGGGCAACGCGACGGACGCCGCCGGCAACCGCACCCGGCTCACCGACCCGGTGCCCTACACCCTCAGCCCCAACCTGTCGCTGGCGCTCGACGAGCCGCAGCGGTACACGCTGCGACTGGCCTACGCATCGAGCTTCCTGTTCCTCGCCAAGGCGGGGAGCACCGAGGTCTACGACACCGCCTACTTCGGGACGGCCTCGCTGCTGGGAGCCTGGCAGCCCTCCAGCCGGAGCCGGCTCGACCTCACCGGCACCTTCTCCCAGGGCACGCAGCAGATCACCCCGGCCGCCCAGCTCACCGCCCCGGACGTGACCTCCGGTGGCACGCAGCAGCCGGCGCAGGTGGGAATGGGGAACACCCCGAAGCAGACCCCGTACCACGGGGAGTCGGCGGCCCTCACCGGCAACGTCGGCATCACCCGCCACTACTCGCTGGGCGGAGGCCTCAGCTTCGCCACGGGCGGCGCCACCGACAGGGAGGGGAAGCAGTTCTTCCCGCCCCAGGAGAGCTGGGTGGTCGAGGCCCACGCCGGCGCCACGCCCTCGCCGCACGACAAGCTGGGCCTGCGGGCCAAGTACTCCCGGACCAACGTCTACTCCTTCGGCATCGGCGACATCGTGGACGCGGGCCTGCGCTGGGACCGCAACCTGACGCCCGAGGTGGACAGCTACCTAGGGGCCGGCGTGGCCGCCACCGTGCGCAGCACGCTGGCGGGCCAGTCCACCGGGGGCGGCCTCGCCCCCACGCAGGAGCGGCTGACGCCGGTGTTCGAGGCCGGCATCGCCAAGCGGCCGCCGCTGGAGCGGCCCGGCTTCGGGGCCAGCCTGGGCGTGGCCTACGCCCCCTACGTCGACCCGTACACGGTCTCGGTCCAGAAGCGGGGCACGGTGAAGGCCGGGATGACCTGGCAGCCGCTGGCGCGCTGGCGCCTCACCGGGGAGCTGGCGGGCCAGGCGCTCATCCGGGACTGGCGGCCCCGGAACGGCGCCGGGGCCTCGGAGCTGGCCGTCTGGTACCTCCAGCAGCGCAGCGACTACGGGCTCGCCTTCCGCGCCGGGTACACCGAGGTGCCGCGCACCGACGCGGTGCTGGCGACCGACGGCAGCCTGACGCGGGCGGCCATCCCCGGCACGACCTTCTGGGAGTGGAGCGTTTCCTTCGTCGCCCGCTGGGGCTGGCGGACCGAGCTGTGAGGCATCCCCGGAGCCGGCCCGCCGCGCCGGGTCCGGCCGCGCGCTACCGGTGAAGGGCGTCGAACCGGGCGCGCGCCGGGAGGAGCTGGAGCTTCACGGCGCCCGCCGGATCCACCCAGGGCCAGGCCGCGTCCCCGAAGAAGGCGGGCTTCCGCGCCAGGTAGAGCGAGTCGGGCAGCGCCTTGGGGACGCCGCCGGCCCAGTGGACCTCGCGGGTGACGTAGTCGTAGTTGCCGTCGCGCAGCACGGTGGAGAGGACCTTGGGGTCCGCCCGGGCGCTCCAGTTCTCCGGGTCGTAGCCCAGCTTCCACATCGGCACCGGGTCCTCGTCCCAGGGGTACGACCCCTCGTAGGTGAAGGCCCGGGCCGGGGCCGGGCTCATGCCCTCGTAGCCGAGGACGTTGCCGATGAAGCTGTACCACCAGTGGCCCGCGTTCAGCCCCACGGCGCGCCGGTTCTGCCGGTCGGCGAGCCGGAGGGGGGGCGCGGAGCGGCGCTTGCCGGTGAAGTGGTTGCGGAAGACGGTGATGTAGACGGCGTTGCCCCAGGTGTTGTCGCCGTCGAAGTTGAAGGCCTCGTTGCCCTCGAACAGCTCGTAGTGAGGCGTGGTCATGTGCGAGGCGTTGGCGCCGGCCTCCACCCAGCCGGTGGCGTAGCTGATCCACCCGTCCTCGAGGTAGTTGTAGCCGATGACGTTCCCCCCGCCGGACGCGCGCATCACCATGACCTTGTTCATGTTCCAGGAGATGTTGTTCTCGACGAGGTTGTCGGCCGAGTAGAGGGAGAAGGAGATGCCGTAGCCGCCGCCGCCGGGCTGCGGCGCCCGCGTCGAGTGGAAGTAGGAGTCGCGCACCACGCACCGGAAGGAGCCGGCGATGGCCACCGCCTCGCCGACCTGGGCGTCGGACTCCACGTTCCGGATCCACGACTCCGAGGCGGCCAGCAGGCGGAGGTTCCCGTCGCCTCCCCCGGAGACATACAGGTCCTCGATCCCCGCGTACTTCACCGAGGGAACGGGCGGCCCCCCCTCGGCCTGGGAGAACCGCGAGAGCTGCGCCCGCTGCGCGGTGCGGAAGCCGATGTGGAAGGGGGTGGTGAAGGTCACGGTGCGCCCGCGCACCGCCGCCACCTCCAGCACCTGCCCCACCGGGCGCTCCGGCCGCGTGAACCAGGCGTGGGAGGGGTCTCCGGGGGGCGACTTCCGCCCCCAGGCGCTGACCGCGGGGTCGGCGAGCTCGTCCACCGCCACCAGCTCGCCGGCGCGGAGGCCCGGGTCGCTCGCCAGGGTGGCCGAGAAGCTCCCGCGGGCGGCGTCCGCGGCCAGGTCCACGCTCTGCGTGAACTTGAACCACCGGGTCCCGACGGCGATCACGGCGGCGTTGGTGCCGAAGGGCATCCGGAGCCGGGTCCGCTCCGGCCCCTGCCCCCGCAGCACGATGCCCCGGGTGATGCGCAGCGAGTCGGTGATGCGGTAGTCGCCCGCCGAGAGCTGGACCACCTGTCCCGCCGGGCAGGCGTCGAGGGCCTTCTGGATGCCGGCGGTGGCGTCGGCCGCGCCGTTGCCCCAGGAGGAGGCGGCCAGGCGGGCGCAGGCGCGGGTGCGCACCGGCAGCCGGTCGGGGCCGAGGGGGAGCCGGAGCTGGCCGTCCGCCAGGATGCCGGGGTTCCACCGCGCCATGCGATCGGCGGGCAGGACGGCGCTGGCGTCGATTCCCGCCGGCGGCGCGGCCGGCGCGCCGCGGGGCGCACCCCACGCCCTCGC
This sequence comes from Anaeromyxobacteraceae bacterium, assembly GCA_035455425.1. Classification (GTDB taxonomy): domain Bacteria; phylum Myxococcota; class Myxococcia; order Myxococcales; family Anaeromyxobacteraceae; genus JACRMN01. The sequence goes on along the minus strand of DATIFE010000064.1, from coordinate 89 downwards.
GGGCGCGCCGGCGCAGGAGACGCATCCGGCCACCAGGGCCAGGAGGCGGCCCGCATTCCGCTTCGCCATGGGTTGGTTTCCCGGGTCCA